>JAYVPU010000210.1:0-19160 GCA_043757205.1 Comamonadaceae bacterium | reverse complement strand
GGGTTCATGCTCATTTTGACGTTGGCGATGTCCACGCCTGTCCCATCGGACTTGACTCGGACTTTGACGTTGTAGTCCACCACGCGTTTCACGGCGACCAAAATTTTCATGACCACACTCTCCAGAACTCAAAAAACAAAATCAAAGTGCGGCATGCAGCTGGCTGCGACGCGCAACAGACGTCGCCATGACCAGGGCTTCGCCCTCGATGACCACCCGGTTGCCAACCCGGCAAACGGTGTCCAGCACCGCTCGGGCCCGCAGCAAATCCACCGACTTGACGGTGACCGTGGCATGAACCGTGTCACCGGGGCGCACCGGCGCACAAAATCGCAGTTGCTGCCCCAAGTACACCGTGCCCGGCCCGGGCAGCCGATTGGCGACGGCGGCAGAAATCACGCTGGCCGTCAGAAAGCCGTGGGCGATGCGCCCGCCAAACACCGTGGTGGCGGCGAACTCCTTATTGATGTGAACGGCATTGTTGTCACCCGATACACCGGCAAACAAAACAATGTCAGCCTCGGTGATGGTTTTGGCGAAACTGGCGGACATGCCAACCTTCAAGTCTTCAATGTCGTAACCGGACTGATCGTTCATATATTGATACCTTTGCGGGACAGACCGCTTTACGCGAAGCGAACCAGCGCTGCCCCCAACTGATTAATGGGATTTGCTGAACCGCGCGCCGATCTCACCCACCAAACCACGGCGAAAGAGCAGCACGCAAACGACAAAAATCGAACCCATGATCACCGCCACCCAGGAGCCGACCTTGTCGGCCAGAACGTTTTCCAGGCCCACAATGGTCACGGCACCTGCCACTGGCCCCAGGATCGTGCCCAGTCCACCGAGCAAGGTCATCAAAACCACGTCGCCCGAGGTATGCCAGTGCACATCGCCCAGTGAAGCCAACTGGAACACCAGGGATTTGGTGGAACCGGCCAGCCCCGTGAGGGCCGCCGAAATGACAAAGGCCAGCAGCTTGAAACGGTTGACGTCATAGCCCAGTGAGATGGCGCGCGCTTCGTTGTCACGAATGGCCTTGAGGATCTGGCCAAAGGGCGAGTGGATGGTGCGGTAAATCAGCCAGAACCCGCCCAGAAAAATCGCGAACACAAAGAAATACATGGCAATGTTGTCGGTCAGATCGACCACGCCAAACAATTTGCCGCGCGGTATGCCCTGCATGCCGTCCTCGCCCCCGGTGAACTTCATTTGAAGCGCGAGGAAGAAGATGATCTGGGCCAGACCCAGGGTGATCATGGCGAAGTAAATACCGGCGCGCCGAATGGCGATCAAACCAAATACGGCCCCCAGTACGCCGCCAAAGACCGCGCCCGCCAACAGGCCCAACTCAGGCGTGAGCCCCAGGTCACGGCAAAGGTAACCGGTGATGTAGGCAGAGCCGCCAAAGAAGGCCGCGTGGCCAAACGACAGCAAACCGGCAAAGCCCAGCAACAGGTTGAAGGCGCAGGCAAACAGTGCAAAGCACAGCAGCTTCATCAACAAGGTCGGGTAGAAGACAAAGGGCGCAACCGAGCCCAGGACAATCAAGGCGGTAAACAGCCAGAGCGTGCGGTTTTGCCCACCAGCGGAGACAAGAGATTTCATGACGCGTCTTTCAAGCTTGTTTGCCGAACAGGCCGGCGGGTTTGATGAGCAGCACCAACACCATGATCAAAAAGATCACGACGGCCGACGCTTCCGGGTAGATCACTTTGGTCAGCCCTTCAATCACACCCAGGCCCAGGCCAGTCAGGATGGAGCCCAAAATCGAGCCCATGCCGCCGATCACCACCACGGCAAACACGACGATGATGAGATTCGAGCCCATCACCGGATTCACCTGAATGATCGGCGCGGCCAGCACACCGGCAAAAGCCGCCAGCGCTGCACCGGCCGCATAGGTGGACGTGATCAGCACCGGCACATTGATGCCCAATGCCTGCGCCAGGTCGGGCCGTTGGGTGGCGGCGCGCAGTGTCGCGCCCAACGAGGTGCGCTCAATCACAAACCAGGCCACTAGGCAGACGGTAAGTGAGGCCACCACCACCCAGGCCCGGTAGATGGGGAGGAACATGAAGCCCAGGTTGATGCCGCCTTGCAGCAACTCGGGAACCTCGTAGGATTCGCCCGAGACGCCAAAAAAATTCTTGAAAACACCTTCGGCAATCAGCGCCAGGCCAAAGGTCAGCAGCAAGCTGTAAAGATGGTCCAACTTGTACAGGTGTTTGAGCATGGTGCGCTCAATGACAGCCGCCACCGCGCCCAGCACCAAAGGCGCCAGCAACAAGGAGGTCCAGTAGTTGATGCCCAGGTAGGTTAAACCCAGCCAGGCCACAAAGGCCCCCACCATGTACTGCGCGCCGTGCGCGAAGTTGATGATGTTGAGCAGGCCAAAAATGATGGCCAGGCCCAGGCTCAGAACCGCATAGAACGAGCCGTTGATGAGGCCCAGCAAGAGCTGGCCAAAAAAGGCCGGTGACGAGATGCCGAATATTTCCATGACCTGAGTCCTTAGTGTTCCACTGAAATTGAAGTCAGTGACTTGCTCCTTCCCCCTTTGGGGGAAGGCTGGGATGGGGGCACTTGCGCCAGGCGGATGCCCCCACCCCAACCCTCCCCAGAGGGGAGGGAGAAATTCAAAATGGGCTTAGCGCTTGATCAGCGCGCAACGTGAAGCGGCCAGCGGCTGGAACGCCTCGGCGGCCGGGATGGTGGCCTTCACGTTGTAGTAGTCCCATGGGTACTTGGACTCGGAAGGCTTCTTGACTTGCAGCAGGTACATGTCATGCACCATGCGACCGTCTTCGCGGATCTTGCCGTTCTTGGCGAAGAAGTCGTTCACCGGGGTCTTCTTCATCTGGGTCATGACCTTGGCCGTGTCATCGCTGTTGATGGCTTTGACGGCTTTGAGGTAATGCATGACAGACGAGTACTGACCCGCTTGCACCATGGTGGGCATGCGCTTGTGCTGGCTGAAGAAGCGCTTGGACCAAGCCCGTGTTTCTTCGTTCAAATCCCAGTAAAAGCCTTCGGTCAGGTACATGCTCTGGGTGGTTTTCAGGCCCAGGGAATGCACGTCGGTGATGAACATCAACAAACCAGCCAAGGACTGTTTGGGCGTGACGCCGAATTCAGCCGCCTGCTTGATAGCGTTGACGGTGTCACCACCGGCGTTGGCCAGTCCGATGATTTGTGCACCCGACGATTGAGCCTTGAGCAGGAAGGACGAGAAGTCGCTACCGGGGAAGGGGTGACGCACGGTGCCGACCACTTCGCCACCGTTGGCCTTGACCACTTCGCTAGCATCTTTCTCCAGCGCGTGGCCGAAGGCGTAGTCGGCAGTCAGGAAGAACCATTTTTTCCCGCCACCCTGGGTCACGGCCTTGGCCGTGCCATTGGCGACGGCAAAGGTGTCATAGGTCCAATGCACCGTGACGTCATTGCAGCTCTCGTTGGTGATGGCGGCCGATCCAGCACCAGAGATCAGGGCAATGCGGTTCTTTTCTTTGGCAATCTTTTGCACGGCCAGGCCGACCGAGGTGGTCACCAGTTCGGTGGCAACGTCAACCTTGTCCCGCTCAAACCACTCACGGGCCTTGTTGGCGGCGATGTCACCTTTGTTCTGGTGATCGGCCGACACCATTTCAATTTTGAAAGTGGGTTTTTCTGCGGCGACGAAATCATCAATGGCCATTTTTGTGGCCAGCACGGCACCCGTGCCCGCCAGGTCTGAATACAGGCCGGACAGATCGGTCAACACGCCAACTTTGACCACACCGTCGGAAATCTGCGCTTGTGCGGCACCGGCGACCCACAGGGACAGGCTGACGGCCTGGGCGATTTGCTTGAGTTTCATTGAAAATCTCCTGAATTGAATAAGTGAAAGGAACGGGAACAGTGACAGGGGATGGGCGTTTAAACACCCAGCAATTCGTGCAATTCGTCGGTCTTGGCCGCCAGCTCATGCGCCTGCACCGTCATGAGCACGTGACCGTGTTCCAGCACGTAATGGCGATCGGCCAAGGGGGCGGCAAAGCGGAAGTTCTGCTCCACCAACACGATGGTGTAGCCACGGGTCTTGAGCAGTCGGATGACTTCGCCCAGCTTCTTGACAATGACCGGGGCCAAGCCTTCCGTGATTTCGTCGAGCAACAAGACCTTGGCACCGGTGCGCAAAATACGGGCCATCGCCAACATCTGCTGCTCGCCACCCGACAATCGACTGCCCGGGCTGTTGCGCCGCTCGTAAAGATTGGGGAAGATGACGTAGATTTCTTCCAGCGTCATGCCGCCAGGGGCCACCACGGGCGGCAGCATCAGGTTTTCTTCGGTCGAAAGTCCTGCAAAAATGCCGCGCTCTTCGGGGCAGTAGCCGACGCCAAGGCGCGCGATCAGGTGCGGTGCCGTCGCGGTGATGTCGGTGCCGTTGAACAGGATGGAGCCGGTGCGCCGACCCACCAGCCCCAGGATGGCCTTGAGCGTGGTGGAGCGCCCGGAGCCGTTGCGCCCCAGCAGCGTGACGAGTTCGCCCCGATTCACGTGCAAATCAACGCCATGCAGGATGTGTGACTCGCCATAGAAGGCATGCAGGCCGCTGACGCGCAGCACTTCGCTAGTGGGATGGGGGGTGCTGCTCATGCTTCGACTCCTACATAGGCTTCCAGAACACGCGGGTCTTTTGACACGGTGGCGTAGTCCCCTTCCGCCAGCACACTGCCGCGCTGCAACACGGTCAGCCGGTCACACAGGGTTTCAACCACGGACAGGTTGTGTTCGACCATCAAAATGGTGCGATTGGCCGAGACCTTGCGAATCAACTCCACCACGCGGTCCACGTCTTCATGGCCCATACCCTGGGTCGGCTCATCCAGCAGCATGAGTTCGGGGTCCAGCGCCAAGGTGGTTGCAATCTCCAGCGCGCGCTTGCGGCCATAGGGCATTTCGGCCGCGACGGTATCGGCAAAGCTGGCCAGATCCACCGACGTCAGCAAGGCCATGGCCTGGTCATTCAGTACGTCGAGGCGCTTTTCAGACGACCAGAAGTTGAATGAATCGCTGCGTTTTCGTTGCAAGGCGACGCGCACGTTTTCAAGCGCCGTCAAGTGCGAAAAAGTAGCCGAGATCTGAAACGAGCGAATCATGCCGCGCCGCGCCACCTGCACCTGGCTGTCGCGCGTGATGTCGATGCCGTTGAACTTAATCGTTCCTGCCGAAGGCGGGTGAAACTTGGTTAGTAGGTTGAAGACCGTGGTCTTGCCGGCACCGTTGGGGCCGATCAGCGCATGGATGCTGCCGCGCCTGACCTGGAGGTCAACCCCGGAGACGGCGGCAAAACCAAGAAACTCTTTGGTCAGACCCTGGGTCTGGAGAATGATGTCACTGGACATGAGGTTTCCTTGTGCTTGAGCTCATTCGGGTTCACGCCATGGCGGTGGTTGACTTGACCTGATCGCGAAGCAAAAACTTCTGGATCTTTCCGGTCGAGGTCTTGGGCAGCGTGCAGAAAACAACGCGTTTGGGGACTTTGAAGCGCGCCAGCAAATGGCGGCAGAACTCGATGATTTCCGCCTCACTCGTCTGCGCATCGACTTTTAACTCCAAGAAAGCGCAGGGGACTTCGCCCCACTTCTCGTCGGGTTGCGCCACCACTGCGGCCAGCAGCACGGCGGGATGACGGTGCAAGACGTCTTCCACCTCAATGGATGAAATGTTTTCGCCGCCTGAAATGATGATGTCCTTGCTGCGGTCCTTGATCTTGACGTAGCCGTCCGGGTACATCACGGCCAGGTCGCCGGTGTGAAACCAGCCACCCGCAAAAGCCTCTTCGGTGGCGCTGGGGTTTTTCAGGTAGCCCTTCATCACCACGTTGCCACGGAAGAAAATCTCGCCCATGGTCTCGCCGTCGGCCGGCACCGGTTGCATGGTGTCAGGGTCGAGCACGGTCACCGCCTGCTGCAGCGGATAGGGCACGCCCTGTCGGCCATTAAGACGGGCGCGCTCTTCGGCTGGCAGTGCGGCCCAGGATTCCTGCTTGGCACACACCGCAGCCGGGCCATAGACTTCGGTCAAGCCATAGACATGGGTCAGATCAATCCCGGCGGCCTCACAGCCTTCAATCACCGAGGCGGGTGGTGCAGCGCCAGCGATCAATCCGTTAACGGTGTGCGTGATGCCCTCGCGCAGCGACACCGGCGCATGGATCAGCATGCTGTACACAATGGGGGCACCGCACATGTGGGTGATGTGGTGCTCGCGGATCAGCGGGAAAATCAAGGCCGGATCAATCCGGCGCAGAAAAACACTGGTGCCTGCAATCAGCGCCATGGTCCAGGGGAAACACCAGCCATTGCAGTGAAACATGGGCAAGGTCCACAGGTAGGTGGCATGGTGCGGCAACTGCCATGAAATGACGTTGCTGGCGGCATTCAGGTAAGCGCCCCGGTGGTGGGTCACTACGCCTTTGGGGTTGCCCGTGGTGCCTGAGGTGTAGTTCAGGGCGATGGCATCCCACTCATCGCCCGGCAGCGCCCACTCAAAGTCTGCCCGGCCCTGGGCAATGAAATTTTCATAGCTGGTGTCGCCCACGGCCTGACCGGCGGGCGCTTCGTCGTCTTCAACCTCAATCACAAACGGACGCTTGTCACCCAGCATGGCCAGGGCTTTGTGGACCACGGCGGAAAACTCACGGTCTGTCAACAGCACTTTAGCCTCGCCGTGCTGCAGCATGAAGGCGATGGCTTCGGCATCCAGCCGGGTGTTCAAGGTATTGAGGACCGCCCCCGACATGGGCACAGCAAAATGGGCTTCGAGCATGGCGGGCACATTCGGCAGCATGACCGCCACGGTATCGCCTTCGCCAATGCCACGGACAACCAGGGCGTGCGCCAATTGACGGCAGCGGGCGTAGGTTTGCGCCCAGGTTTGGCGGCGTGTGCCGTAAATGACAGCCAGCCGATCTGGATATACCGTGGCCGAGCGTTCAATGAAACTCAGCGGCGACAGCGCCACAAAGTTGGCGGCATTCTTGTCCAGACCCAGCCGGTAGGGATGGTTGTGACGCATGGCAGACTCCTCTTGCCCTTTGCCGCGTACCTGTAGCAGTACCCATCGCAAAGAGTCGTTTATGAATGAGGCGCATCATCAACAAACATGTTTTCAACAATCCCTTGCAAATGTGACGAATGATTGCAACCAGGCCTGCTGGGTCGTCACGCTTCTAGAATCCGCTGATGGAAATTCACCCCCAAGCCAACCTGAGTCGCCAACCTTTGCCGAGCTCAACGCCCACAACGGACAGCCTCAAGCGTCACGAGTCGCTGCAGGCCGGCTTGGACCTGATTGACCAGGGCTTCACCCTGATCGACGAGAACCTGCGCATGGTGGCCTGGAACCAGACCTTCCTGCGTTTGCTCGACTTTCCGACCGCCATGGCTTACGTCGGCGCGCCGTTTGAGAGCTTCATCCGCTTCAACGCCGAACGCGGTGAATACGGTGTGGGCGACCCGGAGCAGCAAATCGCGGAGCGGGTGATCGCGGCCCGCGCCTTTGCGGCCCATGACATTGAGCGCATCCGGCCTAATGGCGGGGTGCTGCGGGTGCGCGGCGTACCGGTGCCCCAGCATGGTTTCGTGACGCTGTACTCGGATGTCACCGAGCAACGCCGCTCCGAGCGGCTAATTCAAGAACACAATGCCCTGCTGGAGTCGCGCGTGGCCGAACGCACGGCCTCCTTGCTGCGCAGCGAACAGCAAATGCGGCTCATCACCGACTCCATCCCCGCGCTGGTGGCTTACGTGGGCAGCGACCGACGCTACCGTTACATCAACCGGGGCTACCAGGACTGGTTTGGCCTGGATCCCGCCAAGCTGCAAGCGGTCAGCGCCCGTGAATTTCTCGGCTCAGACACCTACGGCAGAATCCGGCCCCATGTGGCGCGCGCCCAGCGCGGCGAAGCGGTGACCTTTGAATACGACGTGCGCACGGTGGACGGGCGCAACCTGGTGGCGCGCACGTCGCTGATCCCTGAAGTCGCGGCCGGCGGCTCGGTCGCGGGCTGCTTCGAGTTGACCTTTGACATCACCGACCAACGCCGTTCGCACGAGCTGATTGCGCGGGCGCAAAAAATGGAGGCCCTGGGCCAGCTCACCGGCGGCTTTGCCCATGACTTCAACAACATTCTGACGGTCATACTGGGCAGCCTGACGGCTCTGGCCGAGGAACCCTCGGCCAAGCCCCATCTGCCCGAATTCATCGACCCGGCCATTGAGGCGGCCCGGCGTGGCTCCGAGCTGATCAAGGGACTGCTGTCGTTTTCTCGCAAACATCCGGTTGAGACCCATGTGGTTGATGTGAACCACATCGTCGCCGCCGTGGACAAACTGGTACGCCGCTCCCTGCCCGAAGCCATCACGTTGAAAGTCCATCTGGACGCGCACACGCTGAACGCCCGCCTGGACAGCAACCAGCTGCAAAATGCGCTGGTCAACCTGATTCTCAACGCCCGCGATGCCACCGAAGGCCGTGGCGACATCAGCATTCGATGCAAAGCAGAAACACTGAATGCCAAGCAGGCGGGTGGTCTTCACTTACCCAGTGGTCCCTACGTGTGTGTGCAGGTGAGCGACAACGGCTGCGGCATGGACGCGGCCACCCGGGCCCGTGTGTTTGAGCCTTTTTTCACCACCAAAAGCCCCGGCACCGGAACCGGTCTCGGCATGGCCATGGTTTACGGCTTTGTCCGCCAGTCCGGCGGCACGGTTGACATCGTCAGTGCACCGGCCAAGGGCACCACGGTCACGCTTTGGTTGCCGTCTGAAGTCGATGCCCCCACTCGCAAGCCGGGACAAGGCGATGATGCCGCACAGGCAAGCGCCCCACCGGGCCAGGGCTTGGCCCTGCTGGTCGAGGATGACGCGAATGTGCGCCGGGTGGTGCGCCGACTCCTGCTTGATCTTGGATTTTCCGTGCTGGAAGCCGAAACCGGCCAGGAGGCCATGCAAATCCTGGACCAGACCTCGGGCATCCGCTTGCTCTTGTCCGACATCGTGATGCCGGGCGGGGTCGATGGGCGTCAGGTGGCACACCACGCCATCCAGCAAGGTCAAGTCCCTAAAATCATCCTGATGAGCGCTTATGCACCTGATTCAGACGACTTGCCCGGCATCCCGCTGCTGGCCAAGCCCTTCACCAAGGCCCAGCTGGCCGCCTTGTTGCAGGGGGAGTCGTTTTGACCGTGCGCTCTCTCACGGGTCAAGCTCCCACTGAGTCGGGCGCTGTGCGCCAGCTCATCTACGTGGTGGAAGACGACGCAGGCGTGGCACGACTGGTGATGCAGGCGCTGGAAGAATTTGGTCACCCGGTTGAATGCTTTCGTGACGGCACGTCGGTACTGCGCCGACTGCAGACCGAGCGCCCCGATTTGTGTGTGGTGGACTTGGGACTGCCCGACATGGACGGCATTGAATTGATCCGGCAAATCGCAGCGCTGAGCAGTTGCGGCATTCTGATCCTGACCGGGCGCGGTCACACCATCGACCGCGTGATGGGCCTTGAGCTCGGTGCTGACGACTATGTGATCAAACCGTTTGAGCCCCGTGAGCTGGTGGCGCGGGTGCGCAGCATCTTGCGGCGCCGAGGTGCGCCGGGCCAGGTGGGTGCAACCAAGCAGCGGCGCTACGCCAGCTTCATCGGCTGGACGCTGGACTGCGCCGCCAATAGTTTGCGCGCACCCGATGGCAGCGAGCATGTCATTGGCACGGCTGAAACGCAGGTGCTGCGGGCCTTTGTCGAGCGCCCCCATCAGATCCTGACGCGCGAACAACTGTTGGGCCAGCGTGACCTGTCGCCCACCGACCGCAGCATTGATGTGCGCATATCGCGCATCCGCCGCAAGATTGAAGCCGACCCCCAAAACCCCAAGATCATCAAAACGGTTTATGGCGCGGGCTACATGTTCACGGCCACCGTGGCCTGGTCTTGAACGCGCTAAAGTCACCCAACACCCGAACCCATCAACCACAGCTTTTCAAACGATAAACCTATGACACCGCAAGACATTCTGACCCAATACGGCCCGCGTGAAGCCATGGACTACGACGTTGTGATCGTCGGCGCTGGCCCAGCGGGCTTGAGCGCAGCGATCCGCCTCAAGCAACTCGCCGCTGAAAAAGGCCAGGACGTGTCGGTGGTGGTGTTGGAAAAAGGTTCCGAGCCGGGCGCGCACATCCTCTCGGGCGCGGTGATGGACCCGATTGCCCTGAACGAGCTGCTGCCCAACTGGAAAGACTTGGGCGCACCCCTGACCCAAGCCGTGACCGGCGACGACGTGCTGTTCCTGACCGAAGCCGGGACCACCCGCACGCCCGACTGGTTGGTGCCGCGCAACTTCCACAACGACGGCTGTTACGTGGTGCGCCTGGGCGACGTGGTGAAGTGGCTGGGTGCGCAGGCTGAAAGTTTGGGCGTGGAAATCTTCCCCGGCTTCACCGCCGCCGAAGTGCTGTACGACGATCAAGGCGCGGTGCGCGGCGTGGCCACCGGCAACCTGGGCATTGGCAAAGACGGCGAGCCCACGGGCGACTTCCAGATCGGCATGGAACTGCTGGGCAAGTACACCCTGTTTGCCGAAGGCGCGCGCGGGCACCTGGGCAAGCAGTTGCTTGAAAAATTCAATCTCACTGAGGGCAAAGACCCGCAAAGCTTTGCCATCGGCATCAAGGAGTTGTGGGAGATCGACCCCGCCAAAGCGCAACCCGGCCGCGTGGTGCATACCGCCGGCTGGCCGATGGACAGCAGCACCTTTGGTGGCGGTTTTCTCTACCACCTGGAAGACAACAAGGTGACGCTGGGTTTTGTGATTGGCCTGGATTACACCAACACCTTCTTAAGTCCGTTTGAGGAGATGCAGCGCTGGAAGACCCACCCCGCCATCCGCGCCCACTTGGAAGGTGGCAAGCGCATCGGCTACGGCGCACGCGCCATCAACAACGGCACGCCGCAAGCCTTGCCCAAAACCGTGTTCCCCGGTGGCGCGCTGCTGGGTTGTGACGCAGGCACGCTGAACGCCGCACGCATCAAAGGCAGCCATGCCGCCATCAAGACCGGCATGCTGGCCGCCGATGCTGCGTATGAAGCGGTAACGGCAGGCCGCAGCGCAGACGAGTTGAGCGCCTACCCTGAGGCCCTTGAGAACAGCTGGCTGATGACCGAACTGATGCAGCAGCGCAACTTCAAGCTCTGGTACAAAAAAGGCATGTGGGTCGGCGCGGTCATGACCGGCATCGAGCAATGGCTGCTGCCCAAGCTGGGCATCCAAAGTCCACCGTGGACGCTGCATGGCAGCAAGCCCGATCACCTGGCGCTCAGGCCTGCGGCAGAGTGCACGCCCATCGCCTACCCCAAGCCCGACGGCAAGATCAGCTTTGACAAACTCTCCAGCGTCTTCATCAGCAACACCAACCACGCCGAAAACCAACCGGCGCATTTGACCTTGAAGGATGCGTCGGTGCCCGTGAGCATCAACCTCGCCCAATTCGCAGGGCCCGAAGCCCGCTACTGCCCGGCTGGGGTGTACGAGTTTGTGAAGAACGACGACAATACCGACCGCTTGCAAATCAACGCGCAGAACTGCGTGCACTGCAAAACCTGCGACATCAAAGACCCGACGCAAAACATCGTGTGGGTCACGCCCGAAGGCGGGGGTGGGCCGAATTATGCGGGGATGTAAGGCACCGATGTAGAGTGTCGGGGCCGAGGGAATCAACACAACCACCCAGGAGACCGCACCATGAAGATGGACAACAGCCAGGATTGCACGATACTTACCCACAACCCTACAGCCTGCGACTGCCCAAGCGCCGCCGGGCCTTTCGGCTCACGGCGCAGCTTCATGCAGTTGCTGAGTTCCATCGGCGCAGCGGCGGCGCTGCCAGCGTGCAGCAGCATGGACGCAGCCACCGCGACCCCCAAGCTGATTGACACCCACCATCACTTTTACTCGCCCGCCTACCAAAAGGCCTGGCTTGACTGGGAGGTCGAGCGCAAGATTCCCCACTTCACACAGCAAGTGGGCTGGTCGGTCGAAAAAGCCCTGAGCGACATGGACGCTGCGGGCGTGCAAACCAGCATGCTGTCGCTGGCCTCCACCCCCGGCGTGTGGTTCGACAAAGGGCCGGCCTATGCCATCACCATGGCGCGTGAGTGCAATGACTACGGTGCGAAAATGGTCAAAGACTACCCAGGCCGCTTCGGCCTCTTTGCCACGCTGCCTATGGTGGATGTTGAAGCGAGCCTGAAAGAAATCGCCTATGCCTTCGACGTGCTCAAGGCCGACGGCGTAGGCCTTCAGACCAATTACGGTGACAAGTGGCCGGGCGACCCCGCTTTCAAGGCCGTGTTCGACGAACTCAATCGCCGCAAGGCCCTCGTGTACTTTCACCCCTTGGTGGCGGCTTGCTGCGCGCGCCTGTCGGTGGGCACCTTCCCCGCCGTCATTGAAGTCCCGCACGACACCACGCGTGCCGTGGTGAGTCTGTTGCTCTCGGGCACGCTGGCGCGCAACCGCGACATCAAATGGCTGTTCAGCCACGGCGGCGGCACCGTGCCGATGTTGGCCGGGCGTATGGATTATTTTTTCAAGTTCAGACCGGACGCCAAAACCATTGCGCCTGACGGCTACGAAGCGGAGTTCCGTCGTCTCTTCTACGACACCGCCAACGCCACGCACCCGTCGTCGATGGCGTCCCTGCTCAAATTGGTGCCCGAGTCCCAAGTTGTGTATGGCTCCGACTACCCCTATGTGCCGATGAACACGCAAGCCGCAGCCCTTCGCAAACTCGGCCTGACTGAGGCGGCGGTGCAGGCCATAGAGCGCGGCAACGCAATGCAACTGGTGCCGCGTCTGAAAAGCTAAACATCCGATTGCTGCACGCCACCGGTGCCTGCGAATACAGGGCATCTCCTGTGCGCGCCTTCAAAAGTGCCCGCTGACCACAGGGTATTAAGGGCTCATTCTTTTAAATGCAAATAAGAACTGTTATCATTCTCTTCTACAAAAGGAAGTTGCATGAAAAAGCTGTTTGCGCTCATTCCCCTGATTTGCCTGTCCGCTTGGGCGGCTGACCCCGAGTTCGCGCTGGTCATCAAAGACCACCGCTTTGAGCCCGCCGAAATTCGCGTGCCTGTCGGCCAGAAGGTCAAGCTGGTGGTGCACAACCAGGACGCCACGCCCGAAGAGTTCGAGAGCCACGAACTCAACCGCGAAAAGGTCATCGCCGCCGGTGCCAAGGCCAATATCTACATCGGCCCGCTCAAGCCCGGTCGTTACCCCTTCATTGGCGAGTTCCATGAAAAAACGGCGCGCGGCGTCATCATTGCGGAGTAAGTGGCCATGCTGAGTTCTGCCATCATCGTTTTCCGGGAAACCCTGGAAGCGGCCCTCGTCATCGGCATCATCGCCGTGGCCACGCGTGACATGCGCTCGCGCAATGCCTGGCTGGGTACGGGCATCGTGGCCGGTGTCCTGGGTTCGCTACTGGTGGCAGCGTTCACCGGCCATATTGCCGACCTGGCCCAAGGCATGGGACAGGAGCTGTTCAACGCTGGCGTACTAGGCTTGGCCTCTGTCATGCTGGCCTGGCACAACATCTGGATGGCTCGCCACGGCATGGAATTGGCGCGCGATGCCAAACAACTGGGCAAGGATGTCACGTCTGGCAGCCGAGAGATGTCCGCCCTGGCACTGGTAGTGGGCCTGGCCATTCTGCGCGAGGGCTCGGAGACCGCCCTGTTCCTGTACGGACTGCTCAGTGGCGGCGAAGAAACCCTTGGCAGCGTGCTGGGCGGTGGTGCGCTGGGCCTAGTGCTGGGCTGTTTGGCGGGCGTTGGGCTTTACGCCGGTGTGCTGCGCATTCCCTCCCGCATTTTTTTCACGGTCACCAATGTGCTGATCCTGTTCCTGGCAGCGTCCATGGCCAGCCAGGCGGCCCGCTTTCTGGTGCAAGCGGACGTGTTGCCCAGCCTGGCCAGCCCGCTGTGGAACACCACTTGGCTGCTCGATAACGCCTCGCTGGCAGGCCGCGTACTGCACACCCTGATGGGCTATGAAGCCATGCCGACCGGCATTCAAGTGGTGTTCTACGTCAGCACCCTCGCACTTGTACTGAGCGGTATGCGCGTAGCGCGCGTTCGCCCCACTTTTAAACACACGCCCTGAAAGCCAACTTATGAAAATCTATGCGCCGCTTCTGGTCGCAGGGGCACTGCTGTCCCCGCTCCATTCCTTCGCCGGCCCCTCCGACTACGTGTACACCCCCGCCGTGACTTACGGTGAGCGGGAAATCGATTTCAAAATGGGCTCGTCCGACAAGAAAGACACGCCCAATGAAGCCGCTGCCAGCCTGGGTTTGGGCTATGGTGTCACGCAGTGGTGGTTCACCGAGATGTACGTCAAGTACAAACGCGAACTCAACGAGAACACCAAGTTCGACGCCATCGAGTGGGAAAACAAGTTCCAGTTGACCGAGCCCGGCAAGTACCCGGTGGACGTGGGCTTCCTGGTTGAGATCGAACGCCCCATGGACCACGACGAAGGCTGGGAGGTGAAGTGGGGCCCGCTGTTCCAAACCGAGTTTGGAAAGGTGCAAGTCAACGCCAACTTTCTCTTTCAGCGCAACTACGGCGCGGCTGCGGCCAACGACCTGCTCTTCAAATACCAGTGGCAAGCCAAGTACCGCTGGAAGCCCGAGTTGGAATTCGGCGTACAAGCCTTTGGCGACATGGGCACGGTGGACCGCTGGTCACCGCAGGACGAACAATCGCACCGCGTCGGGCCAGCCATTTTTGGCAAGCTGCCGTTTGGAGGGCGCCGCGCCATCAAGTACAACGCCGCGTGGTTGATGGGCACCTCCAAAGCCGCCCCGGACAACACGCTGCGTTTGCAGGTCGAATACGAATTCTGATGACTCGCCGGGTTTTTACTCGTAGCGTAAAGCCTGGATGGGCAGCAATTGGGAAGCGCGGCGCGCCGGGTAAAAGCCAAAGAAGATGCCCACCAGCGCCGAGAAGCCCACCGCCAACACAATGGACGCGGCTGACATGCTGACCTGCCAGCCGGCAAAATTGCCCACCGCCCAGGTGGAGCCCGCACCCAGCAACACGCCCAATGCGCCGCCGATGATGGACAGCGTGACGGCCTCAATCAGGAACTGCGCCAAGATGTCTTTGCCCCGCGCGCCCACCGCCATGCGCAGGCCAATCTCACGCGTGCGCTCGGTCACACTCACCAGCATGATGTTCATGATGCCGATGCCGCCAATCACCAAGCTGATGCCTGCCACCGCCGCCAGCAGCAGCGTCATGATGCGGCTGGACTCCTCTTGCGCCTGCAAAATCTCGGTCAGATTGCGAACCTGAAACGGGTCTTCCACCCCCACAGGCACCTTGAAACGCTGGCGCAACAGGTCTTTCACGCTGTCTTCCACGCCCTTCATGCTCTGGCCTTCACGCACCTTGACCATGATCGAGCCCACGCGTTTAAGCCGGCTGGTCGCGTCACCGCCCCAGATGCGGTTGCGCAGGGTGCTGATGGGGATCATGAGTGCGTCGTCCTGGTCCTGCCCCATGGAGTTTTGACCCTTCTTGGCCAGCACGCCGATGATCTTCATCGGCACGCCGCGCACGCGCACCACCTGATCCACCGGGTCTTGCTCGCCAAAGATTTCACGCGCCACCGTTTGCCCCATCCACGCCACTTTGGCGGATCCCGCCAGCTCTGCGGGGTCGAAGAGGCGGCCGGACACCAAGCTCCAGTCACGCGCCTCCAGGTAATCGTTGTTCACCCCAAAAATCGTGGTGCCCCAGTTGGTGTTGCCCCCCACCACCTGGCCGCTGGTGCGCGTGGTGGGCGCAGCCACCTGCACCTCGGCAATCTCAATCGAGATCGCCAGCGCGTCTTCTTCCGTCAGACGCTGACGGGTTTGCGCACCCAGACGCACCCCGGCTTGCGACACGCCACCCGGCAGCACCAACATGATGTTGGAGCCCAGTCCCTTCATCTGCGCCTGCACCCGCTCAGTGGCACCGCTGCCCACCGCAATCATGGTGATGACGGCGGCCACGCCGATGATGATGCCCAGCATGGTGAGGATGCTGCGCAGCGTGTTGGCGGCGAGGGCGCGCAGGGCGCTTCTGAGGGCGGCGAAGAAGTTCATTCTTTCGCACCCATTCCTTCCCGTTCGCCCTGAGCACGTTCCCGTTCGCCCTGAGCTTGTCGAAGGGCTTCGACAGGCTCAGCCCGAACGGATAAATGTTGACTCACGTCTTCCAAAATATGGCCATCACGAAAGACGATTTTGCGCCGTGCCCAGGCGGCGATGTCGGCCTCGTGGGTGACAATCACGACCGTCATACCCTGGCGATTGAGGTCGGTCAGTAGATTCATGATGTCCTCGCTGGTCTGGGTGTCCAGCGCACCGGTGGGCTCGTCGGCCAGGATAAGTTGTGGGTTGTTCACCAAGGCGCGCGCAATCGCCACGCGCTGCTGCTGCCCGCCTGAGAGTTCTGACGGTGTGTGCATGGCGCGATCCCCCAGCCCCACCTTTTGCAGCGCCAATAGAGCGCGCTCGTGCCGCTCAGGGGCCTTGATGCCGGCATAGACCATGGGCAACTCCACGTTCTCTAGCGCCGAGGTGCGCGGCAGCAGGTTGAACTGCTGGAACACAAAACCGATGCGCCGGTTGCGGATAGAGGCGAGTTGATCCGGGGCCATGCCCTGCACCGCTTCACCGGCCAGGTGGTACTGACCGTCAGTGGGCAAATCCAGGCAGCCCAAAATATTCATCAGCGTGGACTTGCCCGAGCCCGATGCCCCCATGATGGCCACAAAGTCACCTTCGTTGATGGCGAGGCTCACGCCCCGCAGCGCGTGCACGGTCATGTCGCCCATGACATAGGCTTTGGTAAGTTCGAGCGCGTCAATCAGGGCCATATCAAAACACCATGCGCGGGCCAGTTGGTCCGGTGCGGGCGGGCGTGCTGGCCGAGCCCGGGATCACCGTGCCCGTGATGATGGATGCACCCTCTTGGAGCGCGTCCGCATCGGCCGAGTTGGGCGGCACGATCAGCTCGGTACTGGTGCCGTCGCTAATGCCTAAGCGCGCATTGAAGGCCTTGGGCTTGCCCTCGGCGTCCATCAGGTAGATGCGCCCACGGGTCACGGTGCGGCCTGCTTGTTCAGCGGCCATGGCGGCGTAGCGCGGCTTTTGCTCGGGCGTCAACACGTCGGCAATGCGGGCGCGAATGTCGGCGCTGATGCGCTCGCGTGCCCTGGCGCGGTCCGCTTCGGGCAGATCACGAAGCTGAGCAAACTTCGGGCGTACCGAGGCGTAGATGGCATCGACCTTCTCGATTTGAGCCGACGTGAGCTTGAGTTCGGCCTCCAAGCGCTTTCGGAATTCAGCAGCCGGGCCACCAGCCCCACCGCCTTGGCCCACAGCAGGCGCAGCAGAAGCGGGTTTTTCAGCCTCATTCTTAGTGCCATTTGGGCCTGTAGGCCCCGCAGAATCTCCACGAACAGCTCCTGAATTAGGAACAACCGCCACCGGCTCCACCCCCGCAATGCGCACCCGCAGCGCCGCATTGGGCACCTTGAGCGCGTTCTCGCGCTGGTCCGTCACCACGCGCACATTGGCCGTCATGCCGGGCAGCAGGCGACCGTCGATGTTGGAGAAGGTCACCACCGCCACATAGGTCACCACGTTGGCCACGTTCAGCGCGGCCTTGCGCACTTGGGCGATCTGGCCCTCAAAGGTTTGGCCGGGGAAAGCATCGACCGTGAAGCTGGCTTTTTGCCCGGTGCGGATACGACCCACATCGGCCTCGTCGATGCTGGCCTCGACCTGCATGTCACGCAGGTTTTGCGCAATGATGAACAGCTCGGGCGAAGCCAAGCTGGCAGCCACAGTCTGGCCTTTTTCAATGGCGCGTTTGATCACGATGCCAGTCACCGGCGAGGTGATGCGCGTGCGCGCCAGGTCAATGCGGGCCTGCGCCAGCGCCGCCTCGCGCTGAGCCACATTGGCCTGCGCACTGCGCACCTGGGCGTCCCCCACGCCCACCTGCGCCTGGGCGGCTTTGACGGCCTCTACCGTGGTGTTAACCAGTGCGTTGGACTTGTCGGCCTCGCTTTGCGCGATGAACTGCTTGTCCACCAGCATCAGGTTGCGGGCGTGGGTGCGGCGCGCCTCGGTCAAGTCGTTTTGCGCGCTGGACACCTGGGCGCGGCTGGCCATCAGGTTGGCCTGCGCGGTCAGCACCACGGCCTGCGCGGCCTCTACATCAGCCTGGGCCGAGCGCACGCGGTACTCAAAGGTTTCGGGGTCGATCACGGCGATCAGCTGCCCGGCTTTCACCTCGGCGTTGAAGTCGGCCAACACCTCTTTGATCTGGCCCGACACCTGCGTGCCCACCGTGACCTGCGTCACCGGGCTCACCGCGCCCGTGGCCGACACGGCCGACTGCAAAGCCCCGCGCTCGATCTTGCCCGTGCGGTACTGCACCGCGTCGCCCCCGTTGCGCTGCGACCACCACCCGCAGCCTACAGCTACTACGGCCAGAACAACAACGCCCGCGACTACAAATGATTTTTTCATGCGACTATTGTAGGAACAGCAAAAACGCCTCGGATGTGGGCTGTGATTCAGCAGAGTAAAGACCAGGCAAATCCAGCTAAAATCGAGCGCCTCTTGGCAATTCCACCCTCTCTAATCTATGCCTATGTCCGACCTGACGGCGCAAGCCACATCCTCACCAACTGAGCCAGCCCTGCTGCTTGAAGTGGCCGAATTGGTGGTGAGCGCCTTGAATCTGGAAGTCGCTGCGGCCGATGTGCAAGCGGACGAGCCCCTGTACGGTGACGGACTGGGGTTGGACTCGATTGATATTCTTGAAATTGCGCTGGTGCTCTCCAAACACTACGGCTTGCAGCTACGCGCAGACCACGAGGACAACCACGCCATTTTCCAGTCGCTGCGCAACCTCTGCGACCATATCGCCGCCCATCGAACGAAGTGATCGCTGCACTCAGAACCGAGCTGAAGCAAGCCCTTCGTTGGGGTGCTCTGCTCACACTGGGCCTGGGCTACTCGGTGCTCTCTCAC
>JAYVPU010000209.1:0-19185 GCA_043757205.1 Comamonadaceae bacterium | reverse complement strand
CCATATCAGTAACCTCCTTCGGGGTGGTTGAAGTCTTGTTCGTCGTTGCGGGCCTTGAAGCCTTCGCCACCCGGTGCGGGCTCACTCGGGCGGGGTTCCACTTGGTGCTGGAACAGCATGTTCATGAACATGTACATAGGCTTGGTCTTGATGACCAGGGCGCGCGCGGGGCGCTCGTCGCTGGCGTTGAAATGTTGGTGCACGCAGTTGTTGTGCACCACGGCGATGTCACCGGCCTGCCAGTCGTAGCGAATGCCGTCATGGATTTCGTAGCCGGTGCCGTCCAGGATGTAAAAGGCGGCTTCGTTCACATGACCATGCTTTTGCGAGCGGCCACCGGGGCCGTACTCTTCCAGGTGCATGTGAAAGGTTTGCGTGATGCCGTCTTTGGGCTCCACGTAATGGCGGCTGAAGGCTTGCGGGCCGTCGTTGAACTTGATGTCGGAGCCCTTGCGCACGCGCGGCATGGCGCGCAGGCGCTTGAGCTCATCGCCCAGGTTGTAAGGGCCGGCAATGGCGCGCACAAAGGTGCGGTCTTTTTTGCTGTGGTAATGCGACTCGTTGGGCACGGCGTTGGCCGACGGCTCGTTGGTTTTGGTTTCACTCATGGGGTGGGCTTTCTGAAAGGAAGGAAAATTGGAATGGAGTGCGATGTGTTGCGCGCGTGTTCAGGACTTGTCTTGGGGTTGTGCTTTGAGCACGATGCAGCTGGCGGGATTGAGCACCACATAGATCGGCGCGCTAACGGGCGACTTTTGGCTGGGGTGAACGCGGGCCAGGATGATCTTCTCGCCCACCTGAACCTGAAAGTCAAACACCTCACCCAAAAACACTTTGAGGTGAACGGTGCCCAAGAAGTGGTTGTGGTGATCGACTTGGGGCGGGGTATCGCTGAGCACGATGTCTTCCGGCCGAATGCACACCTGCACGGATTCACCCACGCTGAATTCGGTGTTTGCAGGCACTTGCAGTAGACCCAACTCTGAATCCAACACCATCTGCCCGCTCACGCTCACGCTCACGCTGTCGATGCCGCGCACCGTGGCGCGAATGAAGTTGATGCTGCCCACAAAGTCGGCCACGAACTCGCTGGTGGGTGTCTCGTAGATTTGGCGCGGCGTGCCGCGCTGCATGATGCGGCCGTTGCGCATGACGGCAATCTCGTGCGACAAAGCAAGGGCTTCGGACTGGTCGTGCGTGACGTAGATGGTGGTGATGTTCAATTCACGCTGAATCTTCTTCAACTCGAAGCGCATCTTCTCGCGCAGCTTGGCGTCCAGGTTCGACAGCGGTTCGTCCAGCAACAGCAGTTGCGGCTCCATCACCAGGGCGCGTGCCAGTGCCAGGCGCTGTTGCTGGCCACCAGACAAACGGGTAGCGTCGCGGTCATGGTATTGCGCCAGTTCGACCGACTCCAACACACGCATCACCTTGGTGCGAATCTCTTCGCGGCTGTACTTCTTGGCCCCCACTTCCAGCGGGAAGCTGGCGTTGGCAAACACCGTCATGTGCGGCCAGATGGCGTAAGACTGAAACACCATGCCAAAGCCACGCTTATTGGGCGGCGTGAAGACTTTGTTGTGCGAGCTGTAGACAGACACACCATTGACTTTGATTTCGCCCAGCGTGGGTTTTTCCAGGCCCGCAATGGAGCGCAGCGTGGTGGTTTTTCCGCAGCCGCTGGGGCCGAGCAAGGTGAATAACTTGCCCTCGGGCACCTCGAAGGACACGTCCTGCGCGGCCTTGACCACCACGCCCTTGTCGCTCACATATTCGGTATGAAGACCACTGACAGTTAACACATTGATTCCTTATGGAAATTTACGCTTCTTTAACGCCAAACCGCTTACCCGCCGCCTGGGCAATGCCGACCAAAATCAGCAGCATGAAGATGAACAGCACGCTCAGCGCCGACAGCTCGACGTACTGGCCGTTTTCCCACAGTTCCCAGATCACGATGGAGATCACTTCGTTGCCGGGGCTGTACAACAAGATGGAGGTGGACAACTCGCGGATGGACACGATCATCACGTAAATCCATCCCGCGATCAGGCCCGGCTTCAAGAGCGGCAAGATGATGCGGCGAAACACGGTGAACCAGCTCGCGCCGCTCATGCCGGCTGACTCTTCCAGGTCTTTGTGGATTTGAATCATCGATGTGGTGCTGTAGCGCAGACCGTAGGGCAAAAAGCGCGTGATGTAGGCCAGCAGGATGATCCAGAAGGTGCCGTAAATACCGATGTCAAAGGTGAGGTAAAAAATCATGATTGACACGCCCAGCACCAGGCCGGGGAAGACCATGGGCAGCGAGGCGATGTTGTCCAGCAGCCAGCGGCCCGGGATCTTGGTTTTGACCACGATCCAGCACACCACCGAGGCCAGCAACATGACGATGGTGGCGGTGGCGATGGACATCCACAGGCTGTTAAGCGCCGCTTTGCGAATGGTGTCGGAGCCGAGGATGTAGCGGTAACCATCGAGCGTGACGTTTTGCAGCGCGGCCATGGAGGGTGGCGCGTAGAACTTTTGCAGCGACGACCACAGCAGCACCAGAAAGGGCAACACGACGATCAGAAGGAAGTAAACGATGAAGATGCCCAGCGTGAAATAGCGCCAGCCCCCCAGATCAATGGTGCGCGGTCGGAATCCTTTGCCGGTCATGGTGGCGTATTTGTTGCCGGACGCCGAGATGCGGGCCTGCACATAAATGCCGCCGGTGGTCAACACCAACAGAATTACCGAGTAAGCCGCGGCCAGACCGATCTGACTGGGGTACTGGTGAATGGCTTGGTAAATGGCCGAGGTGAAGACCTGAATGCCAGCCGGTAGCCCCAAGAGCGCGGGCACTTCAAACGATTCGATGGCGCGCACAAACAAGGTCAGCACGGTGGCCAGAATGGCGGGGAACACCAGCTTCAAGGTGATGCGGTACAAGGTGCTGAGCACACTGGAGCCACTCATCACCGCCGATTCTTCCAGCGACGGGTCCATGGCTCGAAACGCCGAGGACATGAGAAGGAAGGCCATGGGCGAGTAGTGCAGGCCATCCACCCAAATCATGCCCCACATCGAGTAGATGTTGAACGGTGGTTGATCCAGGCCAAACAGCGACTGTGCCGCCATATTGAGTAGCCCAATCTTGGGGCTGGCCAGCATGATCCAGGAGATGGTGAACAAGATGCTGGGGATGATCAGCGGCACGATGGAGAGGGCGAAAAACAGACGCCGCATGGGGGTGTTGGTGCGCTCGTTCATCCAGGCCAGGGCTGTGCCAATCACAAAGGCCAGTGCCGAGCCGCCCAGGGCGAACTTGACCGAGTTCCAGAAGATCGCCACCGTCTCGGGGTTGGTGTAGGCTGTGACGTAGTTGCCCAGAGTGAGCGTGGACGGCGTGGACGAGGTTTCAGGCGTGTGAAAGCTCTGCCAGATCATGAAAGAAAAGGGCACCAGTGCCAGCACGGCCACCACCAGCAAACACAGGCCAATGATCAGCCACTTGGCGTCGAACCGAGCCCAGCGAGAGGGTGTAGCGCTGACCGGAATTGAAATCTCCACTCAATAATCTCCAAACGTGTGTCGATAGATTGTTCCCTTATGTGGAACAATGATCCACATAACGGTACGCAGAAGATTAGGCGGGAATCGCTACAAACTGTCAAGGCTTGCGCCTTCGGGTTTACCCTCGTCGTTATGAGGTCTCGATGTTTTCTCACACACGGACGTGGGCGCTGCAAAGTTCGGATTTTCTTTTATACGGAACGCTGTTCTGAATTGAGGAAAATGCAGTAGGATCCGATCACCTCATTTTTTGAAGTACACCGTCCATGGAATCCACGTCACCCAAAGGCTCCCGCTTGTCCTCGGTGGTGGCTGCTGTTCGCGTACTCAAGTGCTTTTCGGAGGTCGAGTCCGAGATCGGCATCAGCAGTCTGGCCAAGCGCTTGAGCCTGGCCAAAAGCACGGTACACCGGCTGGCCGTGACCTTGACCAGCGAGGGGTTGTTAGAGCAAAACCCCGAGACCGGTCGCTACCGGCTGGGCATCAATCTGTTTGTGATGGGGGCGCTGGTGCGCAGGCGGCTGGACGTCTCCAACATGTCCCAACCTTATCTGCATGCGCTGCGTGAGCGCACCGGAGAAACGGTCAATCTGGCCGTGCTCAATGACACCAACGTGCTCTACCTCTTCAACCTGGAGAGCCGCGAGGCGATTCGCATGCGCAGCTATATTGGCACGCTCAAGCCTGCATTTTGCACGTCGGAGGGGCGTGCACTGGTGGCCTTTGGCGGCGACGACCTGATCAAACAGGTGTTGCAAGCGCCGCTCATTGCACGCACTCCGCAAACAAAAACCGAGCCCGCTAAGCTGATCAAGGCGTTTGCGGATGTCCGTGCGACTGGCTATGCCATTGATGATGAAGAGTCGGAAGAGGGCATGCGCGGTATGGGCGCCCCCCTGCGGGACATCAGCGGCAACGTGATTGCCTCCATCGGTGTGGGTGGGCCCAGCCAGCGACTCACCCTGCGCCGACTGCGCAGTCTCACGCCCGTGCTGATCAGCACGGCGCAGGCGATCTCAACCCAGTTGGGATACCGGGCCTGAAGCGGGCCTATTTATTCAACGATCTTCTTAATGGACGATGCTGTGCACGCTGTTCACCTTGCTGGTACGGACCAGTCCTTTTTCTGCGCCGCAGACGACACGGTGCTGCGCGCGGCGCTGCGCCACGGTATTGCCTTTCCCTATGAATGCAATGTTGGCTCATGCGGCAATTGCAAGTTTGAGTTGATCGAAGGTCAAGTCAGCACCCTTTGGCCCGAAGCGCCAGGGTTGAGTGAAAAAGACAAGCTGCGAAATAAGTGGCTGGGTTGCCAGACCCGCGCGCTAGGTGATTTGCAAATCAAGCTGCGCACCGGCGATAAATACCGACCGCTTCACACGCCTGTGCGCACCGGTGCGCGTTTGGTTTCATCCAGAACCATCACGCATGACATTTCTGAATTCAGCTTCGAGCTGGCCCAGCCCATGACTTTTGCTTCGGGTCAATATGCCTTGGTGCAACTGGCGGGGGTGACGGGGCCACGGGCTTACTCCATGAGCAATGCGGGTGTGAGCGGCACGGCACTGGCGTTTCAGGTGCGGCGCTTGCCGCAAGGCGCAGGGACCACCGCGCTGTTTGAGCAATTGCGCGTGGGTGATGCTGTGGAGATCGACGGGCCTTATGGCATGGCCTATTTGCGTGAACACGCAGCACGCGACATTCTGTGTGTGGCCGGTGGTTCAGGGTTATCACCCATGGTATCGGTGGCACGAGGTGCTTTTGCCAGTGCGGCACTCGAAGCGCGTCAACTGCATTTTGTGTACGGAGCCCGCCTGCCCGCCGACGTGTGTGGGCAAGACATGCTGCAGGTTTTGCCGGGCTGGCGGGAGCGCGGTAGTTACCACGCCGTTGTGTCGGGTCTGGACAGCGAAGCGCCGTTGCCCGAGGGTTTGGCGCGTGGGTTTGTTCACGACATGGTAGATCAGGCCTACGGCGACCGGCTGGCTGACATGGAGATTTACTTCGCAGGCCCGGCCCTGATGGCACAGTCGCTGCTCAAGCTCTTGATTGCGCGCAAAGTGCCCATGGATCAGGTGCATTTTGATCAGTTTTATTGAGGCTTCACGGACTGCCATGACAAATATCGAGCGCGACGACCAAGCCTTGCACACCATCAAGGATCATCAACTCGGCGAGGACAACTTCCACAGCCATGAGGGCGATGCCGACCACGACCATGACCATGACCACGACGGTGACTTCTCGGGCGACGACCCGCAGCAAGAGTCTTTGTGGCGGCAAGACAATGTCATCTTGCACAGCGTGGGCATCGACGTCGGCTCCTCGGGCACACAGGTGGTGTTCTCGCGCATTCACCTGCGCCGCATTGCCGAAGATTTGTCTAGCCGCTACGCCGTGGTGGAGCGCACCGCGCTCTACCAGTCGCCGATTTCCCTTACGCCTTATTTGAGTGATTCACTGATTGATGCGCAAGCGCTGGGCAGCATCATCGACCGCGCTTACCGCGCTTCAGGCCTGCACCCCGACGAGGTGGATGCGGGCGCGGTGATCCTCACGGGCGAGGCCATGCGCCGTGAAAACAGCGGGGCCATTGCCGCCGTGCTGGCCGAGCAGGGCGGCGAGTTCGTTTGCGCCACTGCGGGTCACCACATGGAAGCCATGCTGGCCGTGTACGGCTCGGGTGCGGCCAAGCGCTCGTATGACGGCAAGAGCCGCATTCTGAACGTCGATATTGGCGGCGGCACCACCAAACTTGGCTTGGTGCAAGACGGCGAATTGGTGGCTACCGCTGCTGTGCACTTGGGTGGCCGCCTGATGGTGGTGGACGACCACGATGTGCTGACGCGGCTGGAGCCCGCAGGCCAGTACCTGGCGCGCCAGGCGGGCTTTGAGTGGGCGGTGGGCCACAAAGTCCATCGTGCGGATTTGGCCAAGGTGGCCAAGTGGATGGCCGAGGCCTTGATGCGTGTGCTGACGCAAACGTTCAGCCGTGATGACTTGACGCATTTGTTTTTGACCGACCCGATTGAAGACTGGGGTCAGCTCGACGGCATCATGTTCTCGGGCGGTGTGGGCGAGTATGTGTACCAGCGCGAGATGCGTGACTTTGGTGATTTGGGCAAGCTGTTTGGCAACTCGGTGCGTCAGCGCATTGACTACGGCCTGTTGCCCGCGCCACTCTTGCCCGCCGGTGAATGCATACGCGCAACCGTGCTGGGGGCCTCCGAGTACAGCGTGCAACTGAGCGGCAACACCACCTTTATTTCCGAGCCGGTGGTGCTCTTGCCGCGTAAAAACCTGCAAGTCATTCCGCTCAATCTGGCCTTGGGCCCGCAAATTCAGGCCGATGAAATTGCGCAGGCGCTGGGCCAGTCGTTCCGCCGCCATGACTTGGTGGAGGGTGAGCAGGACGTCGCTGTATCTTTGCGCTGGTTGGGCGCACCCTCGTTTGATCGCCTGTCCGCCCTGGCTCAGGGCTTGCTGCAAGGCCTGCCCCAAACCTTGGCTGAGAAACGCGCGCTCTATGTGCTGACCGATGGCGACATTGCGCACAACCTGGGGCACTTGTTGCAAGAAGACGAAAGGGTCCAGGGCGAGGTGCTGGTGATTGATGGCATCACGCTGTGGGGCTTTGACTTTGTGGACCTCGGGCGCATTCGCATGCCTTCCTTCACCGTACCGGTCACGGTGAAGTCACTGGTCTTTAACGAAGACCCACGCGCCCATGGCAAGTCAGACCCGAGCGAATGGCACGACCACGGCAGCGGAAAAATGCACCGGCACAGCCACACGGCCAAGCCGCACAGCCATGACCATGACCATTCGCATGAGCACGACCATCCCCACAGCCATTCGCATGAGTAGTCATTGAAGCTTGGCAACCCAGGTCTAGGCAACCAAAGTCTCAATGGCGTTGACCGAATCAATCAGGCTGACATCAAACTCAAAATTTGAAAAATCTAGGCCAAAGGCTTCTTCGAGGTACATGACCAGATTCATCATGGAGAAGGAGTCCAGCAGGCCACTGATGAACAGCGAATCAGCGTCCGCAAACTCGCTTTGACCGGTTTGTCTTTGAATCGCTTCAGTGAGAAATTCACGCAGCTTTTGTTTCGCTTGGGTATCCATCAGTAAACTCCAAATAGGCTCGCCAAAAATCGGCCTCGTTCGTTAAGCGTGTGGTTGCGTGACCCGTCACCGAACACATGAAGGCCAACCACAAACGACCACACAAATAAAAATGAGTATGCGCGCCCAAGCGGCGTTGACGGCGGGCGAATACCCCTATTGGCCCGCACCTGAGACAGGCCAATACCCGTGGCCAATACCACGCAATAAAAGGCGTAACTGGTATAGGTCTCAAGGGCATTGGCCAGCCCCATCGTCGCAACAAGCCGGATGTCGTAAAAAAAATGCCAAATCGCGTTGCCCACGCCTGCGGCCATGAAAGTCGCAAAGAACATTCTCAACCGCGGGTGGCGTCGAAACACCGTGAAAAATGTGGGCATGAAAAACAAATCAAGCAAAAGCTCTTTGAAGTAGTAATGAAAGCGGTTGAAGTAGTCCATCAGCGTGCGGGATTGAAGTGGACGCCAGGAACCGCGGGGCAGTCGGTAACCGGCCAGCCGGGCAATGCCGATGAACAGGGCGGCCCACAGGGCGATATTGAGCGAGTAGGTCGCGACTTCCAAAATGAGGGCGAGCCAACGGCTTGCCATCGGATGCGCGTGACCGTTCAAAAAAGCATCGATGGCCGCTTGCAGGCTTGGAATTTTCAGCAGGTGCTCGCCAACCCACTCGATGGTGGCTTGCAGGCCGAAAAGCAGATTGGACCAAACCAGCAGCTTGAGGGCTTTGAGCTGGGTGATGCTCAAGTCCCTGGGCGTCTTTGCTAACGTTTTGCGCAGCAGAGCAGCCCCTTTTCCGAACGGTAAATAGGCGGGGCTCCAGAACGGACGCAGCAGAGCCATTTGCAGCCCTGGCGGGCTGGGTTCTCGCGAGCGCTGATCCATGATGGCGAACGGCAAGAACCAGACGTAAGGGGTCAAAACCACCAACAGTGACCATAGCATGGCGCGCATCAGGCCGTGGGTCACAGGGGATGCGCTCAGTCCAATCAATACAACTTCCAGCAGCAAGAGCGTCACCAGAGGTCGCCGGGCGAGGAGGGATTGGGGATGCCAACGCGTCGCACAGAGTGCAAGCCATGAGCCGAGCATGACAACCAACAGGGAGGAACTGGCTAACACGGTGGCCGACAAGTCCGTTACATTTTCCTGCTGAAGGACGACGCCAATATCCTCCAGGATGTGGTTTTGAGACAAGCCCATTTCCAGAAACGCCGCCACCCAGGTCGCGGTGAACAAGATGGGGGTACGAAGCTTCGGCAAGCTGGCCGTCGCCATGGCTGCGCTAACAACCCAGGCCGACTCCCACCAAGGGAGTCGCGAGGCGACCGCGACCATGGCGAGCACAAAAATCAGCAGCTTGCCGGTTGCGGTCTGCGCCACGCTGATGACCGCCTCACGCTCATCAATGGCGAACAATGTACGCAACTGGCCCCTAGGCACAGGGCTGCTGCGTAGGGCTGTCGCTGAGGTTGACCCGACAGGTCCTTGTGCCGGCGCGCTCATGAGGCTTGCGTGTCGAGCAACTGTCGTAGCGCTTTGCGGTCAACCTTGCCGTTGGCGTTGAGGGGCAGCGTGTCCAGGGCAATGATGCGGCTGGGCAGCATGTAGGGCGGAAGACGCGATTTCAGTGCTTCAAGTGTTTGCGGCGTATCAATGAATGCGGCATGGACAAAGCTGACGATGCCGCGCGCCATGCCATCGGCCAGGGGCCAGGCCACCGAGCCGACGATGTCTGAGCCGCACACCATGCGCAGGTGCGCGTCGATTTCCTCCAGCTCAACGCGATAGCCCAGCACCTTGACCTGGTTGTCGATCCGGCCCAGGCAATGAAAGCGGCCGAGCTCATCGCACAGGGCCAGGTCGCCGGTCCGGTACCAGCGCCGACCCTCCAGCAGGGGGAAGCGCGCTGTCGTCAGTGCAGGC
This sequence comes from Comamonadaceae bacterium, assembly GCA_043757205.1. Lineage (GTDB taxonomy): Bacteria > Pseudomonadota > Gammaproteobacteria > Burkholderiales > Burkholderiaceae_C > CANCDA01. Next base: position 9,571 of record JAYVPU010000209.1, on the reverse strand, counting down.
GCACCGAGATAGCCGTCAGCCAGCTGAACGCCAGTGATCAGCAGTTCACCGGGCGTATTGCGGGCGACGTCTTGGTCGTTTTCATCCACGACTTTGGCGTCGTTGCCCGGCAGTGGCAGGCCAATTGAAACAGCGTCGCGTCCCGGCGTCAGGGCCAAGGGGCTGGAAACGGTTTGGCACAGACAAAAGACGGTGGCTTCGGTAGGGCCGTACAGGTTGAAAATGCGGCTGTTGGGTGCCGCGCTTTGCCAAGCCGTGAGGGTGCTCGCGGGCAACTGCTCGCCGCCGAAAATGGTGAGGCGAAGCGTCGCCAGACTGCCCGGTGCCAGGGCTTTGATTTGACGCAACATGCCGGCGAGTGACGGGACGGAATTCCAAACTGTCAGACCTGCGTTCTTGACGAATTTGACGGCATTCATGACGGTGGTTGCGGGCAAGATGTGCAAGGCCGCCCCGGCCTGCCAGGTCGAGAACATGTTGTGCACCGAAAAATCGAAGCTGAGTTCGCAGGTTTCCAAAGCGCGGTCACTGGCCTGCAAGCCCAGTTGCTGGCAAATCATGGTCACGTAATGCCGGGCTGCTCCTGCGGAAATCATCACACCCTTGGGGGTGCCCGTGGTGCCGGAGGTGAAGATGATGTAGGCCGTGTCAGACGCCTTCACCAAGGCCGGTGCTGACAGAGTCGCTGGGGGCAGTGACGTGAGTTGGATCAGTGGGTGGGAGGGGTTCTCCCAAGCCGTCAAGGGTGGCTGGCCGACATGAATCACCAGCGTCGGGCAGGCTTGGAGCAAGCGCCCGGCCAGCAATTTCAGGCCTTCATCGTCGGTGATGATGGCAAACAGGTCGCATTGCGCCAGCAGGGTCAGTATGCGGTCTTGCGGCTGCTTCAGGGCGATAGGCACATAGGTGGCCCCAGCCCAGCAAGCCCCCAGCAAAGCCACACAGGCATCGACGCCCCGTGACGCCAGAATGCCGACACGTGGCGCTTGACCAGTCCGACGCGGCCAGTCAGGATGATCCGTCAAGCACGATGCCAATCGTGCCGCGCGCTGTGCGAACGCACCGTAGCTCAGGGTTTGGCCCTGGCTTGCAATCGCTGTGGATTTTGGACTTTTCAGGGCGTGGCGATGGATGGCCGATGCTAGATTGAAATTTTCAAGCGCAGTGGTTTTCAACGAGCAGTCCCTGAGAGTTTGGTGTGTGCGCGCATCGCATGGCAGAGCCAAGGGCTACTGAGGCGCTTGACGTGGTTTGGGTCGCAGGCCTGGAGTGACGTCCAACGTCAGGGAATTTTCCTGTCGTTGAAGCATGAATTTGGCGGGCGTTCCAGGTGGCAAGGCCGCTACGCTGGAGAGCAGTTCTGAGACGTTGTGCACGGCCTTGCCCGACACCGCGGTGACCACGTCACCCGGGCGAATACCCGCAGAGGCGGCGGGGCCGTTTTGCAGCACGCCGGTGATGATGACGCCCTGCGTGTCCGGCTTCACGCCAAAGGTTTGCGCCAGTTCGGGCGTGAGTTCATTGGGCTCCACGCCGATCCAGCCCCGCGTAACGCGCCCCTCCTTCACGATGCTCTCCAGCACCTGTTTGGCGGTGGAAACGGGGATGGCAAAGCCGATGCCCATGCTGCCCCCGGAGCGGGAGTAAATGGCTGTGTTGATACCTTGCAGGTGGCCCAGGGTGTCCACCAGCGCGCCGCCCGAGTTGCCGGGGTTTATGGCGGCATCGGTCTGGATGAAATTTTCAAAGGTGTTGATGCCGAGCTGGTTGCGCCCCAGCGCGCTGACGATGCCGCTGGTCACCGTCTGGCCGACGCCAAAAGGGTTGCCGATGGCCAGCACCTGGTCGCCGACTTGCAGGGCCTCTGAGCTGCCCAGCACGATGACGGGGAGTTTGTCGAGCTCGATTTTCAGAACCGCCAGATCGCTTTCGGGGTCGGTGCCAATCACCTTGGCCCGGGCATGGCGGCTGTCGTTGAGGATGACTTCGATCTCGTCAGCGCCCTCCACCACATGATTGTTGGTCAGCACGTAGCCGCTGGCGCTGACGATGACGCCACTGCCCAGGCCGACTTGGGGCTCGTTGCTCTGATCGCCAAAAAAGAAGCGAAACCAGGGGTCGTTGGCGTTGGGATTTTTGCGGGCCGCCTTGCTGGTGTTGATGCTCACCACGGCGGAGGCCGCTTTTTGTGCGGCGACTCTGAGGCTACCGGGCGGCGGTGGGGCATTGGGATCACTCGGTGCCTGGATAAACGCCACGGCCCCAGACAGCGACGGGGACTTGCCCAGCCACTCGGGCTTGAGCGTGCCAACTACAAAATACGCCGCCAGCAGGACGGTGACGGATTGGGAGAAAAGTAGCCAGAATCGTTTCATGTTTGAAATTGTAGAGCGGCAGGGGTTGACTGACCGACAATTGCTCTCATGATCGAACGCCAACACCTTCTCCAGACCTTTGACGCCCTGTTGCAGCCGGAGCGCTTTCGTGACTATGGTCCGAACGGCTTGCAGGTGGAGGGCGCAGCCCAGGTGCGAAAAATCGTTTCGGGTGTGACGGCCAGCCGGGCGTTGATCGAAGCGGCGATTGCCGTGCAGGCGGACACCATTTTTGTGCACCACGGTCTATTTTGGCGCGGGCAGGACGGACGCGTCACGGGCTGGATGAAGCAGCGGCTGGCTTTGCTGTTGGCGCATGACATCAACCTGTTCGCCTACCACCTGCCGCTGGACGCGCACCCCGAGCTGGGTAACAACGCGCAACTGGGCTTGAAGCTGGGTCTGAGCGCCAGCGCTCGCTTTGGCGAGCAGGACTTGGGTTTTATCGGCGCGCGAACGGCAGGCCAGGGTGAAACGGGTTTTTCTAGCGCATCCGTCTTGGCTCTGCATGTGGAAAAAGTATTAAATCGACCTGTAACGCTTATAAATAAAGAACAAACAGCTATTAAAAAAATAGCGTGGTGCACCGGCGGTGCGCAAAGTTATTTTGAAGCGGCCATTGCGGCTGGGGCCGACGCCTTCATCACGGGCGAAATCTCCGAGCCGCAGGCGCACTTGGCGCGCGAGTGCGGTGTGGCCTTCATCGCCTGCGGCCACCATGCCAGCGAGCGCTATGGCGCACCGGCGGTGGCCGCGCACGTCGCGGCGCAACTGGGACTGGCGCATGAGTTCATTGAGATCGACAACCCGGCCTGAGTTCAACATGCCAAGCACTCCACTCAAACCCATTGCCATCACTTTGGGCGACGTCGCGGGCATCGGCCCGGAAATCATTGCCAAGGCTTTTCGCGACGAGCCCGCGCTGACCCAGGGCTGTTTTGTCGTGGGGGAAGTGGACACGCTGCGACGTGCAACCCAATTGATTCAGCGTGACGGTGAGCTGGTGCTGCCGCTGGTCTTGATTGAACGACCCGATGAGGCCTTGACGTTGCCACCGAATTGTTTGCCTGTGCTATCGATTCAGGAGCTGCTTGTGCCCATATCCTATGGGAAAATCAGCGCTGAAGCCGGTGATCTGGCGGGGCGCTGTGTGGTCTGGGCGGCGCAGGCGGCGCTGCGGGGCGAGGTGGCCGCCATCGTCACTGCGCCGTTGCACAAAGAGGCTTTGGCAGCGGCGGGGCCGCCCTTCAACGGCTATCCCGGTCATACCGAGTTGCTGCAAGCTCAGGCGGCGGCGTATGTGGGCCAGCCGGTGGCCGAGCTGCCGGTGCGCATGATGTTGGCCAATGATGAGTTGCGCACCGTGCTGGTCAGCATTCATGTATCACTGCGCGAGGCGATTGAGGCGGTGACGTTTGACCAAGTGCTACAGACCCTGCGCATCACGCACGATGCGCTCAAGACCGTGCTGGGCCGCTCACCTCGCATCGGTGTGGCTGGCTTAAACCCGCACGCGGGCGAGGGCGGTTTGTTTGGGCGCGAAGAGATCGAGGTCATCGCTCCGGCGATTGAGACAGCGCGTCAACAGGGCATGGATGTCAGCGGCCCGTGGGCACCGGACACGGTGTTCATGCGGGCACGCGCTTCTAAGGACGAACCAGGCGAGTTTGATGTGGTGGTGGCGATGTACCACGACCAAGGCCTGATCCCTGTGAAGTACCTGGGGGTCGAGAAAGGGGTCAACGTCACCCTGGGCCTGCCGCTGGTGCGCACCAGTCCGGACCACGGCACGGCATTTGATATTGCCGGGACGGGCGTCGCGGATGCTTCCAGCCTGATTGAGGCGATTCGCATGGCGCGCCAGCTCGTAGGCTGACGCGCACCGGTATACAGGGCGGGATTACTTTTTCAGGCTGTCGCGGATCTCGCGCAGCAGCACCACGTCTTCGGGTGTCACAGGCGCAGCGGCGGGGGCGGCAACTTCGGCAGATTTCATGCGGTTGATCTGTTTGATCATCAGGAAAATGATGAAGGCCAGAATCGCAAAGTTGACCGCCACGGTGATGAAGCTGCCGTAGGCCAGAACCGGCACACCGGCTTTCTTCAAGGCGTCGAGCGTGGTGCCGGTACCCGGGGGGATACTGCCCAGTACCCAAAACAGGTTGGGAAAATCCAGCTTGCCGATGACAGCCCCCAGGATGGGCATGATCAGGTCGCCCACGACGGAATCGACAATCTTGCCAAACGCGCCGCCGATGATCACACCCACGGCGAGATCGACCACATTGCCCTTGACGGCAAATTCTTTGAACTCATGCAGCATACCCATGATGAAGGTCTCCATTTCGGTTGATGAGGCCGCGAGTATCACCGACGCGGTGCTGCTCTCAAAAAAATGTCCGCTGCATGAATGGGGTGGTGTGGGTGGTTTTCTATAATTGCGTGACTTACTACCGGCTTTCAGCCTCGCTCCTGTGAACGTTTCCCCGCCCACCCCTCCGCTTGCCCTCATCGCCAACGACATGCGCGAGGTGGATCGCGTCATTGCCCAGCGACTGGATTCAGGCGTGCCGCTGGTGGCTCAAGTGTCGCGCTACATCATCTCGGCCGGCGGCAAGCGTCTGCGTCCGGCCTTGCTGCTGCTGACTTGCGGGGCTCTGGGTTACCAAGGTGAGCAGCGTTTCAATCTGGCGGCCGTGGTGGAGTTCATTCACACCGCCACCTTGTTGCATGACGATGTGGTGGATGATTCAGCCCTGCGCCGGGGCAACGCGACGGCCAATGAAACCTTTGGCAATCCGGCCAGCGTGCTGGTGGGGGACTTTTTGTATTCGCGCGCCTTCCAGATGATGGTGGACGCGCAAAACATGCGCATCATGCAGGTGTTGGCCGACGCCACCAACGTCATCGCCGAAGGCGAAGTGTTGCAGTTGATGAACATGCACAACGCCGGTTTGGACGAAGCGGGCTACCTGCAAGTCATCCGCTCCAAAACGGCCAAACTGTTTGAGGCCAGTGCCCGTGTGGGGGCGATTTTGGCGGGCGCAGACGCCGCGATGGAAGAGGCCTGTGCCAACTACGGCAATGCTCTGGGCACGGCGTTTCAGGTCATTGACGATGTGTTGGATTACGACGGTGATGCCGCCGTGATGGGTAAGAGTCTGGGCGATGATTTGCGCGAAGGCAAGGCCACTTTGCCCTTGATTGCCGCCATGCAGCGCGGCACGCAGGCTGAGCGCGCGTTGATCCAAAGCGCGATTGAAAACGGCTCGGTCACTGAGTTGGATACGGTGATTCGCATCGTGCGCCAGACCGGCTCGCTCGAAGTGGCGCGTCAAGCAGCGGCGCTGGAGGCCGAGCGCGCCATGGCGCAAGCCAGGCGGCTTCCGGCAGGCTCTTACGTGGACAGTTTGGTACAATTGGCCGCACTGTCATTGGGTCGTCAGACCTGATGGCGGCAGCCAAAAACACACATCGGAATGTGGCGCAGCCTGGTAGCGCACTTCGTTCGGGACGAAGGGGTCGGAGGTTCGAATCCTCTCATTCCGACCAATCAATTTCCTTTTCCTCTCTTGCGACCTGTTGTGTTGCAACGTCTGCTTTCAATTGGCCTGAGCGGTTTCGATTTACACCGATCCGGCAATCAGCGATGATTCCGCCACCGTTCCAAAGTACGCCACTTACTCTCAGCCCATGACTGCTGTCCCCTCCGCCATTCTAAAAGAAACCGCCGCCATCGCACTGCCAGGACTTGGTCGGGCCTTGATCTTGGCGGGTAAGTTGGGGCAGCAATCGGCAGAGGAAATTTACCGCAGGGCAGAAACCAAGCGCAGCAGTTTCATTGCCGAACTGACCGGCTCGGGGGTCGTCTCGCCCTATGACCTGGCGCACACCATGTCGGTGGCGTTTTCCGCGCCTTTGATCGACATCGACGCCATTGACCCGCAACGCCTGCCCAAGGGCTTGCTTGATACCAAGATTTGCCAGGATTACCGTGTGGTCGTCTTGAGTCGGCGCAACAACCGGCTGTCGGTGGCCACGGCCGATCCGTCTGACCAGGCTGCGGCTGAAAAAATCAAGTTCGCCAGCCAGATGGGGGTGGACTGGATCATTGCCGAGTACGACAAGCTGCTCAAGTTCGTGGATGTCAACTCCAAAACTGCGACCGAGACGATGGACACCATCATCGGCGGTGACTTTGAGTTTGATGAGAGCGCTTCTGAGCCCGTCAACGAAGCGGAAGACGACAAGGTTTCGGATGTCGATGACGCGCCGGTGGTCAAGTTCTTGCAAAAAATGCTGCTCGATGCCATCGGCATGCGGGCCTCAGATTTGCATTTTGAGCCCTACGAGCATAACTACCGCGTGCGTTTTCGCATTGACGGTGAGCTGCGCGAAATTTCCTCACCGCCCATCGCCATCAAGGACAAACTGGCCTCGCGCATCAAGGTGATTTCGCGCATGGACATCTCGGAAAAGCGCATCCCGCAAGACGGGCGCATGAAGCTCAAAGTCAGTGCGGATCGTGTGATTGACTTCCGCGTCAGCACCCTCCCCACCCTGTTTGGCGAAAAAATCGTCATCCGAATTTTGGATCCGAGCAGCGCCCGTTTGGGGATTGAGGCCCTGGGCTATGAGCCCGAAGAAAAAGAACGCTTGCTCAAGGCCATTGCGCGGCCTTACGGCATGATTTTGGTCACCGGCCCCACGGGTTCGGGCAAGACGGTGTCGCTCTACACCTGCTTGAATTTGCTCAACAAGCCGGGGGTGAACATCGCCACGGCTGAAGACCCCTCAGAGATCAACCTGCCCGGTGTCAATCAGGTGAACGTGAACGACAAGGCGGGTTTGACCTTTGCGGCGGCCCTCAAGTCCTTCTTGCGGCAGGACCCCGACATCATCATGGTGGGTGAGATCCGCGACCTGGAGACGGCAGATATTTCTATCAAGGCGGCGCAGACGGGTCACTTGGTGCTCTCTACCTTACACACCAATGACGCCCCGGCCACGCTGACCCGCATGCGCAATATGGGCATCGCGCCTTTCAACATTGCCTCCAGCGTGATTTTGATCACGGCGCAGCGATTGGCGCGCCGACTTTGCCCGAATTGCAAGGCCCCAGCTGATATTCCGAATGAGGCTTTATTAGAGGCGGGCTATGACAGCAGCGAGCTGGATGGAAGCTGGCAGTCCTACCGCCCGGTGGGCTGTGCAGCGTGCAATAACGGCTACAAAGGTCGGGTCGGTATTTACCAGGTGATGCCCATCACGGAAGAAATTCAGCGCATCATTTTGCGGGATGGTTCAGCTCTGGAAATCGCGCATCAATCCAAGCTTGAGGGCGTGCGTTCCTTGCGTCAATCGGGCTTGCACAAAGTCAAAATGGGCATGACCTCGCTGGAAGAGGTTGTGGCCTGCACCAATGAATAAACCGTAAGGAACCCGGGCACACCATGGCAACTGCAAAAAACAAAGGACCGAAAGAGATTGTCTTTGAATGGGAAGGCAAAGACCGGGGGGGCAAGATTGTGCGGGGTGAGATGCGGGCCGCTGGCGAGAACCAAGTGCAAGCCGCACTGCGTCGCCAAGGCATTCTGGTCAACAAGCTCAAGAAACGCAAGATGCGTTCGGGCAAAAGGATCAAGCCCAAAGACATTGCGCTCTTCACCCGCCAGTTGGCCACCATGATGAAGGCCGGTGTTCCCTTGCTGCAGGCGTTTGACATCGTGGGCCGGGGCAACACCAATGCCAGTGTCACCAAACTGCTCAACGACATCCGTGTCGATGTGGAAACCGGCACCTCCTTGAGCACGGCGTTTCGCAAACACCCGCTGTACTTCAATACCCTGTATTGCAACTTGGTTGAGGCGGGTGAGCAGGCCGGTATTTTGGATCAGTTGCTGGATCGCCTGGCGGTCTATATGGAGAAAACAGAAGCCATCAAGTCCAAGATCAAGTCCGCTTTGATGTACCCCACTTCCGTGCTGGTGGTGGCCTTTGTGGTGGTGGCGGTGATCATGATTTTCGTGATCCCGGCGTTTAAAGAAGTGTTCACTTCTTTCGGCGCCGATTTGCCTGCCCCTACCCTGTTTGTGATGGCCATCAGCGAGTTTTTTGTGGCTTACTGGTGGTTGATCTTTAGCAGCATTGGGGGAGCGATTTACTTTTTCATGCAAGCCTGGCAGCGCAATGAAAAAATGCAGAAATTCATGGATCGTCTGCTGCTGCAGGTGCCTATTTTTGGCAACTTGATCAATAAATCCTGCATCGCGCGCTGGACCCGTACCTTGTCCACCATGTTCGCAGCGGGCGTGCCCTTGGTGGAGGCGCTCGATTCCGTGGGTGGTGCTTCGGGTAACACGGTCTATCAAACAGCGACCGAAAAGATTCAGCAAGAGGTGTCCACCGGCACCAGTCTGACGACGGCCATGACCAACGTCAACCTGTTCCCGTCCATGGTGCTGCAAATGTGTTCTATTGGCGAAGAGTCTGGCTCGATTGATCACATGTTGGGCAAGGCGGCCGACTTTTATGAGGCCGAGGTGGATGAGATGGTGGCCGGTCTGTCCAGCCTGATGGAGCCCATCATCATTGTGTTTTTGGGTGGTTTGATTGGCGGTATTGTGGTTTCCATGTACCTGCCGATCTTCAAGTTGGGCCAGGTGGTTTGATGCAGGCGTTTCAGGGGTTTGAAGTCGCTCTGGCGGGTGTCTTGGGGCTGCTCATTGGCAGCTTCCTCAATGTGGTGATTTACCGTCTGCCCAAAATGATGGAGCGGCAATGGGTGGCTGAATGCGCCGAGATGTCAGGCAATTCTCCGCCTGAATCCGAACGGTTCAATTTGATGCTGCCGCGCTCACGTTGCCAGCCCTGCGGCCATCAAATCCGATGGTATGAAAACATCCCGGTGCTGAGCTACCTTTTCTTGCGTGGCAGATGCTCCGCCTGTGGTGTTCCGATCAGCCTGCGCTACCCACTGGTGGAGTTGACAACTGCCGTCCTGTTCACCTTTTGCGTCTGGAAGTGGGGTGACACGCCCACGACGCTGGTTTGGGCCGCATTTTCGGCCGCACTGCTCACCCTGGGTGTGATCGACTGGGACACCACGCTGTTGCCTGATGACATCACACTGCCTTTGTTGTGGAGTGGTTTAGTGGCAGCGGCTCTGCAATGGACCAACGTCCCCCTGATCGCTG
>JAYVPU010000208.1:0-4931 GCA_043757205.1 Comamonadaceae bacterium | reverse complement strand
AAGATGCCGCCCAGCACATGCATCAGCGCCTCTTGGTTGTCAATGCGGCCTTCGCGCGTGGCGAAGCGTGGGTCTTCAAAAATATCGGCGCGCTCCATCGCCGTGGCCAGGCCTTGCCAGAACTTCAGGGGAGAAGACATGTGCAGCGCGATCCACTTGCCGTCTGAACACTTGAGCACATACGACTGCGACACGCTGGGGCGGCTGAACGGCCCCATCACTTCGTTGGCCGAGAATAGATGGGTAAAGGCGTCCAAGTTGAAGTGCGTCATGGCCTCAAACATCGACACCTCCACCTTGCGGCCCACGCCGGTGGTGTTGCGCTCATGCAGCGCACCCAAGATGCCGTAGGCGGCGTAAAAGCCGGTCAGGGAATCGGCCAACGCCGGGCCGGTGACGCGTGGGTTGTCGGGGTTGACCAGCAGGCCCAAGAAGGCGCTGGCCGCTTGGGCCACGGTGTCGTAGCTGGGGCGCTGGGCGTATGGGCCATCGGGGCCAAAGCCGCTGATGGCGCAGTAAATCAGCTTGGGGTTGAGCTTGCGTAGGCGCTCTTCACCCGCGCCAATTTGCTCAGCCACGCCGGGGCGAAAGTTCTGGATGTAAACGTCGGCCTCACGGATCAACGCATCAAACGATTCCAGGTCTTTAGCCTGCTTGGTGTTGAGCGTGATGCTGCGCTTATTGCGGTTGTAGGTTTGAAAGTGCGGGCTGTACAGGCCGCCCTTGAAAGCGCGAAACGGGTCACCCGTTTCTGGCAGTTCCACCTTGACCACATCCGCCCCCAGGTCGGCTAACAGCATGGACGCCGCCGGGCCGGTGATGAAGGTGCCGTGCTCGACCACGCGCACGTCTTTGAGAACTTGGGCCATAGGGCTGGGCGCTCCTTAGGCTTTGGGCACAAAGCCCGCAGGCAGCTCGCCGGTGTAGGTCTGCTCACGCGTGGCTTGGTAAGACAGACCAAAGCCAATCGGGTCGGTGAGCTCTTCGTTCAGGTGCGCAATCAAGCTGGCGGTGCGCGCCAGCATGGGCACGCCCTTGAGCGCGTTCACGGGGAAGCCAACCCCCAGCAGCACCGCAGGAATGGCCGCCGAAACATTGAGCTTGAGGTCTTTGCCGACGATCTCAGGGATGACAGATTCAATGATCGTGGCAATCTCCACATAACGCTGACCGCCGCCCGCTTGCAACGACACCTTGAACAGCGCGTCCACACGCGGGTCGCGCGACTTGTGCTCGGGGTGGCCATAACCGGCGATGGGCTGGCGACTGGCGCGGCGCGCGGCCACCACCACACGGGCTGCGGCCTTCAGGTCACCACCGTGATTTTTGGCCTCGGCTTCTACATCTAAAAACAAGCGCCCTGCGGTTTCAGACGCACCCAAGATGACGGAGCCCGAACCCAACAAACCCGCCGCCACTGCGCCCTGCATCGCATCGGGCGCAGCGGCCAAGGTCATGCGCGCGGCCTGCACGCTGGGCACCAGGCCGTGCTCGGCAATGGCGACCAGGGTGGAATTGAGCACGGCACTGGTGGCCGCATCGGCGCGACGACCGGTGACGAGCAAAAAGAAGTAATCGCCAAAGTTGATGTGGCCAATCAAGTCCTGCGCCAAGTCGGCCCCGCGAACCACGATGGTGTGTTCGTTGGACGTGCAGATGGCCGTATGGGGGGCGGTGGCTTTGCCGATTTTCATGAATTTCTTTCTCAGGCTTTAGGAACCAGCTTGAAGTCGTAATGGCAGGTGTGCCAGGTTTTTTCCATCACACGGCCATCGGGCGCGGTGCCGGGTGGGTTTTTGGCAAAGTCAACGATCAGACTGTCGCGCACGCCGAACACCACGTCCGATTCGATGTAGAGGCTGTCCGACACAAACAGGTGGGTGATCAGACTCTCATGCTGGGGCGATTGGAGCCAGGTGTGCATGTGGCCGGGGCGGTTGGGGTGACGCCCCATGCGGCGCAGCATTTTGCCCACCGGCCCGTCATCGGGCACGGGGTAAAACGTGGGCCGAATCGACCAGAAGCGGTAGTAGCCCTCAGCGTCGGTATGAAAGCGTGCGCGCAAGGCCATGGGGGCGTCCGGGCCTTTTTGCAAATCGTAGAAGCCTTCTGCATCGCCCGACCAGACATCGAGCTGGCAATTGGCAATGGGCTTGCCGACAGTGTCGGTCACGCGGCCATGGTAGTAGGTGGGCTCACCGGGCTGATCCACGCTCAGGTCAGACCCCAAGGCCAGCTCGGGCGCGCCCTCCCAGAAGAAGGGGCCGAGCACGGTGGCTTCGGTGGGGCGGTCTGCACCGGCCTCAGGATTGAAGGCCGCAGCCGCCTTGGCCTGTTCGATGGCCACCACCAGCATGGAGATGCCCAGCGTGTCGGACAGCAGAATGAACTCCTGGCGCTTCTCGTCACACATCTGACCCGTCGCTGTGAGGAACTGGATGCCGGCCATCCACTCATCGGGTGTGAGTTGCACTTCTTGCACGAAGGCGTGCGCGTGTTTGATGAGTGAGGTCATCACTTCTTTGAGTCGGGGCTCTTTGCAGTCGGCCATGCGGGCGATGACGGCTTGGGCGAGGTATTGGGCTTCGAGTTGCATGTTGTCTCCTATCGGTGTTTCAGTTTAATCAGGGGCGACGCCATCAAACGCATTTTGCAAGAGTTGGCGCAAGGCGATGCGCTCCAGCGGGCGCGGGTTGGCGTATTGGTTTTGCAGGGCGATGTCGCAGGCCTTGTCCAGATCAACGGCCTTCATGCCGAGGTCTTTGAGCGCTACCGGTGCGCCGTTGTTTTTGGCCAGGTCGTAAACAGCGCGCGCGGCGCTGATCTGTGTCGGGTCGCCACCCAGGGCCAGTGCGATCTTGCACATGGCCAGGGGCGCAGCGGCGGCGTTGTAAGCCAGCGCGTGCGGCAGCACCACGGTGTGGGTTTCGGCGTGCGGCAGATTGAAGCTGCCACCCAGGGTGTGGCACAGCTTGTGGTGCAGCAACATGCCGACATTGCCCAGCACGATGCCGCACAGCCAGGCCCCGTAGAGGGCGTCACTGCGGGCTTGCAGGTTGCTCGCATCGGCGTGGATCACCGGCAGCGCACGACCGAGTGCGCTGATGCCTTCGACCGCCATCAAATCCATGATGGGATTGCTGTCCACCGCGTACAGGCCTTCTGCCGCGTGGGCAATGGCGTTGATGCCGCTGGTCACACTCAGGCTCACGGGCAGCGTCAGCGTGAGTTCGGGGTCATAGATCACGGTGCGCGGCAGGATGCGCGGGTCTTTGCCGGTCTTCTTCATCCCCGCCTCGGTGATGCCGTAAATCGTCGTCATCTCCGAACCCGCGTAGGTGGTGGGAATGGCAAGGATGGGCAAACCTGAATCCAGTGCAATGGCTTTGCCCAGGCCGGTGGTGGAGCCACCGCCAATGGCCACGGCGCAATCGGCACCTAATCTGTTGGCCAGCTCCCTCGCCTCGCGCGCTGTCTCAATCGGCACATGCATGACCGCACGCGGGAAGATGCCTGCCGCACGCGGGCCGAGCAGGTCGGCAATGCGCTGCGCCTGGTCGACTTGTTCTGGCGTGGAGAGCACCAACGCGCGCTTGGCACCCATCAGCTCAATCTCACGCTCCAGGTGTTGCAGCGCGCCCAGGCCAAACACCACACGGCCCGCTTGGCCGTGGTACACAAAGTTTTTGATAGTTTCAGTCATGACAACTCCGTATCCAAGCCCGCGCTGCGCTCCACCACGCGGATGATGGCCGCGTAGTCCAGTGCAGCATCGCCTTGCGCAATCGCCGTTTGCATTAACGCTTGCGTCAGCGTGGTTTGCGGCAGGCTCACACGATGGGTGGCGGCGGCTGCGGTGATCAAGTCCAGGTCTTTGAGCATTTGCGGCACGGTGAAAGTGGGGGTGAAATCACGCGCGGCTAACTGCACGCCTTTGGCCTTGACGATGGGCGAGGCCACCGCGCTGGCGCACAGCACGGCCCACATGTCGCGCCAGTCCAAACCGCCCGCGCGCCCCAGCGTGAGGCCCTCGGCCAACATGGCGCTGGTCTGCGCAATCATCAGGTTGACGACGAGCTTCATCAAGCGAGCTTGCTCAGCTTCACCCAGGTAAAACTGATTCGGCCCAAAGGTTTGCAAGAGCGGCAAGGCAGCGTCATAAGCCGCACGCGGGCCAGAGGCCATCACGGTGAGCTGCGCAGCTTCGGCCATGTGGTTGTTACCCGAGACGGTGCAGCGCAGGTACTCGATCCCCGCTTCATGGCACTGGTCGGCCACCTGGCTAGAGACGGTGGGTGACACGGTGCTGGTGTCGATGAAGATCGCGCCACGCCGTGCCGTGTCCACCACTTGCGCGGCGACCTCCAGCAAGGCGGCGTCATCAGGCAGCGACGAAAAAATGAAATCGGCAACAGCAAGCTCGGCACTCACGGCGCTCAACTCATCGGCCACCGACAGGCCTCGTGCATATGCAAGTTGCTGGCGCACCGCGCTCGGGTCGCTCACGCTGATGGCGTGGCCTGCGGCCTTGAGGTGCGTGGCCATGGGCAGGCCCATCTTGCCCATGCCCATGAAGTGGATGTGTGAACTCATTGGGCTTTGAGGTTGGCCGCCTTGGCGATGCGCGCTGCCGTGTCCATCTCGGTCTTGATGTAGGCGTTGAAGGCCTCTGGGCTCATGGGGAAGGGGTCGGCCCCGAGCTTGGCCAAGCGCTCTTTGATCTCGGGGCTGGCCAGCGCTTTGAGCGCCTCGTCATGCAGCTTTTTGATGATGGCGGGCGGCGTGGCACTGGGCGCGATCATGCCGACCCACAGGGTGTAGTCCGAGCCTGGCACACCGGCCTCAATGCTGGTAGGCACTTGCGGCAAGGTCGCCGCGCGCACCTTGGTACTGACCGAGAGCGCTTGCAACTTGCCGTCTTTGATGAGCGG
>JAYVPU010000207.1:0-19465 GCA_043757205.1 Comamonadaceae bacterium | reverse complement strand
TTTCCATCGCGGTTTATGTGCCCTTTGTGTTGACCGCCTACCCAGGCGTGCCGGCCAAGGATTTGCGTGAGTTCGCGGCGCTGCTCAAGGACAAAAATATGAACTACAACTACGGCTCCACCGGCCCGGGCTCGGCCGTGCACGTCTTGGGCGAGGCGTTCAAGCGCGACGCCAAAATCGAGATGGAGCACATTCCTTTCCGTGGCGCAGCACCCCTGAAGCAAGAGCTGTTGACCGGGCGCATCCAGTTCGGCGGCGATCAGCTCTCGTCTTCACTGGCCGAGATTCGTGCGGGCACATTGCGCGCGCTGGCCACCACCGCCTCCACCCGCATTGCGACCTTGCCCGACGTGCCCACGGTGCGCGAGCAGGGCTACCCGGGGCTGGAGTTGGAGGGTTGGAATGGCGTCTTCGTGCCGGCCAAAACGCCCAAGGACATCGTGGCCCGGCTGCAACGTGAGATTGCCGCAGCGGTACGTCACCCTGATGTGGCCAAACGCCTGGCCGATTTAGGGGCCGAGCCGGTGGGCTCCAGCCCTGCCGAGCAGGATGCGATGTTGAAACGGCAGATGGACCAGTTTCGCGCCGTGATCAGCGAGATGAAACTCGAATAAAAGCGGCTAGGACTGCGCCTTCAACCACCACATCGGAAACTGCGTGCAGTCGGCTGCGTCTAAGCCGCTGGCGGCGGCTTGATCCAGGTTGTTGAGCGTGATGGCTGTTAAGGGCACTTGACGGCCTTGCAGCGTGGCTTGATCCACCATGGTGCGAACGTCTTTGCGCATGGTGGCCAGGTTCACCGTCACCAGCTCACTGGGTGTTCCCGCTAGCGCCTGGACGATCATGCTGCCGCGCACCTTGAGCATGTTGGGGCCACCCGAAGACTCCGAAAAAATATCCACCACAAGCTGAGGGTCTAGGTGCAAAGGCTCAATCAGCGACAGGGCCTCACCCAAGGTCTGCCAGTACACCATCAAGGGCAGATTCACCGCCAGCTTCATGGTGGCACCAGAACCCAGCGGCCCGACAAACTCGACCCGTTTGCAGAGCTGATCAAGCAGGGGGCGCACGCGCGGCAAAAGCGCCTCATCGCCACCGACAAAACCAATCAGCTTGCCCTCTTTGGCGGGCCCCACGCTGCCGCTGACCGGGCATTCGAGGTACGTGGCCTGCACGCTGGCAGCGCGCTCACCCATGGCCTGTTGTTGGGCGGGCTTGACGGTGCTCATGTCGATGAAAACTTTGTCGGCAACCGCGCCAGACCACAGGCCCTCAGCGCCCAGGTACACGTCGTCCAGGGCTTGCTCGTTGGTGAGCAGGGAGATGATGAGGTCTGACGCGGTGGCCAGTGCCCGGGGCGTTGCGGCCCACGTTAGGCCCGCATCCAACAGGGCTTGCGCCTTGCTAGCCGAGCGGTTCCAGACCGTGACTTGATGACCCAGCGAGTGCAATCGCAGGGCAATCACACTGCCCATTTTTCCGGTGCCTGCCAATCCAACGCGCATAGTCTCTCCTACAGTGATTTTGAAACCGACTACTCTACCCCGAGGTGGGCGTGCAGATTAGCCTGCTGAGCCTGAAAGCTTTCGCGCGTGCCCGAAAAAACCACGCGCCCGGTATTGAGCAGCACGACATCGTCGGCCACCTTCATCGCCAGGCCCAGGTTTTGCTCGACCAACACAATCGAGATATGGGCCTTGAGGGTGCTGAGCACTTGGCCGACTTCGCGCACGATCTGTGGTGCCAAGCCTTCAGACGGCTCATCCATCAGTAGCACTTTGGGGTTGGTCATCAAGGCGCGGCCAATCGCCAGCATTTGTTGTTCGCCGCCGGACAGGCTGCTGGCGATCTGGTTTTGTCGTTCTTTCAGGCGGGGGAAAATCTCATACACATCGCCGCGCGCCCAGTGCCGCTGGCTGTGCGCCGCAGCGGGGCGTGCCGCCACATCTAAATTTTCTTTCACGCTCAGGCTGCCAAAAATGCGTCGGCCTTGCGGCACCAAGCCAATGCCTGCGCGGCAAATCGCCTCGGGCGATAGTTTTTCAATGGCCTGGCCATTGAGCTGGATAAACCCGCTGCGCACCGGCAGAAAGCCAATGATTGAGCTGATGCAGGTGGACTTGCCCGCGCCGTTGCGACCCAGCAGGGCGAGCAATCGACCCTCTTGCAACGTCAAGCTGAGGTCGTGCAGCACATGGCTGTCGCCATAAAAAGCGTTGATCTTGTTCAGCGTCAACAGATCACGAGCCAAGGTAAATCTCCCGGGTGCGCGGATCGTCCACCACCTCTTGGCGCGTGCCCGCCGTGATCACTTCGCCGTAGTGCAGCAGGGTGATTCGGTCGGCAAAGGCCAAGGCGATTTCCATGTCGTGCTCGATCATCAGGATGGTGATGTTTTTGTCAATCCGGCCCAGCAAGGCGGTGATGGTTTCACGCTCTTCGGCGGACAGCCCGGCCAAGGGCTCATCCAGCAGCAAGACGCGCGGACTTTGTGCCAAGGCCATGGCAATTTCAAGTCGGCGCTTCTCGCCATAAGAGGTTTGCTCCAGCGGCAGTTGGGCTTTGTCTGAGAGGCCAACCGAGTCCAACACCTCCAGCGCACGGCGGGACAAGGCCTGGTCTTGCCCAAACGCCCCCCAGTGCCGCCAGCGCATGGCCGACTTGCCCAGCAACGCCAGCTTGATGTTGTGCAGAAGAGTGTCGCGGCCAAACAGGGTCACGATTTGGAAGGTGCGTGCCAGCCCGAGTTGCGCCCTGGCTGCCGTTGAAGCATGGGTCACCGTTTTCCCCATCAGCGCAATATGGCCCGAGTTAGACGAAAGGTCGCCCGTAATCAGATTGAACAGCGTGGTCTTGCCCGCACCGTTGGGGCCGATCAAAAGATGGCGTTCGCCTTGCTCAATTTGCAAATTCACCGAGCGCGTGACCAGCAATCCACCAAAGGACTTGCACAGGTCGCGGACTTCAAGAATCGGCGTCACGGCGCGTCCTCCGCTGGCTTGGTGCGGGTCGTCAAGGCGACCGGCTTCAAGTTCAACGCCTTGGCCCAGCGGCCCAGCCCGGCCACGATGCCGCCCGGCACAAACATCACGATGAAGATGAAGACAAGGCCCAGCAAAGTGACCCAACGGTCGATGTAAGCACTGGCCACATTTTTCAACAAGACCACCAGCGCTGCGCCGACGATGGGGCCGCTGAGTGTGCCCGCGCCACCGGCAATCACCATCAACAGCATCTCGGCCGAGTTGGCCAGCGACAGGCTGTGTGGGCTGATGAACTGGTGGTAATAAACGTACATCAGACCGGCCACAGCCCCAAAAAAACCGCTCACGATGAAGGTGATCCAGCGAATCAACCAGACGTTGTAGCCGAGCGCACTCATGCGCCGGGGCTGGTCTTTGGTGCCGCGAATGCTGGCACCAAAGGGTGAGCCCACCCAGATCGCCATCAGCCCCCACACCAGCACAAACACCAGCAGCGTGAAGAAGTAAAAGGTGTTGGCCTCCCCCAAGTCCAGACCGAAGGGGCTGGGCCGCGTCAGCCCGGAAATGCCGTTGTCCCCGCCAGTCACGCTGGTCCAGCGGTAGGCCAGACCCCAGAGGATTTGCCCCAGCGCCAGTGTGATCATGAGGAAGCTGATGCCGGTGGCGCGCAGGGCAATCAGGCCAAACAGGGCGGCCATCACCACCGACCCGGCCAGTGCCGCACCGGCGGAGGCCAGATGACCCCAACCCAGGTTGACCATGAGCCAGCCGCAGCTATAGGCAGAAAGCCCCAGGTAGCCCGCGTGCCCAAGCGAGGTCAGTCCGGCGTAGCCGACCAGCAGATTCAGGCTCATGGCAAACAAGGCGGCAATCAGAATCTGACTGGCCAGATTGACGTAGTAAACGCCGCCGACCCACCAGGGCAAACTCAGCAACAGAGCCAGCAAAGCGGCAAAGAAGAAACGCTTCACGGCGAGACGCTTCACGCGCTGATCCTTCCAAACAAACCACGCGGCCTGAGCGCCAAAATGATGACCATGGGCAAAAACAAAATGATGTAGGCCAGGTCCGGGAACAGCACCTGCCCAAAGCTGTAAATAAAACCAATCACAAAGCTGCCGACAAAGGCCCCGGCCAAGCTGCCCAGCCCGCCCAAAATCACCACCACCAAAGCCAGCGGCAGCATGTCGGCGTCCAGCCCCGGATAGACCGACAAAATCGGCGCAGCGATGACACCACCGATGCCCGCCAAAGCGGTGCCCAGACAAAACACAATGGTGAACAAGCGCGAGGCGGGCACGCCCACGCCCTGGGCCATTTGACGGTCATCCACACTGGCACGGATCATCACGCCCAGGCGGGTTTTGTCGAGCAGCAACCACAGACCCAGCGCAATCAGCATGCTGAACACCACCACCGCCAGTCGGTACAGCGGGAAGGTCATGCCAAAGAGCTGCACACCACCGGACAGAAAATCTGGCGGCGAGACCGGCCGGGGGTCGCCGCCCCACAGCCACAGGCTGCAGTCGGCAATCACAAAGGCAACGCCCAAGGTGGCGAGCACCTGCGACAAGCTGTTGCCCGCCAAACGGCGCAACACCACGCGCTCCACAATCCCGCCCAGCAAACCAACACCCAGCCCGGCAGCCAGCACGGCAGCCAAAAAGCCATAACCCCGGTCCAACACCGTCAAGCCCAGGTAAGCGCCGAACATGAAGTAAGCGCCGTGCGACAGATTGGCAATGCGCATCAGACCGAAGATCAGCGAAAAACCCGCAGCCAGGGTGAACAGCACCCCGCCCAAGGCCAGGCTGTTTAAACTTTGAATGAACCAGAACGACATGAGCGGGGCGCTAAGGTGAAGGTGCGGGTGACAGGCTTATTTCTCGATGTTGTTGGCGGGCGGGTAGTCGCGCGAATAGACCGGGTTGGACAGGAAATCTTTCTTGCTGTAAGTCCAGAACTGGCTGACGGCGGGATAGGTCTTGATGACGGTGTTACTTAACTTGCCGTCTTTGCGCTCCACCTTGCGCACATAGATGTCCAGCACCGGGTTGCCCAGGGCGTCCAGGCTGATCTTGCCGCGCGGGTCATTGCCGACATGCACATTGCGCAAGGCCGCCATGAAGGCGGGCTTGTCCTCAAACTTGCCTTTGACGTCCTTGAGTGCCTGCTCCAGCATCAAGGCCGCACCGTAAGCGCCCATGGAGTAATAGCCCGGGTCTTGCTGGTAGTCGCGGTTCATGCTCTGAACAAAGCGCTTGTTGTCAGGGTTGTTGATGCCAGCGGCGTACCAGCCCGAAGAGATCACGCCCAAAGCCTCGTCACCCATGGACTTGAGGATGCCTTCATCCACCGCCGTCATGGAGCCCAGCACGGGGATTTTTCCCTTCATGCCGTACTCGTTGTACTGCTTGAGGAACTTGATGCCATTGCCTCCGGCAAAGGCGGCGAACACAGCGTCCACATTGGGCTTGATCTGACCGATGTAAGTGCCGTAGTCGGCCACATTCAGCGGCGACCAGAGCTTTTGCACCACCTTGCCACCGGCCTCTTCAAAGGTGCGCTGAAAGCCCGCAGCGGTTTCGTGGCCGTAAGCAAAGTCGTCGGCAATGATGGCGATGCGCTTGTATTTCAACTCGCGGGCGGCGTAGTCACCCAGCACATGGTTGGCTTGGGCCGAGGTGCCCACGGCGCGCACAAACCAGGGGTTGGCGCGGCGCTGGGTCAGGTCCTCCGCGGCGGCGGAAGGGGCAATCACCGGCGTTTCATTTTTGCGGATGTAGTCGTCAATCGCCAGCGCCTCAAAGGCCGCCAGCGGGCCAATGATGACGTGCACTTTTTCTTTCTCGACCAGCTCTTGCGTCTTGGTCTTGGTGATGGCGGGCTGCCCGGCGGTATCGCCCACAAACAACTCGACCTTGCGCCCGGCGATCATGTTGTTGCGCTCTTTGAGGAAAAGCCGCAAGCCGTCTTCCATCTGCTTGCCACCGGCCGCCAGTGCGCCGGATTTGATGGTTAAAAAGCCGATGCGCAGCGCATCTTTGTCGGCCGCTTGCACCGAGGCGATCAGGCCCACGGACAACAGAGCGGCGGATATCGCCAGGGAAAGCAGATTCTTGGACATACACGTCTCCTCAGACAGTTTTGTTTAAAAATACATGCTCATGATATATTACGAAATCGAACAAAATCGAGAATTCAAAGAAGAAAGATTTTCAGGATATAGGGAAATCCCCAATAGAAAGTCTTATTTTTTACAGAAATAGCTTCTTACTGTTCTATTTTTGATATCCTAGATTTCTTAAAAAATCCACATCTGATATTCTTCCAGCCATGATGAGCGCCGAAACCTCCCCGCCTGCCCAGGGCAGCCGACTGTTGCGAGATACGGTGTACGAGCAGTTGCGCGCCGATCTGATCAGTTGCGCACTGGCACCGGGCACGGAAATCCGCGAGGCCGAGCTGGCGGCGCGTTTTGACATGAGCAAGTCCCCGGTGCGTGACGCCCTCATGCGCCTGGAGCGCGAAGGCCTGGTGATCACCTTGCCGCGCCAGGGCTACCGCGTGGCCCCGGTGTCGCTCACCGATGTGCTGGACATGTTTCAACTGCGCGCCGCCTTGGAGCGCGCCTGTGTGGAGCGCATCGTGACGCACGCCAGCCAGGCGCAGTTGGACGAATTGAATGCCTTTCGGCATTTCGATGCCAGCGCCTGGGACGGCGGCTTCATTGCTTACAACCGCACCTTCCACCGGCGCTTGGCCCAGTTGGGTGCCAACCCGCGCATGCGCGACCAGCTGATCGGCCTGATTGACCTGATGGAGCGCGCCGTGTTCATGAGTTTGAACAATGTCAAAAAAGGCGACCCACAACCGCTGGTGGGCGAGCACGGCGAGATCATCGACGCCTTGCAGGCGCGTGCCCTCAAACGCGCCCAGCGCCTGGTCGAGCAACACATCGTGGCCGCTGGCAAACGCGTCAGCAACGCCATCTCCAGAAGCCTGATCGCGGGTTAGGCGACTTCATTTTTTACTTCCAAAGGATTCCCTATGTCAGGCATCAGCCCACCCCCCCACATCCCCGTGCACGGCCTTTTCATCGACGGCAAGCAAGTCCCCGCCAGCCGCCCCGACCTGCTGGACGTGATCAACCCGGCCACGGGCGAATTGCTGGCCCAGATCAGCCACGCCAGTGACGCCGACGTGGACCGCGCCGTGCGCAGCTCCGAAGCGGCCTTTCACAGCTCGGAGTGGAGCAACATGTCGAACCGGACCCGGGCGCGCCTCATCAACAAGCTGGCCGATGTCTTCGAAGCCAACCTGGACGAGATGTACCAGCTGGAGACCGCCAACAACGGGCGCTCGCTCAACGAAACCCGGGCGCAAATCTCGCGCCTGCCGGACTTCTTTCGCTACAACGCCGGGCTGGCGATTGCCCGGCGCGACGCGGTCATCCCGGTCGATGGCAACTACCTCAACTACACCCTGCGCAGCCCGATCGGCGTGGTGGGCAACTCCACGCCGTTCAACCACCCGCTGATGATCATGGTCAAGAGCCTGGCGCCCTCGCTGGCGTCGGGCTGCACCACGGTGGTCAAGCCGTCGGAGTACACGCCGCTGACCACCTTGCGCCTGGCCCAGATGTTTGCCGATGCTGGCTTGCCACCGGGGGCCTTCAACGTCGTCACCGGCCTGGGGCCAACCACTGGCAAAGCGCTGGCAGAACACCCTGGCCTGGCCAAATGGGTGCTCACCGGCGGCACCGAAGCGGGGCGCATCACCGGCGCAGCGGCGGGCCGCAACTTCGCCCACCAGACGCTGGAGCTCGGCGGCAAAACCCCGGTGCTGGTGTTTGACGACTTCGATGTGGATCAAGCAGTGAACTACGCAGCGTTCGGCGGTTTTATTGGCGCCGGTCAAACCTGTATTTGCGGTAGCCGCCAAATTGTGCAGGCGAAGATTTACGACGAATTTGTGGAGAAGCTCGCCATCAAAGCCAAGTCGATCCGCATTGGCAACCCGGCCGACCCCTCGGTGCAACTCGGCCCGGTCGTCTCGGCCCGTCAGCAGCAACGGGTTTTGAGCTACATCAAAATCGGTCTGGAAGAGGACCAGGCCCGCTTGGTCGCAGGCGGCAAAGTGCCGACCGATCCGGCCCTGAAAAACGGATTTTTTGTCGAACCCACGGTATTCGCTGACGTCACGCCGCGCATGCGCATCTTCCAGGAAGAAGTGTTTGGCCCGTTTGTCTCGGTGACCAAATTCACCACCGAAGAAGAAGGCTTGGCCCTGGCCAATGATTCCCCCTTTGGTCTGGCCGGTGCGATTCGCACCAACGACATCACGCGTGCGCACCGGGTGGCGGCGCGCCTGAAATGCGGCATTGTCTGGATCAACGACCACCACCGGCTTGACCCGGCCTCGCCCTGGGGCGGCATCAAAGATTCGGGCATCGGCCGTGAGGGCGGCACCGAGTCCTTTGACCAGCACTTCGAGACCAAGAGCGTGATGCTGCGCCTGGATGATGCACCGTTTGACTGGTACAAAGACACGGCCAAGCAGGCGCGCCTGAACTGAGCAGCGCGAACCATTCCCATCAGAACCGCGACAAAAACACCCACAAGGAAAACCATGCAAACCGCAGCCACCAGCGACAGCGACCACACCCCCACTGCCTTCAAAACCCTGAGCCTGAACCTGGGCGGAAAACGCTTAAGCGCCCAAGTCGGCGGGCAGGGTGTGCCCATCGTCCTGTTTCACTCGCTGCTGGCCGACCAAAGCAGCTTCGACTTGATCGCCCAGCCGCTGGCCCAAACCCACCAGGTGGTGGTGCTGAGCCTGCCCGGTTTCGAGGGCTCGGACTTTGTGGGCAGCAGCCTGGACCTGATCGCCGATCACATGGCGGCGGGCATCAAGGCGCTGGACTTGAACCAAGCGCCTATTTTTCTGGGCAATGGCTATGGCGGCTTTGTCGCTTTGATGACCGCCATTCGCCACCCCCAACTGGCCTCGCGCCTGGTGCTGGCCGATTGTGGTGCGGCCTTCTCCGAGCAGGGGCGTGCCGCGTTCAAGGGCATGTCGGCCGCTGCCAAAGACAAGGGCCTGGGCGCGATTGCCGATGTGGCCATGCGCCGCCTTTTCTCGCCCGAGTTCCAGCAGCAAAACCCAGCCCTGACCGAGGCGCGCAAAGTGCGCTTCCTTGCGGTTGACCCGCAAACCTTCCACGGGGCCTGCGAAGCCCTGGCCACGCTGGATCTGCGCCCGCAGTTGTCCGGCGTGACTGTCCCCGTACTGGTGCTGGTCGGCGAGCAGGACGAAGCCACACCGCCCCCGATGTCGGTGGAGTTGAACGCGGGCTTGCCCCATGCGAAGCTGGTGGTGCTGCCCGGTTTGGCCCATGTACCCCAACTCCAGGCACCCAAGGTGTTCCTGGCGGCGATTCGGGCCTTTATTGACGGCGCAAACTAAACCAAGAGGGACTCACCATGGCTGTTGTTCTGTACGGTTACTGGCGTTCTTTGGCCAGCTTCAGGGTGCGTGCCGCCTTGAAGCTCAAGGGCGTGGACTACCAAGAAAACATCATTGACCTGAGTAAAGGCGAGCAATTTTTGCCGCCCTACCACAGCCTCAATCCCCAGAATGTCTTGCCCTTGCTGGACCACGATGGCTTGCGACTGACGCAGTCACTGGCCATCGTGGAGTACATCAACGACACCTGGCCGCAAGCTTCGCTGTTGCCGCCCGATGCCGCTAGCAAGGCCCGGGTGCGCGCCTTGGCCCAGATCGCCAGCGCGGACGTGCACCCGCTGATCGTGCCTCGGGTGCGCAACTATCTGGAGCAGGAATGCGGGCTCGATGAAGCGGCGCGTCTGAAGTGGGTGCGCCACTGGTTCGTCAAAGGCACGCAGGCGCTTGAGGCCAAGCTGTCCGATGGTTTGGCCGGCACCTATGCCCATGGCGACCAACTCTCGCTGGCCGACTTGGCGTTAGCGTCACATGTGGTCGGCGCGCGCTTGTTTCAGGTGGATTTGTCGATGGCCCCGCGCCTGGAAGCGATTGTGAACCGCTGCCTGGCACTGGAGGCCTTTGCCAGCGCCCACCCGCTGGCCCAAGCGGGTGCGCCCGGCATGTAAGGTCGGACGAAAAGACAGGCCAGGGTCACCCCCGGCCTGAGCCCCTTAGATTTGGTCCAAGGCCTTTTCCAGGTTCTGCACGGTGCGATCCACGTTCTGCAATTTATCCAAGCCGAAGAGACCAATGCGAAACGACTTGAAGTCGGCCGGTTCGTCGCATTGCAGGGGCACACCGGCCGCAGTTTGCAAGCCCGTACCCAGAAACTTCTTGCTGGACTGCACCTCAGCGTCTTCGGTGTAGTTGACGATCACACTCGGTGCCAAAAAGCCATCCGCAGCCACGCTCTTGTAGCCTTTGCGCTTGAACAGGGCGCGCACCTTGTCGCCCAACTCCTGCTGCTCGGCCTTGACCTTGGCAAAGCCATAGGCCCGGGTCTCTTGCATCATGTCGCGTGACTGGGTCAGCGCATCGGTCGGCAGGGTGGCATGGTAGGCATGGCCACCGCCTTCGTAGGCTTCCATGATTTGCAGCCACTTCTTCAGGTCGGCGGCGTAGCTGGTGCTGGTGGTCAAGTCAATGCGCTGACGGGCTAACTCGCTGAGCATGACCAAGCCGCAGCAAGGCGAACCGCTCCAGCCCTTTTGCGGCGCGCTCAACAGCACGTCAACCCCGCAGGCCACCATGTCCACCCAGATCGCGCCGGAAGCGATGCAATCCAGCACAAACAGGCCACCCACAGAATGCACGGCGTCGGCCACGGCACGGATGTAGTCGTCTGGCAAAACAATGCCGGCCGAAGTCTCGATGTGGGGTGCAAACACGACGTCCGGTTTTTGCGCTTTGATGGTGGCCACCACCTCGTCAATCGGTGCGGGTGCAAAGGGCGCGTGTTTGTCAGCGCTGGTCTTGCGGGCTTTGAGCACGATCTCCTCGGAAGGAATACGGCCCATGTCGAAAATCTGAGTCCAGCGGAAGCTGAACCAACCATTGCGAATCACCAGCACCTTCTTGCCGGTGGCAAACTGGCGCGCCACGGCTTCCATGCCAAAGGTGCCGCTGCCCGGCACCACCGCCACCGACTTGGCGTTATAGACCTCTTTCAGGATGGAGGAGATGTCACGCATCACGCCCTGAAAACGCTGGGACATGTGATTGAGTGCGCGATCGGTGTAGACCACAGAATATTCAAGCAAACCATCAGGGTCCACATTGGGCAGCAAGCCGGGCATAAAGTTCTCCGAAAAATAGGGGTCTAAAAAGAGTGAAGGTGAGCTTAGCACGCCGGGCCAACACACCACACTGGGGGTTCACTCTAGCTGGCTTGCTCTGCCATTTTCTCACCCAGCTGAACCGCTCGTGCCGGTGCCCAGTCTGGGTTGAAGGCGAGTTGACCCTTGGGAAACAGCATGACCACGGTGGAGCCGAGAAGGAACCGCCCCATTTCTTCACCCTGTTTCAGCGTAACAGGCTTGTCGTCATAACGCCATTCCCGCACGCTGCCCGTGCGCGGCGGGTTCACCACACCGTGCCAAGGGGTTGCCATGCTGCCCACAATGGTGGCGCCCACCAGCGTCATGACCCAGGGGCCCTGCGCCGAATCAAATACGCACACCACCCGCTCATTGCGCGCAAACAGCCCCGGCACGCCACGCGCCGTGGTGGGGTTGACCGAGAACAGGTCGCCTGGCACGTAAATCATGCGCTTGAGCATGCCGTCGCAGGGCATGTGGATGCGGTGGTAGTCGCGTGGGCTCAAGTACAACGTGGCAAAGCTGCCGTCCTCAAACTGCGAAGCCAGCGTCGCATCACCACCCACCAGCGCGGTGGTGCTGTAGTGATGGCCCTTGGCCTGAAAAATCTGGTTGCGCTCAATGGCGCCGAACTGGCTGATCGCACCGTCCACCGGGCAGATGAAGGGCGCAGCGGCGATGGGGCGCGCACCGGGCTTCAAAGCACGGGTGAAAAAGTCGTTGAAGGTGGTGTAGCTGGTCGGGTCTGGGTTCAGCGCCTCGGCCATATTGACGTTGAAGCGCCGGATGAAGCGGCGGATCAAACGGGTGGTGAGCCAACCCCAGCGGTGGCAGGCCCAAAAACCGGCATAGACAGTGAGGGCACGCTTGGGGGCAAGGTACTGCGCGAGGATGGCAAGACGTTCAGACACAGCAGCTACCGGTTGTTATAGAGTGCGCGGGATTATATCGAGCCGGTCAAAAATCAACGCGCCTTTTCTTCTAACGCAGCAAAGGGGCCAGCGGCGTAAACGATGCGCCCACCCACCATCGTCAAGAGCGAAACGGTGTTGCCGATTTCAGAGAGGGGGACGCTGAGGTAGTCGCGGTCAAGCACCGCAAGATCGGCGAGTTGGCCCACCGCGAGCCCGCCGCGCACTTTGTCTTCGAAGCTGAACCACGCGCTGCCCTGCGTGTACAGACGTAAGGCTTCGATCCGCGTCGGCAGCTCTTCTGGCGCGCGCATGGGGACGCCAGAGACAGTTTTGCCGTCGAGCATCCATTGCAGGGCAATGAACGGGTTCGGTGACATGACGCGGTGCGCATCGGTGCCCGCACCCACCGGCAAGGCCATGCGTGAGGCACTGACCAGCGGAGGCACGGTGCGTGCAGCCTCGGCCCCGCGCTGGCCTAGAAAGGCCTCGCCACGGTAATAAAACGCGTTCTGCACCAGCCAGCCCATGCCCAGGGCTTGCAAGCGCTTGAGGGTTGGCGCAGACGCGTCATTGAGGTGCGCAATGGACCAGCGGAGCTGAGCCACCGGCGTTTCAGCGTTGACGCGCTCCAGCACCTCCAGCAGGTGGTGGGCTGAGCGGTCGTTGTGCCAATGGAAGGTCGCGGTCATGCCGCGCGAAACGGCCCAACGCAGCACGTCGGTGAGCTGCGCTTGTTGTTCGGCGCTGGGTTTGTCGTTGTTGTAGTAGCCCCAAGTGACGTTTTCGCCAATGCCGTTAAAGCGCAGCCAATCGTCCCCGGTGCCCATCGGCAGGGCCTGTGTCAGCGCTTGGAAATCTTCCAGTTCGTGGTCACGTCGCGGTGCGCTCAGGCTGTAGCGCACACGCAGCGTCAACCCTTGTTCACGCCAGAGCTGCAACACCGGCTCGTAGTCTTCGATCTCCAGGTTGTAGCCGCCAGGGTCATTGATGCCGGTGACGCCCACTGCGTTAAGGGCGCGAAAAAACGCACGTGTGCCGGTCAATTTTTGCGCATAGGTCGGGCGTGGCAACCGATTGAAAAGATCGCTGATGGCGCGGTTGTCACCCATGAGCCAGCCGGTGGGTTTGCCATCGGCGCTGCGCTCCAGAGTCAGACGGGCGGCCAATTCTGGTGCTCCGTCGAGATGGAGCACCTGTGCGCTGCCTGGGCTCAGGAGCACCTGGTTGTAGAGCCACTGAATGTAGATGTGATGGTCAGGTGCAGCGGCGGCGATTTCGGCCTGCGTTGGGCGACGGTCTTCTTGAAACTGACGCTCGCTCCAGCCCCCGGCCACGATCAGCCACGAGCCCCTCGGAGCGGCCTTGGCCGCAGCACCGAGTCGCGCCAGCGCCTCTTTGAGCGAGCGCACGCCGAACCAATGCACCTCGGTGGTGTAACTCAACCCCGCCCGGATGGCATGGATGTGCGAATCGATCAGGCCAGGGATGACCGTGCGGCCCCCCACGTCAATGACGCGGGTGACAGAGCCAGCCAATGCATGAATGCGCCTTGTGTCACCCATCGCCACGATCTTGCCCGCATGCACCGCCAAGGCCTGCGCCGGTTCACCGTCAGGGACGATGAACTTGCCGTTGATCAGGAGGGTATCGGGCGTCTGCGCGCTCAGCGTGTTGACGCTGCTCAGCGCCAAAAGGGCAATGGCCACGAAACAAACACGCCAGACACGCGATTTGAGACCGCGCCCTACTGCCGCTGTATGGTGCATTCGGTCTCAATGAACATGGCGTTGTTGCCGGGTGGCGTGCGGCGGTTAATTTTGATTTGCTTGTAGCCGGTTTTCGCGCATGAAACTTGCACCTCGTCGGGCAAGACTGTCTTGTTGATATGGCCGCGGTACAGGCCCGTCACATTGGTTTTCAGCGATGCTGATTTGCCATTTTTCGGCTGCAACACCACCGTCGCATCGGCCACCAGCGCGCCGCGTGTATCGCGCACGAAGCCGAAGTACGCGGGCCCATCGCCTTTGACATCATTGGCTGCGTCGTAATCATCGCCACCGGCGATGGCCTGCATTGCCGCAGCCATGCCGATCAAAAGGGGAATTGCGCGAATCAACATAGATACCTCTGACTACAGTTAAAGACCATCAACGAGTGCCACTGCTTTGATGCCGTTTTTTTACTCTGCTTTTCTAAGCTGTTTTGCTATTCCCAGCGCCAGTAAAACTTCAGGGAATAGAGCAGTATCGGCAGCAGCACGAGGGGCACAACCCACGCCCAGGCCAGGGGAATTTTGCTGCGCATAGGCGCGGCCAGCCAGGCGATCAGCCCACCGAGCGTGGCCGCACCCAGTGCCGAGGTGGCGAGCCAGCCGTACCAGTACATGGCCGGGCCTTCATCGCGCCGCGCCGCTGCGTAACCCCAATCGATGCGATCCGTGCCGGGGTGGTAGGTGAACATCGGTAATTTCGCCATGTCGCACACCACGTAGAGCACGGCAAATGCAATGCCAAACACCAGCGCAAAGGTGCAAAAATGCGAGGGGGATGACGCTGTGCTCGTCGCTTCAACAGATGTGCTCATAGCCCGAACCCCCGAACGTTGTTCACGATGTGCCCCGCCAAAAACGCGTACCAGCAGATCCCGGCGAGCACCACAGTCAGCCATTTGCGCGCGCTGTCATAGGCGCTGTTGCGCGCGTGCTTCCACAGGTGCCAGTAGAGCGGCAGCAAGCCCAGGCCGATGGTGGTGAGGTGCTCTTTCAACTCAAATGCGCCTAGAGTTTTATAGAAGCCTTCTTGCTCGATCGGAATGCGAACGTAGATGCGGTACTTGGCATAAATCCAGCCGCCAAAGATGAACGCCAGCACCCACAGCACGCACACGGCGCTGGCATAGCTGGGGCCTGATACCGAGCGAAAGCGCGTCACGAATCCGCTGGGTGTTCCGCTTCCCTGCCGTGACAGAACGGCTGCCGCCTGATGTGTCAGCGCGCCCAGCAGCGCCACCGCCAGCAAGGCGTGCACGGTGAACAGGATGCTCCAGAACGTGGTGACAGAAATGTAGTCCAGCAAGAAATCCATCAGGCCTCCTTGAGAGGAAACGGCGGCACGATCACACGAACCGTACCGCCGGTATTTCAGTGCGCCAGCGTCAATGGGCCAAGGGATTGGGCCTGAGCTGGAAATGCGCGGCCAAAGGCTTGGTGCCTTTGCCACCTTCAATCAACCACGGTGTGCGGTCGCCATTGGCGGCCCACAAGCCACGGCCCTTCCAGCCTGCGTTGGGTTCGTCAATGCGGCCATCAAAGCCCTTGGCATAGAAGCCCAGAGGGTAGGGCACACGCAGCGAGACCATCTTGCCGTCTTTGTTCAACGCGACCAGGCCGTCCATCAAGTTGGCGGTTGACATCGGAATGTCATCGCCCAGGCCAAAGGTGTTGTGCTGGTCAACCCAAGAGTAGTAGCTCGACTCGGCGCTGTTTTTGCCAATGCCCTTGAAGCCTGGGCCCGGGTACTGATGGAAGGCCCAGCCCTCGGGGCAATGGTCGCCGGTTGCTTTGGGGCCATTAAGCGGGCCTTTGCACAGGCGGCGGTCAAACACGCCCATGTGGCCGCTGGCCAGCGACACCCACACGCGACCCTGCTTGTCAATGTCGCCACCGCGCGGGCCAAAGCCGGGCAGCGGAACGTTGTACATCTCGGACAGGGATTTATGCGGGTTCTTGGTCGGATCGACGCGAACAATGGCGCCCGGGTTGCCGCGCAGCGTTCCCCACACCGAGCCGTCCACCGGGCTTGGCATGACCGCGTAGAAGGTCGCGCCTATGCGCATGTCTTTGCCCGCTTCTTGCGGCTTGCCGGGTTCGGTGTATTCGTCGCGTTGACCATTGCCATTGGTATCCAACACCAGTGAAGTCCAGCCCTGTGATTTCTCGATGTCGCCGGTCTCGTCGAGCATCTTCGTATTGATCCAACCGACATTGCCGCCACCGCCGCCCGTGCTGGCCCAGACGGTCTCGTTGGCGTCATAGCCAAACTGCAGGTGGTGCGAGCCAAAGCAGGTCTGGTACGCGGTGTATTTGCCCGTTTTGGGGTCATACATCGTCACGCGGCGGTTGGTGCTGTTGAGCGGAAATTCAACGGCAGAAGGGTGGCTCGATCCTTTTTTGCAAAAGTCAGGGTTGTCCGGTTTGTGGCCGGTGGCCGCGAGCCAAACGCGGCCCTGGCGATCGATCATTGAGTTGTGGTTGTTGGCGCGGCTGTCCCAGATGTTTTCTTCGCCCCAATAGGCCGATGGCTGCAAAATTTCGACCGAGCCCGCGTTGCCCGGGCCAAGTGCCAGCGGCATGTCGGGTGTGGTGGGCAGCACAAAATTGGTCGCCACATTTTTGACCGGGTCGAGGATGGGCATGTCATTGCAGGCGTGTTCACACTGCCCATAGAGCGGCCCGTAGCCGTTGACCGTCGGATAACGGCGGTCGGTGGAGATCAGGTCGTGCAGATACTGCTTGTCGTTGTGCCAGTCACGCAGCGTGACGACGATGTTGCGCTCGACACCTTGCGGCCGCGTCGGCTTGGTATGCGGCAACTCGCCCTTGGCGACGCGCTCTGTCCAGTTGCCGAGGTACTTGTATGGCATCCCACCCAACTGGCCCGCAGCGAGCAAGGTCATATTCTCGCCCGCTTGCCCGGACTGAATGCGGCGAATCCAGGCTTCGGCGTGGCTTGATTTACCTTCGAGGTGGTACTTCGGAATGGTGCGGGTTGAGATTTGGCCCAATTGATGACAGCCGACACAGCCATTGTTTTTCATGACATTGAGGTAGTCGGTGAGCTTGACGTTCTCCGGTGCTTCTTTGCTGCCAAACACCTTGGCGTCAGGGATGTTCATCATCGAGTACCAATAGATCGCCGGGTAATACTTCGCGGCGGCGGCCTCATTAGGCGCGGGCACGGCTTTGAGATCAAGCAGCTTGCCGGGCACGCTCTTGGTTTTTGGTGAATCGACGAGGCCGTAGCCACGCACCCACACGTCGTAATTGGCCTTGGGCAGATCGGGGATGACGTAGCGGCCCTTGCCGTCGGTGACGACGATGCGGATAAAGCGCACCGGCAGTTCGCGCGTTTCCGCGATCACCCAGACACCCGCCTCCGGCCCCTTCGGCCCGGTGACCACGCCGCCAATGTCATCGTGGTCGATGGCAACTTTGGCGCTCGGACTCTGTTGTGCCAGTAGCGATGTCGGCGCAAACAAACCCATGGCCGCAATGCCTAGGGCTGTGACGCCAGCTAAGAAAATCTTTCGCATTGTCATTTCTCCGGTGGGGTAGATGATCTTGATAGAAAAATTATACTTACGCGATATGCAGCGCCTACCTAGCTTTAACCCTTAGCCTGAGTCTCCATGAACGCTCCCACCTCTCTCCCTCAAGCTGAAGCACTGAGTCGCAGCACCCGCCAAGCGCAAGTGGTTGCCGCCCTGCAAACCGTGCTACCCGCTCACGCCCTGTTGTGGCACAACGAAGACACCACGCCTTACGAATGTGATGGCCTGACCGCCTACCGCCAGCGCCCGCTGGTCGTGGCCCTGCCGGAGACCGAGGCGCAAGTGCAGGCCGTGCTCAAGACCTGCCACGCCTTGAATGTGCCCGTGGTGGCGCGAGGCGCGGGCACGGGCTTGTCGGGCGGGGCTATGCCGCACGCGCTGGGCGTGACACTCAGCTTGGCCAAGTTCAACCGCATTCTGAAAGTTGATGCCATCAGCCGCACGGCGGTGGTGCAAGCGGGCGTGCGCAACTTGGCCATCAGCGAAGCCGCTGCCCCTTATGGCCTGTACTACGCACCCGATCCGTCGAGCCAGATCGCTTGCACCATCGGCGGCAACGTGGCCGAGAACTCGGGCGGCGTGCACTGCCTGAAGTACGGCCTCACCGTGCACAACGTGCTCAAGGTGCGCGGCTACACCGTGGAAGGCGAGCCGATTGAATTCGGCAGTGATGCGCTGGACGCCTCGGGTTATGACCTGCTGAGTGTTTTTATCGGCTCCGAAGGCATGCTGGCCATCACGCTCGAAGTCACCGTCAAGCTCGTGCCCAAGCCGATGTTGGCGCGCTGCATCATGGCCAGCTTTGACGACCTGCGCAAAGCGGGCGACGCAGTGGCCGCCGTGATCGCGGCGGGCATCATCCCCGCCGGGTTGGAGATGATGGACAAACCCATGACCGCCGCCGTAGAAGCCTTTGTGCACGCGGGCTACGACCTGAGCGCCGCCGCCATTTTGCTGTGCGAGAGCGACGGTACACCCGAAGAAGTGGAGGAAGAAATTGGCCGCATGACGGCCGTGCTGAACAGCGCCGGGGCCACCGCCATCGCCGTCAGCCGCGATGAGGCTGAGCGCCTGAAGTTCTGGAGCGGCCGCAAAAACGCCTTCCCCGCCAGTGGCCGTCTGGCCCCCGACTACATGTGCATGGACTCCACCATCCCGCGCCGCCGTTTGGCCGACATCCTGCTGGCCATTGGCGAAATGGAGAAAAAATACGGCCTCAATTGTTGCAACGTCTTTCACGCCGGTGACGGCAACCTGCACCCCTTGATTTTGTTTGACGCCAATGACCCGGACCAACTGCACCGCTGCGAACTCTTTGGTGCCGACATTCTGGAAACCAGCGTGGCCATGGGCGGCACGGTCACGGGCGAGCACGGTGTGGGCGTGGAAAAACTCAACTCCATGTGCGTGCAGTTCTCCGCCGCTGAAAACGAGCAGATGCTGGGCGTCAAACGCGCGTTTGACCCGCAAAGTTTGCTGAATCCCGGCAAGGTCATCCCGACGCTCAACCGCTGTGCCGAGTACGGCAAGATGCTGGTGCGCGGCGGGCAGATTTCGCACCCGGATTTACCCCGGTTTTAAGCGCGCCACCGCACTATGCGCACTCCATGAACGGCTTGCGCGGCTTTGCCTGGTTGCTGGCCCTGCAATCGGCCGGTGAGCTGTTGGCGCGCGGCCTGCACCTGCCCTTTCCCAGCCCCGTGGTGGGCATGGTGCTCTTGCTCATTGCCCTGAACTTTGCTCTCGTGCGTGAACCGGTGGCGGCTTGTGCCGAGTTTTTGCTGGCCCACTTATCGCTTTTGTTCGTGCCCGTCGGCGTGGGGGTGATGACGCACCTGGGTTTGCTCAGTGAACACGGCTGGCGCATCCTGCTGGTGATCGTGCTGTCCACCTGGATCGGCCTGGCCGTCACTGC
>JAYVPU010000206.1:0-19748 GCA_043757205.1 Comamonadaceae bacterium | reverse complement strand
TTCGGTATTACCGGACGTTGGTGGCAATTGCCGGACAACGATGGGGACCAGATTAACTCCAAACTCCTTGAGACTTGAGCGAAGAGGCTCAATGGAATCCCCAACAAACGCCAGATCAACGCGGGCCGGCATGGAGCCTGTGCGGATCTGCTCGGTGCGCAATACCATCAACACTCCCTGCAATTGCGGCGATGGGTTGCTGAAAACGGTCGCTGTTGTTGTTGCTTCAAGTTGCATCAAGCGCGGAGGCGATTGTTCGGTGATGTCTTGCCTGGGTGGTTTAGCGCTGTCCGGGAGGATTGTTATCCCAAAGTCCAGGTTCAAATCCAAATGCGGGCACGAGCTGGTCCCCTCGGGTGTTGCGTCCGTTGCGAGATAGTGACCCACTCCTTGAAGTGGACCGGGGACAGCAGAATTTTCTTGGTTCATACAGTGGTTCGTATTCATTGCATTTCTCCTTCAATAATGAATTGATTGGTGTGCGTATTCAATAGCTGCTGGATTGCGTGAAGCCAATTGGGCCAACATGACCAGCCGACAAACTGCTTGTTCCTTGACGGGTTGGGTGCTATTGGCACCGGTGTATATGCACGGTTCGGCTGTGCATCTCCCAATTCGCCATCCACTCAATAACTTCGGCGCGCAAATATTGAATTTCACCACCCGCGAAACGAAGCGCGATCGGGTAACGATGAGCACCACCCGGCGCCCGATCATTTCTCAGCGTCTTGGCGGAAACCCGTATTGCGTCACACAAATCCTTTTCTGTCAGGTACGTTTGCGCGGGCAACTCGCGGGCCATACGCTCCTTGATTTGCTCCAATGTCGGCGGACGACAATGCACAGACCAAGGTGAATCTGGTGTGACGAAAGGTTTTGGATTTCCAAAGTTCAACATTATTCATTCCAACAAAATTAACTATTGCAAACACCGAATCGCTTGCGAGAGTTCGGTGCGCCATGCGATCTATATGAATACATAGATTTTGGTGCAGGTAAAAAAATTTTGCTGGCTAAAACGACACAGTTGGGTCATTTCATTTTGGAGTGATTTTTGCCACTTTTAATGTTTTTTCTGACCTACGATGTACTCGCGTGATGGGCGATCACAGCACACCATACCTGGCCAGTGAGTCCACGTTTGCACGGGTGCTTCGCGCCCACAGGCTAACGGCGCACCGGGGCCGGGCCAAAGCTCCCAGAGCCAAGCGTCCGCCCACTACCCACATCGCCACGGCCGCACACCAAGTCTGGTGTTGGGATATGACCTTTTTGTCCGCGACGGTGATTGGCCGCTGGTTTCACCTGTACCGGATACTGGATCTGTACAGCCGCAAGATCGTGGGCTGGGAAGTGCACGCGGACGACTCGGCCGACCCTGCCGTTCGTCTGGCAAACACAGCCTGCCGGTGGCCTCCGATCTGGTGCAACGCCGCTTCAACCCCGAGGCGCCAAATCAGCTGTGGAGCGGGGACATCACCTACATCGCCACCGAAGAGGGCTGGGTGTACCTAGGGGCGGTGATTAACCTATTAAGCTGGCAGGTGGTGGGCGGGAGCATGCGGGCCCACATGCAGACCAGTCTGGTCAAGGACGCGCTGACCATGGCGTGGTTTCGTCGCCGTCCTGAGGCCGGTCTGATCTTCCACAGCGACCGTGACCTCTCTAATGTGTGGCTGCTGAGCGGCCACCCAGATTGCTTGGGCTGCCAGCGCATCTGTCTTATCGCGCAGCAGGAAAGCCTTGACATGTTTAGCCGGCAACAACTTGACGCGGGTGGCCCATCTTCACCAAGGTTCGTGCCCAGTGATGCAGCACCCCGCCACATGCCTCCATCGCGACCATTGACGGCTGGCGGTTAGCGAAGAACTCGGCCATCTTGGCACGCTTGATTTGGCGTCGCTGAATCTCGCCGGTCTCGGCATCTACGATATGGAGCAGGAATACGGTGTTGGCGATATCCAATCCAATGATAGGAAGTTGTACAGTGGATTGCATGGTGAGGCCTCCAAGTATGAGCGGTTGCGTACACCTCCACTCTGGCACATTGATGCCATTTCTGCGAGGCCCCACCCTAAGGTGGGTTGCGGCCTCACTTCAACAGCAGCGGTGTAGGCGGGGTGACCATGCCATCTGAAATGCGCAATCGAGGATGAATTACCATCTTCATGAGCCGCAGAAGAACATTCCCGGTCATCCAAGGGGCATCACCTGTCACCGGATAAATGACGCGTTGAACCGCTGGACAAACTCACTGGTGCGTTTGTTGTAGTACCGCTGAAGCATACGCGGATCGGTGTGCCCGGTGATGCCGCCAATCTCGCTGTCGCGCAACGTTGTGCGTTCAAACAGGCGGCTGGTGGCCTCGTGTCGCAGGTCATGCAGACGCAAGTCTGTAGCATCGGCTCGCGAGCGAGCCCGTTTGAAGGACTCCTTTACCATGTCAACCGTAAACGGAAACACAAAGTCACTCGTCCTGGGTTGGGTTTGCAGAATGCGGATGGCTCGTAGCGATAACGGCACGATGCGAGGCTTGCGGTTCTTGGTAATCGGCCCAGGGAGATCCACATACCCCTCTTGCAGATGTACATGCTGCCACTGCAGCGAGAGCAACTCCCTTCTGCGCAGTGCCGTGTGCGTTGCAAAACTGATCAGCGCCCAAAACCGACCATTGCGGCGGCTGCGCGCCTTGGTAGGGGTCGTGGAGCGCTGCCTCCAGGCACGATCACGCAAGGTCGATTCACTGATACTTGCTTTGCGGGGATGGAACCAGTGCGGGTACCGGCATGCACGCAACAACAGCTGCTCTTCGGTTTGGGGGATTTGCATCCATTTGACAAGCCAGGGGTCAATGACCCACGGTGCACTGGCATTCACAGCACCTGACCCAGACGAATCGTTTGCATGGGCTCCTGTGTCTGCTGTGAGTGTGCCGCCGGCCTTGGATGCTGGGTGCTGCTTTCGGCTATGTGTCGAGCTGAGGGGCGCGGGGGAAGCCACATGCAACTCTTTGAAGCGGCGATCCCGGATGTCACCGGGCGCATCGGCGGGTCTGGTCACCCGTTGACCCGATGCTGGATTGAACGGCAGGGCAAGCTCGTCCTCTTTCATTGCCAGATTGATCACACTGCACAAAATCGCGAGCTCACGCGTGACAGTCGTTCCTTTCACGAGTTTCAAGCGTTCTTCTCGATAGTCCGCGAAGTGTTTAGGAGTGAGCAAACTCAAACGGACTTTGGAAATGGCGTGTTCGCGCAGCTTTCTGATGCGCGTGCGCTCCGGGTCACCTGCCGGAAGGTGCGCTCGCTTCTCGCTATCAAACTTCAGAAGCAACTCACCGAGAGTGATGCGGCCGGCTTTGCGAACATCCGTGTAAACCCCGGTCACCATTTTTCCCTCCGTCTCACTCACCCAATTTTTTGCATCCTCATTCTTGTCAAATGTTAGGGCAATGTCGCGCTCGCCAACACGACGCACGCGTGCAACCCAGCACGAGACTTCTGACTTGGTTACTTGAACTGTCAGGCCTTTTGCCTCCAATGCAGCGGCATATTGCCTTGCCGCGCTGGTGCTTTTGAAGAGGGTGTTGTGCTGGGGCAAGCCCCTGCAGGTGACGCGCCACTCGGTGCGGGTCCGCTTGGTGATACTGGCCATGAAGAACTCCTTAACGATCGGATTAACAAAAAATCCGGGATCAGAAGGTCATTGGCACAAAATTGGCACAAACACGCAAAAGGGCGCGAAAGCACGGACTCTATGGGATCGAAGGGACAGTGCGGGAACAAAAAACCTCCGTAAATCAATGACTTACGGAGGTTTCAATTGGTGGGCGATGCAAGTTTCGAACTTGCGACCCCTGCAGTGTGAATGCAGTGCTCTACCCCTGAGCTAATCGCCCTGAATTTTCATTCAGAATCGTCTGAAATTATACAATGCTTTTCAAGCGGCTTTTCGCCATAGCGTTTTGCCACCGCTGGATTTGTCCATCTGGTTCATCACGTCTTCGTGCGCAGCAAGTTCTTGCGTATTGGCTGCAACCACGGGCAGGTCAAACCCGCGCAAATCAACCTGCACCAGCGCAACACCGCCCTCATCGGGCGAACCGGCATCCATCAACAGGGCATCCTGGCCCCGAGTCATGTTGATATAGACATCCGCCAACAACTCCGCATCCAGAAGCGCCCCGTGCAGGGTACGGCCCGAGTTGTCGACTTCCAGACGGTCGCACAAGGCATTCAAGCCGTTTCGCTTACCTGGAAACATTTCCTTGGCCATTGCCAGGCTGTCGATAACATTCGCAACATGCTGCCGAAACGGAGGACGGCCGGCCAACTCCAGTTCCTTGTTCAAAAACGCAACGTCAAATGCAGCGTTGTGGATGATAACTTCGGCATCCTGCAGATAGGCGACCAGTTCGTCAGCGACGGCCTCGAACTTTGGCTTGTCGCGCAAAAATTCGGTGGTAATGCCGTGCACCTTGAGCGCCTCTTCATGGCTGTCACGCCCGGGGTTCAGATAGAAATGCAAGTT
The DNA here is from genome assembly GCA_043757205.1 of Comamonadaceae bacterium. GTDB lineage: Bacteria > Pseudomonadota > Gammaproteobacteria > Burkholderiales > Burkholderiaceae_C > CANCDA01. Next base: position 15,218 of record JAYVPU010000206.1, on the reverse strand, counting down.
GTTACCGGTGAGCTTGCGGTTGACCAGTTCGACGCAACCGATCTCAATGACCCGGTCGCCCGTCTCTGCGGACAAGCCAGTGGTCTCGGTATCCAGAAAAATTTGGCGCATGGCGGGTATAGCCTCGTGGCGGTTAATGGTTCTCTTTGGCGTGGTTGATGGAGTACTTGGGTATTTCCACCACCAGGTCTTTTTGCGCCAGAATGGCCTGACAGCTCAGGCGGGAGCTGGGCTCCAGGCCCCAGGCACGGTCCAGCATGTCTTCTTCGTTTTCATCCAGCGGATTGAGCGAAGCAAAGCCCTCCCGCACCAGCACATGGCAGGTAGTGCAGGCACAACTCATCTCGCAGGCATGCTCGATTGGAATGTTGTTGTCCAGCAAGGCTTCACAGATGGAAGTACCTGCAGGGGCAGAGATTTCTGCACCCTGCGGGCAATACTCAGGGTGCGGCAGGATTTTGATGACAGGCATGGTGATATTCCGGGTGCAGATTCAAATGGATTCAATATTTTTGCCAGCCAGGGCATGGGCAATGCCCCGGTTCATGCGCTGCGCGGCGAAAGCCTCAGTGGCTTGGCCCAGCGACTTGCTCAGCACCTCAATTGCAGCAGCATCGTCCATCGACGGCGCTTTGGCAAGTGCAACCATTGCGGCGTCGATCTCGGCTCGCTCGGTCGGTTGCAGCAAATCTCCGTCGGCAGTCAGCGCGCTTTGGGTGGCTAGCAGCAGGCGGTCGGCATCCACTCGGGCTTCCACGAGCGCGCGGGAACGCATGTCCTGCTCAGCGGTAGAGAAGCTGTCTTTCAGCATCTGCGCAATCTGGTCGTCACCCAGGCCATAGGAGGGCTTGACGTCAATGTCCGCTTGCACGCCGCTTACCTGCTCCCGCGCAGACACATTGAGCAAGCCGTCGGCATCCACCGTGAAGGTGACGCGGATGCGGGCGGCTCCGGCAGCCATCGGCGGTATGCCGCGCAGCTCAAAACGCGCCAGACTGCGGCAATCAGCCACCATGTCGCGCTCGCCCTGCACCACATGCAGCGCCAGCGCGGTCTGGCCGTCTTTGTAGGTGGTGAAATCTTGTGCCATCGCGGTCGGGATGGTCTGTTTGCGCGGCACGATGCGCTCCACCAGGCCGCCCATGGTCTCCACGCCGAGCGACAGGGGAATCACATCCAGCAACAGCAAGTCATCTGTTGTCGCGTTGCCTGCCAACTGGTTGGCCTGGATGGCCGCGCCCAGGGCCACGACCTCGTCGGGGTTCAGGTTGATGAGGGGCTCGCGGCCAAACAGATCAGCCACCGCACGCCGAATCTGCGGCATGCGGGTGGAGCCACCCACCATCACCACGCCCTTGATCTCGTCCGTGCTGAGCTTGGCGTCACGCAAGGCCTTGCGCACGGCGCTCAGGGTGCGTGCGGTGAGGCTGGCAGACAGACTCTCGAACTGCCTGGTCGTAACGCTCAAGCTCACGGCCTGGTCGGCGACTGTGGTCGCAAAGGTCACTGTATCGGCGGCAGACAGTGCCTCTTTGGCGGTACGTGCCGCCGCTTTGAGCGCCACTTTGTCCATGGCTTTCACGCTGGACAGATCAGTTTGCTGCAAGACCCAGTCCACCAAAGCCGCGTCGTAGTCGTCACCGCCCAGGGCCGAGTCACCACCCGTGGCAATCACTTCAAACACGCCCTGCGTCAGCCGCAGAATGGAAATATCGAAGGTGCCGCCACCCAAGTCGTAAATGGCGTAAATGCCTTCGCTGGCGTTGTCCAGGCCGTAGGCAATGGCGGCCGCTGTGGGCTCGTTGATCAGGCGCAGCACGTTCAAGCCCGCCAGTTTCGCGGCGTCCTTGGTGGCTTGGCGCTGGGCGTCGTCAAAGTAGGCGGGCACGGTGATGACGGCACCAAACACGTCTTCATTGAAGGTGTCTTCGGCGCGGTAACGCAGCGTGGCCAGAATATCGGCGCTCACCTCAACGGGCGACTTCTCACCCGCCACCGTTTGCAGGCCCAGCATGCCGGGGTGGTCCACAAAGTGGTAGGGCAGCTTTTCGCGCCCGGCCACATCACGCACGCTGCGGCCCATGAAGCGTTTGACCGATGCAATGGTGTTCTCGGGGTCGCTACTCTGTGCGGCCTGAGCTTCCAAACCAATTTGCCGCCCGCCATTGGCGAGGTAGCGCACGACAGACGGCAAGATGACGTGGCCTTGCTCATCGGGCAGACACTCGGCCACGCCGCTGCGCACGGACGCGACTAAGGAGTGGGTCGTGCCCAAGTCAATGCCCACCGCCACACGGCGTTTGTGCGGGTCAGGCGTGTGGCCGGGTTCAGAGATTTGCAGGAGTGCCATATTTAGTCAGTTGAGGACAGAGCTAAAGGTCTGTCCCGCAAAGTTTCAGGAATCCATTCGTTCAAACCGGTTTTCAATATCACGAGCAAAGCGCTCGATGAACATCAAGGCCCTGACCTGCGCGACCGCAGCCGGGTAGTCATGTACCACGTCCAACAGATGCTCACATTTTTGCAGCATCTCACGCCGATTGCTGTTGACTTCAGCGCTGATTTGATTCAATTCTTCGACGCCACTGGCATCGTCCAGCGCCTCACGCCACTCCATTTGCTGCATCAGAAATGCGGCAGGCATGGCGGTGTTGTCTTCGGCCCTGATCGCCGCTCCGTTCAACTCACACAGGTAGCCTGCGCGCTTGAGGGGGTCTTTGAGGCGTTGATACGCTTCATTGATGCGCGCCGACCACTGCATGGCCACGCGCTGCGCGCTGGCCCCCTGTGCGGCAAACCGGTCGGGGTGGACCTCGCGTTGCAACTCTTTCCAGCGGGCGTCCAGCGCTGCGCGGTCTTGTGCGAAACGGGGCACCAGACCAAAAAGTTCAAAATCGCTGGACTGGAGGTTCACACCCGAAACGACTCACCGCAGCCGCACTTGTCGCGCTCGTTCGGGTTGTTGAAGCGAAAACCTTCGTTCAAACCTTCACGCACAAAATCGAGCTGTGTGCCGTTGATGTAGGACAGGCTTTTGGGGTCGACCAGCACCTTGATGCCTTGGTCTTCAAACACCACATCTTCAGGCGCGAATTCGTCCACGTACTCCAGCTTGTAGGCCAAGCCAGAGCAACCGGTGGTCTTGACACCTAAACGCACGCCTACCCCCTTGCCACGTTTGGCCAGGTAGCGATTGACGTGCCGGGCGGCAGCTTCAGTCAAAGTAACAGACATAGTTTTTTAATCAGTTGGGGACAGAGCTTGCTCGCTACGCGTAGCTGCGGACTGTCCCGCAAGGTCTCAGGCCAGCACCGCGTGCTTTTTCTTGTAGTCTTCCACTGCCGCCTTGATGGCGTCTTCGGCCAGGATGGAGCAGTGAATCTTGACCGGCGGCAGTGCCAATTCTTCGGCGATCTGGCTGTTTTTCAAAGCTGCTGCCTCGTTCAAGGTCTTACCTTTGACCCACTCGGTCACGAGCGAGCTGGAAGCAATGGCCGAGCCACAACCGTAGGTTTTAAAGCGTGCATCCTCAATCACACCCGTCTGCGGGTTGACCTTGATTTGCAGCTTCATCACGTCACCGCAGGCCGGCGCGCCAACCATGCCGGTGCCGACCGACTCGTCGCCCTTGTCGAAGGAGCCGACGTTGCGCGGGTTTTCATAGTGCTCAACGACTTTTTCAGAATATGCCATGGTGATACCTCTTTAGGTGATTGGTTTAGTGAGCCGCCCATTGGATGGTCGAGATGTCGATGCCATCCTGGAACATTTCCCACAATGGGCTCAAATCGCGCAGCTTGGCGACGTTGTGCTTGATGGTGGAAATGGCGTAGTCAATTTCTTCTTCGGTGGTCCAGCGGCCAATCGTCATGCGCAGGCTGCTGTGGGCCAACTCGTCGCTGCGACCCAGAGCGCGCAGCACATAGCTGGGCTCCAATGACGCTGAGGTGCAGGCCGATCCGCTGGAGACCGCCAAACCCTTGATACCCATGATGAGCGACTCGCCCTCCACATAGTTGAAGCTCATGTTCAGGTTGTGCGGCACGCGCTTTTCCGCATGGCCGTTGATGAACACCTGCTCAATGTCTTGCAGGCCTTTGAGCATGCGGTCATGCAGGGCCTGGATGCGTTTGTTCTCCTCATGCATCTCGGCTTTGGCAATGCGGTAGGCCTCGCCCATGCCCACGCACTGGTGGGTCGGCAGCGTGCCACTTCGCATGCCGCGCTCATGGCCGCCACCGTGCATTTGCGCCTCGATGCGAATACGCGGTTTGCGCCGCACATACAGCGCGCCAATGCCTTTGGGACCATAGGTTTTGTGGCTCGTCAGGCTCATCAAATCAACCGGCAGCTTGGCCAAGTCGATGTCCACACGACCCGTGGCTTGCGCGGCATCCACGTGGAAAATCACACCTTTTTCACGGCAAATCGCACCGATGGCGGGGATGTCCTGGATCACGCCGATCTCGTTATTGACAAACATAACGCTGGCCAAAATCGTGTCGGGGCGAATGGCGGCTTTGAACACCTCCAGATTCAGCAGACCGTCTTCCTGCACGTCGAGGTAAGTCACCTCAAAGCCCTGACGTTCGAGTTCGCGCATGGTGTCCAGCACGGCTTTGTGCTCGGTCTTGACGGTGATCAGGTGCTTGCCCTTGGTTTTGTAAAAACCGGCTGCGCCCTTGATGGCCAAGTTGATGGACTCGGTCGCGCCCGAGGTCCAGACGATCTCGCGTGGATCAGCGTTGATGAGCGCCGCCACATTTTCACGCGCTTTTTCCACCGCCGCTTCGGCTTCCCAGCCCCAGGCGTGGCTACGCGATGCCGGGTTGCCAAAATGCTCGCGCAACCAGGGGATCATCGCGTCCACCACCCGAGGGTCGCAAGGGTTGGTGGCGCTGTAGTCCATGTAGATGGGGAAGTGCGGGGTCAGGTCCATGGTCAGTTCTCGGATTGGTTCAAATCAAATCAGATTTTAGAAAATGCATTGCTAACGATACCCACGTTACCGAGGGCAAACACCGAGTTCGGCGCGTTGATGCGGATCGGCTTGAGCCCAGGCATGGCAGAGATGGCGCGTTTCATGTTCGGCTTGTCTTCAACCATCACGCCCTTGGCCAGTTGCTCGTCCACCAGTTTTTTCAGGGTGACGGAGCTTAAAAACTCCACCATGCGGTCGTTCAGCGAAGCCCACAGCTCGTGCGTCATGCAGCGGCCCGCCTCGCCCATGCAATTTTCCTTGCCACCGCACTGCGTGGCGTCAATCGGCTCGTCCACCGAGAGGATGATGTCAGCCACGGTAATGTCGGCCGCTTTGCGTGCCAAGCCATAACCGCCGCCCGGCCCGCGGGTGGACTCCACCAGTTCATGGCGGCGCAACTTGCCAAACAGCTGCTCCAAGTAAGACAGCGAAATCTGCTGGCGCTGGCTGATGGCGGCCAGCGTCACCGGGCCACTGCTTTGCCGCAGGGCCAGGTCAATCATGGCAGTGACCGCAAAACGGCCTTTGGTGGTGAGTCGCATTGCAAACTCCTTATTTTGTGGGGTTCATCAGGCAGATAGCCGACTAGATAAGTCAAGTATACCAAAACCCGTGCGATTTGCTCGGGTAATCAGAGCAGTGGATCGGTTCCAGCCGCCCCAAACGCCTGCGCCTTGAGCTGCCCGAGCTGGTCGCGCACCCGTGCGGCCTTTTCAAACTCCAGGTTGCGGGCGTGTTCCATCATCAGCTTCTCTAGCCGCTTGATTTCACGGGCGATGTCTTTCTCGCTCATATCCTCCACCTTGGCGCGCTGTAGGGCGTCCTGCTCCAGCCGCTCGGCCTCGCGCCCGGCTTTTTCGCTGTACACGCCGTCGATCAGGTCTTTCACCTGCTTGACGATGCTGCGCGGCGTGATGCCGTGCGCTAGGTTGTGTTCGACCTGTTTGTGGCGCCGACGTTCCGTCTCGCCGATGGCTTTTCTCATGGATTCGGTGATTTTGTCGCCATACAAAATCGCCCGGCCATTCAAATTGCGCGCCGCCCGGCCTATGGTTTGAATGAGGGAGCGCTCTGAGCGCAAAAAACCCTCTTTGTCCGCATCCAAAATCGCCACCAGCGACACCTCGGGGATGTCCAGCCCTTCGCGCAGCAGGTTGATGCCCACCAGCACGTCAAACGCACCCAGCCGCAGGTCACGCAAAATCTCCACCCGCTCCACCGTGTCCACATCGCTGTGCAGGTAGCGCACCTTCACGCCGTTGTCGCTCAAGTAATCAGTGAGCTGCTCGGCCATGCGCTTGGTCAGCGTGGTAATGAGCACGCGTTCGTGCTTGTCGGCGCGGATGCGAATCTCTTGCAACACATCGTCCACTTGGGTGCTGGCGGGGCGTACTTCGATCTCCGGGTCCACCAGGCCGGTCGGGCGCACCAGTTGCTCCACCACCTTGCCGGTGTGTTCGTTCTCCCAATTGCCCGGCGTGGCCGAAACAAACACGGCCTGACGCATCTTGGTCTCAAACTCTTCGAACTTCAGCGGGCGGTTGTCCAGCGCACTGGGCAGACGAAAGCCGTACTCCACCAGCGTGGTCTTGCGCGCGCGATCGCCGTTGTACATGCCGCCAAACTGGCCGATCAGCACATGGCTTTCGTCCAGGAACATCAACGCGTCTTTGGGCAGGTAATCGGTCAGCGTGGCGGGCGGCATGCCCGGCGCGGCACCCGAGAGGTGGCGGGTGTAGTTTTCAATGCCCTTGCAGTGGCCCACCTCGCTCAGCATCTCCAGGTCAAAGCGGGTGCGCTGCTCCAACCGCTGCGCCTCCACCAGCTTACCCATGCTCACCAACTCCTTCACCCGGTCTGACAGCTCCACCTTGATCGTCTCCACCGCCGCCAGCACCTTGTCACGCGGGGTGACGTAATGGCTGCTGGGGTACACGGTGAAGCGCGGCAGCTTTTGCCGGATGCGGCCGGTCAGCGGGTCGAACAGTTGCAGCGATTCGATTTCATCGTCAAACAACTCGATGCGCAAAGCCATCTCACTGTGTTCGGCCGGGAACACGTCAATCGTGTCGCCACGCACCCGAAACTTGCCGCGTGAAAAATCCATGTCATTGCGCTGGTACTGCATGCGCACCAGTTGGGCGATGACGTCACGTTGGCCCATTTTGTCGCCGGAGCGCAGCGTCATCACCATCTTGTGGTAACTCTCGGGCTCGCCAATGCCATAGATGGCCGAGACACTGGCCACGATCACCACGTCGCGCCGCTCCATCACGCTTTTGGTGCAAGACAGGCGCATCTGCTCGATGTGCTCGTTGATGGCACTGTCTTTCTCAATGAACAAATCCCGCTGCGGCACATAGGCCTCGGGCTGGTAGTAGTCGTAATAGCTGACGAAATACTCCACCGCGTTCTTGGGGAAGAACTCCCGAAACTCGCTGTACAACTGCGCAGCCAGCGTCTTGTTGGGTGCAAACACAATCGCCGGACGACCCAGGCGCGCAATCACGTTGGCCATGGTGAAAGTCTTGCCCGAACCCGTCACCCCCAGCAGGGTCTGAAACACCTCGCCATCGTTGATGCCCTCCACCAGTTGATCAATCGCCACGGGCTGGTCGCCTGCGGGTGGGTAGGGTTGGAAAAGCTCAAAGGGGGAGCCGGGGAAATGCACGAACTCCCCCTGCAAAGGCTCGGCAGGCGCGACACCCAAAACTGGAACGGGGGATTCTGTGGTGTGCATGGATGGATCTTCAAGCCGGGGAAATGACGGGAACTGGGATGGAGAAACCATTGATTATCGCGATTCAGCCGTATTCAGTTGTCGTATCATTTCCCGGAACAAGGTAACTGGAGGTTCTGCCTGTGCCCATTCGAGTCCTTTTGATCAGCAACTTTCGGCTTTTGTCCGATTCCCTGGCTGCGTTGATCGAATCACGGCCTCAAATATTCTCATTGGTGGGCGTGGCAGACTCCGTGGCGCGGGCCCGTGAATGGATCGCCAAAACACCGATTGACGTGGTGCTGTTTGACATCGACAGCTACACCGGCACGTTGGCCCCGCTGATCACCGAACTGCACACCACCGCCCAAGCCAACGTCCTGCTCCTCACCCGTATGGACAACCATGCCCAGGAAGACCAGGCCATCGTGGCCGGCGCGCACGGCCTAGTCGACCGGGACACCTCCCCTGAGACCCTGCTCAACGCGCTGCAAAAAGTCAATGAAGGCCAAATCTGGCTTAACCGCGACGCCACCGGCCGCATCTTTGTCGAACTGTCTCGCCTGGGCGCCAAAACCGCCCATGAGCAAGAGGCCGGCAAAGCAAGCAGCCTCACCGAGCGCGAGCAACAAATTGTGGCCGCCATTGCCGCCAACGTTGGCAAACCTGGCAAAAGCATCGCCGACGCCCTGCACATCAGCGAAAGCACCCTGCGCAACCACCTCACCTCCATCTACGACAAACTCGGCGTGGCCAACCGCAATGGTTTGCTGGCCTATGCGTTTCAGAACGGTTTGACGGAGTAAGTCCGGTTGCCCTCTCGCCGGAGCCGGTAGATAGTCCGGCGTCTTGTGCGGTCACGCGCTTGCAAAATGATATTACAGGCGACTATCATTAAGTCGCCGAACACGGCAACAAAACTACTCACAGAAGTAAGTCATGACCATCAAGACCATTACCAAAGTAAAACCCGCCTTCCCCTTCGAGGCCTACAGCCACGTTGTCAGTCCCATTGATGCGGCAGACGGTGGCGGCTTGATGTTCACCATGCCTGACATTCCAGGCGTGGTGGCAAACGGGGCAACCGAACTGGAAGCCATTGCCGATGGTCGGGAGGCCTTTATTGCCACAGTCAGCGCCATGGTGGACATGGGGCAGCAAATCCCGGCCCCCGCGTTCAATGTGGAAGACTTCACCCCTGCATCCGCATCAGGCAAAGTCCTGGCACGACTCCCCCGCTCCATGCACCTTCAGCTAACAGCCCGGGCGAAAACTGAGGGCGTGTCCCTCAATGCCTTGGTACTGGCATTTATTGCCGAGGGATTGGGACGACGCAGCGCTGCACGCGCCTAAACAGGACAAACCTCCTGCCTACGGGTGACAAACCACCCACACCGCCTCCCCCCATCCCCATACAACGCTCCTACCAATAAAAGGAGAGGCATCCCTGTGCAAGCGCTGACCTGCGCTTCATCATGACCCCCATGCAGTTCTGTCACACAAGAGCGTGCAAAAGGGAGGGTCAGGGATCATGGAAACAAAAAAAGACAAACGCAGCGAAGACCGAGTCAACGTGGCACTGCCCGTCTGGCTCGGTCAAACCGCTGGCCTCACACACGACGTCAGCGCCAGCGGCATCTGCTTCGAAGCCGATGCCAGCTACACCCCCGCCAGTGAAATCAGCTTTGAGATCGAACTGGAAACCCCCTCAGAACACATGCGCCTACAGTGCAAGGGCCGCATCGTCAGAACAGAAACCCATAGACTCAAAAAAAACGTGGCCGTCAAGATCATTGAGTCCGTCATGGAAACCGCCCAATAGCGGCGCGCAGCCAACATCCCCACATTCCAATCAGGTCAGCAGTCATCACTCAGGGAGTTAATAACATGTCAACCACCATCGGCGGCATCACCTACGACAACGACACCAACGGCACAAAAAAAGACGACATCATTGATCAGTACGGCGTGTGGTCATGGAATGGTACCAAGTACGCTTTAGTCTCCACCAACGGCACGGACGATGGCACGATCTCCAAGACTTTGACCGGCTACAACGACATGGTCAGTGGCGGTGACGGCAACGACTTGGTCTATGGCGGCAAAGGAAACGATTACCTCAGGGGTGATGCAGGCGACGATACCCTCTACGGCGACGGCTACGTCGTTCGTACTGGTTCCATTGTTGTTGGTTCAACCACCACTCTCTCGCTCACTGACGCTCTCGACAACCAAGAGTACCAAGGCGCCGACGCTGGCAATGACATCCTGGATGGCGGCGCGGGCAACGACAAACTATTTGGTGGTGACGGCAATGACATTCTGATCGGTGGCAGCGGCGCCGACGAACTGCATGGCGATGGTGGCATTGACACCGCCGACTACTCAGGCTCCAACGCAGGCGTCACGGTTAACTTGGTCACTGGCACGGGAGTCGGCGGCGATGCGCAAGGCGACACGCTCTTCTCCGTTGAAAACATCATCGGCTCAAATTCCGCCGACACCCTAACCGGCGATGGCAACGCCAACGTGCTCAGCGGCGGCAACGGCAACGACCTGCTGGACGGTGGTGCAGGCGACGACAAACTCTACGGCGGCAACGGCAAAGACACACTTTTCGGCGGCACTGGCAATGACCTGCTCGATGGTGGCACCGGCAACGACCAACTCTTCGGCGGCAAAGGGGCTGACAAACTGGACGGTGGTGCCGGCAGTGACACCCTCGTGGGCGGCAAAGGCGGTGATTTGCTCACTGGCGGACTCGGCAATGACTTCTATGTGTACGAAAAAACATCGGACTCAGCCTACTCTGGCGGCTGGGACAACTGGGACGAGATCACTGATTTCAACCGCAGCCAGGGCGACAAAATTGATCTCGGCCAACTGACCAACGCGGGCACCAGTGACGATCTGGCTTGGGGCGGCACCACAGCCACCACCCACGGCGTCTGGTACGCACAAAATGCCGACGGCAGCTACACCGTCTTTATCAATGTCGGTGCGCATCGCGGTGAGGATGATCTCGATGCAGACGATGCCCGGCACGGCGGCGACGATGACTACAAAAATTACGCTGGGAACGACAACGGATCGCAAGACGACAACGAACGCAGTGACGGTCATTCTTCGGGCTGCCTTTCCGGCAGCACGGTCATCACGCCAGACATGGCCATCATCGTCCATACGGTAGGCGGATTGCCGCCGACATCTTTAGATTTTCTTGGGGTTATCAGCACGAACAGCGCCCCCGTGTTGAGCGACACGGTGGACCCCGGCGCAGTGGCCGAACTCGCAAACGCTTCAGCGCAAAACCTGGCAGCCATTACCGGCACGTTTGCCGTGATGGATTCCAATATTGGCAACACCCTCACCGCCTCCGTCGTGGGCAGTCCCACCGTCTTGCTCAATGGCATCGTCTTCGCCCTCCCGTCTGGTGCTGCGGCGCTAGCGGCGGCCGGTGCGTTCACCCTGAGTGGCCCTATGCTTGCCACAGGTGCCAGCCAATCGGTCGGGTACACCTACGACCCGGCCGCCGCCAACCTCGACTTCCTGAGCCAAGGCCAAAGCCTGACCATCACCTATACGATCCAAGTCAATGACGGAACCGTCAACTCGGGTACGCAGAATGTGACTTTCACCATCACTGGCACCAACGATGCCGCCATCATCAGTGGCACCAGCACCGGCGCCGTGGTGGAAGCCGGTGGTGTGGCCAATGGCACAGCGGGCACGCCCACCGCCACCGGCACACTGACCGATACCGATGTGGACAACGCCGCCAATACATTCACCGCCAGCAGCGGCACGACCAGCCACGGCAGCTACACCATGAGTGAGGCGGGTGTCTGACTCTTTACCCTGGACAACGCCAACTCGGCCGTGCAGGCGCTCAATACGGGCAGCCCGGCGCTGACCGACACTTTCTCGGTCACAACGGTGGATGGCACGGCCAAGACGGTGACGGTGACGATCAATGGCAGCAACGACGCCGCCACCGTCAGCTCGGACAGCAAGTCGGTCAATCAAGGCAACAACGCTGCCAACCTCAACACCAGCGGCAGCTTGCACATCACCGACCCGGACACGGGCGAAGCGCTGGTGGTGGCGCAAGCCAATGCTCACGGCAGCCACGGCGACTTCAGCATCGACGCTAGCGGCGCCTGGTTTTACCACGGTAACGCCGCACATCACGAACTTGCTGCCGGTGAGCAGGTACAGGAATCCTTCACAGTACACAGCAAAGACGGTACAGCCAGTGGCCTGGTCACCGTCACCGTCACCATCACCGGCACCAATGACGCGCCGCTGATCACCAGCGGCGCTCAGGCCGGCTCGGTCAAGGAAGACACCACGCTCACCGCCACCGGTACGGTGGCCTCCAGCGACGTCGACAACTTTGCCACCGCCGCCTACAGCGGCAACACCACCGGCACCTACGGCAGCTTTGCGGTCAACGCCAGCACCGGCGCTTGGACTTACACGCTGGACAACGCGGCTCACCAGAATCTGGCCCAGGGTGAAACCCACACCGAGACTTTCACGGTCACGGTCACCGACGACAAGCTGGCCACCGCCACCCAGGATGTGCTCATCACCATCACCATCACCGGCACCGCGCAAAGCGGCTCGGTCTCCGAGGGCGATGACGGCTCTTCCATGACGGCCATCGGCCAGGTCACGTTCAGCGACGTGGACACAACCGATACCCACGCTTTCAGCGTGAGCGTGGCCGCAGGCCACGGCACGGCCAGCGTGAATGCCAGCACCGGCGCCTGGAGCTACACCGCCACCGACAGCGGCGCGGTCGATGCGCTGGGCGCTGGTGAGACCCTGTCCGATACCTTCACGGTCAAGGTCGCCGACAACCACGGCGGCTTTACCTCCCAGTCGGTCAGCCTGACCATCACCGGCACCAACGATGCCGCCGTCATCAGCGGCACCGTGGTGGAAGCCGGTGGCAGTGTGGCCAGCCCTACAGCAGGCACCCCGACGGCCATCGGTACCTTGACCGATACCGATGTGGACAACACGGTCAATACATTCACCGCAGTCGCAGCAGGTGCGGCCACGACCAATCACTACGGCACCTACGCCATGACGGCGGGGGGCGTGTGGACTTACATGCTCGATAACACCAACGCCACCGTGCAAGCGCTCAACAGCTCAGGTGCCAACACGACGCTGAACGATACTTTCTCGGTCACGACCGTGGATGGCACGGCCAAGACCGTGACGGTGACGATCAACGGCAGCAACGATGCAGCCACCGTCTCCTCCAGCACCACCGCGCTGACCGAGACCAACTCGGTACTCAGCACGGGTGGCACATTGACGATCAGCGATGTGGACTCGTCGGCGACTTTTGTCGCTCAGACAAGTGCAGCCGGAAACTACGGCACCTTCACGATCACAACGGCGGGTGTGTGGACTTATCTCGCCAGCTCGGCACACAACGAATTTGCTGCCGGCACCACTTACACCGACACCTTCCCGGTGACAAGCGCCGATGGCACTACAACGAGCGTGACCGTCAACATCCTAGGGACCGCTGAGACGGCCATCGTCATCAACGCGATCACCACCGACACAGGCACCTCGTCTACAGACTTCATAACAAACGACACATCGTTGACTGTTTCTGGCACCCACGGCACGTTCAACGCCGGAGAGAAAATTCAAGTCAGTAGCGATGGCGGAATCAGTTGGGTTGACGCAACCGTTTCAACCGGCACAACCTGGTCCTTCACCGACCCGACTACGCACACGACTAGTTTTACTTACCAGGCGCGTGTGGTTGATGCAACAGGCGGCGCAAGTAACTTGACCAGCCAAGCCGTCACAATTGATAACACAGCACCAACGGCACCCACAGCACTTGACTTGGCTGCCGCAGACGACACCGGATCAAGCAACACCGATAACATCACCAGGAACACGTCGGCCCTTACGATCAGCGGCAGCGGCGAGACCGGGGCAACGGTGACGCTGTTTGACGATACCAACAGCAATGGCTTGGTCGATGCAGGGGAGTTACTGGCTACGACAACCGTGACTGGAAGTTCGTTCATCGCAGACATCGCACTGGCGCAGGGGGCGCACAATATACGTGCAATTCAGACCGACGTGGCGGGCAACACCAGTGGGGCATCGACCGTACTGAATCTGGTGATTGATACTTCAGCGCCTGGCAATCCGGTGATCACAGGGTTCATTCAGGACACCAGCACGATAGGCGACAGCATCACAAGCGACACCCGTATTGAGTTAGCCGGAACCGCTGAAACGGGAAGCACGGTGGAATTGTTCCGCGACGGGGTTTCGGTCGGAACCGGTGTGGCGGAAGTTAGCGGAACCTGGAGCATCAAGCACACCGGGCCATCGCTTTCTAACGGCTCGACCTACCAGTACACCGCGCAGGCCACCGATGCAGCAGGCAACACCGGCGGCTTGTCCGCCACCTACGCCGCTACCATCGACAACGCCGCACCGGCTGCCCCCGTGGTCACGGCAATCGCCAACGACAGCGGTACGGTGGGTGACCACATTACCAACGACACCACGCTGACGGTGAGCGGCACGGCCGAAGCTAACAGCAGCGTGCAGGTGTTCCGCGATGGTGTTTCCATCGGCACGGTGGTGGCCACAGGCGGCAATTGGAGTCTGGCCGATGGCACCACGCTGACCAATGGCGTCACCTACCAGTACACCGCGCAAGCCACAGACGCAGCAGGCAACACCGGCGTCGTGTCCGCCACCTACGCCGCGACCATAGACAACGCAACGCCAGCCGCCCCCGTAGTCACGGCAATCGCCAACGACAGCGGTACGGTGGGTGACCACATCACCAATGACACCACTCTGACGGTCAGCGGCACAGCCGAGGCGGGCAGCTCGGTCACTGTGTTCCAAAACGGCGTGTCGATTGGCACGGCAACCGCCGATGTCAGCGGCAACTGGAGCCGGGTTGACAGCAACGTACTCGTGAACGGCACGACCTATCAGTTCACGGCGCAGGCCACCGACGTTGCAGGTAACGTGAGCACCACTTCGGCCAACTACGCCGCGACCATCGACACCGCAGCACCGGCTGCCCCCGTGGTCACGGCAATCGCCAACGACAGCGGTACGGTGGGTGACCACATTACCAATGACTCCACTCTGACGGTCAGCGGCACAGGCGAGGTGGGCAGCAGCGTTCAGGTGTTCCGCGATGGCAGCTCCATCGGCACCGTGGTGGCCACAGGCGGCAACTGGAGTTTGGCTGACGCCACCACGCTCTCCAACGGCACCACCTACCAGTACACCGCGCAGGCCACCGACGCAGCAGGCAACACAGGTGTCGTTTCCGCCAGCTACGCCGCCACCATCGACGCCGCAGCACCGGCTGCACCGTCTGCGCCCGATCTGACCACAGACAGCGGTTCGTCGAGCATAGACAACCTCACCAATGTGGCGGCCTCTACATTCACGGGGACGGCAGAATCTGGCAGCACGGTCACGATCTTCGACGGCGCAACA
>JAYVPU010000205.1:0-19766 GCA_043757205.1 Comamonadaceae bacterium | reverse complement strand
TCTTGATCTCACCTTCAGGGTTAATCTCAGATGAGCGCTAAGTGCTTGATTTCAATAGGGAAATCAGGAAATACCGACTATGAAGTCACGGATTCAGGCAGCAATCAACCCAGTGATTTGCAGGCCGCTCAAATGAGCGCTCCATTTGCCGTTGCTTTGAGTTTGTTGCGTCCACCGGGCGAGCCAACTTTTTCATTCGGTATTAACGATTTTGTGCTGGGTTTGCAAGATCCAAAAGTCATGCATCTAACTCAACTGGTTCGATGCGAACTAGATGAAGAGGTAGAGACCACGAGCTCTGAAGAGTCGGTGAGTGCCAAAGTGATTGTGCGGCTGAAAGATGGCCGCAAATTCAGCGCATTTGTCGTGTCCCCTAAAGGCAGTATTGCCAGGCCCTTTACTTTAGAAAATCACATCGCCAGAGCTGAAGCAGAGCTGATCAGTCGTTTACCACAAGCCCGCCTAAGTCAATTTATGGATGGCGTTCTCAGCATGCCTGCGATGGCCGATGTGGCCAAGTTGACCGACTTGCTCAGAGCTTAGGGCACACGCCCGACATGGGTGAGACCTTGCACGATTTCCCGCGTGTCTGTATTGCGAGTTGGCTGAATTGGTGCGTGCTGCGCGCTGGAAAACCCTAGGTAAAGATTAGCGTCAGTGCATTGACAATGCACCGGACTGCTTTTCTTCACCTGAATTTCCCTGGGGCAACACCATGATTCGCTTTGATCTGAAACGACTTCCGCTTCAACTGTCTTTCTTGACGCTGGCCGCGTTCGCCGCAACCGTCGCGGCGCAAGAAACCAGCAAACCCGAGTCACGCAACATGAAGCTCGTGGGCTTCCACGATTTGCAGGCCCGCACCGCCTACCAGCCCACGATCCAAAAACAGGGTGACCGCTGGATTGCCTACATCGGCCACCATGGCGACAACAAGCTCAACCCGTTGACCGGGCAGATGGAGCACAACGGTACGTCCATCATCGACGTGACCGATCCCAAGCACCCCAAGACCTTGTCCCACATCCCTGGTGAAGAAGGCAAAGCCGAGCAGGGCGGCGCGCAGATGGTGCGTGTGTGCAGCGGCGCTGATTTACCGAAGGCTGACAAGAGCAAGTTCTACATGCTGCGCGTGTTTGGCAACCAGTCCCATGAAGTGTGGGACGTCTCCGAGCCCGCCAAGCCCGCCCTGATCACCACCATTGGCAAAGGCCTCAAAGGCACCCATAAAAACTTTTGGGAATGCGACACCGGCATTGCCTACTTGGTCTCGGGCAACCCGCAGTGGCGCACCACCCGCATGACGCAGATTTACGATTTGTCTGACCCCGGCAAACCCGTTTTTATCCGTGACTTCGGCCTAGTCGGCCAGCAACCCGGCGCAGGCGGCGCAGTGCCCATGCAACTACACGGTGCCATTTCCTCAGGCCCTAAAGGCAACCGCGTTTACTTTGGCTACGGAACCAACCTTGATGGTGCACTCCAAATCGTAGACCGCGAAAAATTGCTGAACGGTGCCAAAGACCCGACACCAGAAAACCTGCTCTCACCGCAGATTTCCCGCATCGACTTGCCACCTATGCACGGTGCACACACCGTCTTCCCCTTGTTCGACATGGAGATCAAAGAGTTCGATAAAAATCTGCTGGGCAAGAAGCGTGACTTCATCGTGGTGACCGACGAGGCGATTCAAAAAGAATGCCTGGAAGGCCGTCAAATGGTCTGGTTCATTGACGTCACCACCGAGTCAAAACCTTTTGGTGTGTCCAACTGGACCGTGCCCGAGAAGAGCGGCAATTTCTGCTCACGCGGTGGCCGCTTTGGCACCCACTCGTCTAACGAGAGCACCGCGCCGGTCTTTCATAAAAAGATCATGTTCTTCTCGCACTTCAACGCCGGTGTGCGTGCCTTGGACGTGCGCGACCCGCTTAGCCCGAAAGAGATCGCCTACTACATCCCCGGCATGACCAAAGACACCGTGGTGCTGGAAACCCCCGCCACCCAACGCGGCAAACTGCCTTTCACCGCTGCGTCTGAAAAGCGCGCGATCCAGACCAACAACGTCGAGGTGGACGAGCGCGGCTATATCTACATCGTGGACCGTGCCAACACCGGCATGCACATTCTGGAGTTGACTGGCCCGGCGCGTGGCATCGCGGACTGGAAGGCCGCGGTCAAGTAAGCCCGTAAGTTGTAGCGATGCATCCGGGCTTGGCAAAGGCGGCGCTGCTCGGGTGTGTGGGCTTGTTTATGGCTGGCACCTCATTGCCCGCGCTGGCGCAGGTGAACGATAAAACTGAAACCGCGCTGACCCTGGCCATCTTCGATGGCAGCTTGCCTAAAGCGCAGCGTCTGATCCAAGCCCGAAAGGGTGACAAACTGCGCTGGCGCATCAGCAGCAATGCGGCGGGTACGTTTCATCTGCACGCTTACCGCCTCGTTGTGCCCCTTCAAGCAGGGCAGACCAACGAGCTTGCCGTTGACGCCTTCGCCACAGGTCGATTTCGCCTGGAATGGCACGGCGCTCAAGACAAGGGCACGGGCAATACTGGCCACCACGCCCCGCCTCTGGCCATTCTGGAAGTACTGCCGCGTTGAAGTCAGCCCTGTTTTTGTTGCTCGCTTGGGTCGCTGCGCGCAACGCGCATGCCCACGGCTTTGAAGAGCGCTATGACCTGCCCGTGCCCCTGGCCTATGTGATCGTGGGCGCTTGCGCCATGGTGCTGCTGACCTTTGTGGTGGCGCTTGTGTTTGTGCGGCGGCCTGCGACAGATGATGCGCTACCGGACAGCTCGATCCCGCCGATCCCGCTCATCCCACCGGGCGCGCCCACCCCGTTCGGGCTGAGCTTGTCGAAGCCCGCCCCCTTGCATCCATTGGCTTGGCTGCTCAAGGGACTCTCTCTCCTACTGTTCGCACTCACCCTCATTGCGGCGCTTTATGGCACCAGCGACCCACTGATGAACCTGGCCCCCACCATGGTCTGGATCATCGGGTGGATCGGCCTGTCTTTCGTGGTCGTCGTGTTGGGCAAGGTCTGGCCCACCATTGACCCGTGGCGAAGGAGTTTTGAGCTGCTAGACACCTGCATCAAACAACTCGGCATCAAGCGAGGTCTGGCTCTGGGTTGGCCCTGGCCCACCCGGCTGGGCATGTGGCCTGCAGCCGTGCTCCTGCTCGTCTGGTGCGCGCTAGAGGTGATCTACCCCCTGGCCACTTCGCCCTATAAGCTGGGCTGCGTGCTCCTCGGCTGGACGCTCATCAACCTGGCTGGCATGGTTTGCTTTGGGCGCGAAGTTTGGCAAGCCCATGCCGACCTCTTTGCCGTGTACTTCTCTAAGCTGGCCCGCACCTTCAGACCCGCCCCCGTGCAGCCTGAAGCAGCCCCCACACCCGGCCTCATCGCCTTCATCCTCGCCATGCTCGCCACCGTCCTCTTCGACGGCCTGCATGGTGGCTCCGGGTGGCTCGTGTTTGAAGGCGTATTAAAAGCATCAATTCCGCAGTGGCTCGACATCAACGGCTATGTCGCAGGCACGCTGGGCCTGCTCTCAGTCTGGGTGACTTTTTTGCTCGCCTATGTCCTCACCTGTCACATCAGCGCAGGCACCACATCAAGCGCAGTCACAGGTAAAAAAATCGCCCACCAGATGGCCCCCACCCTCATCCCCATCGCAGCCGCCTACCTCATCGCGCACAACTTTTCCAACCTGCTGATTCAAGGTCAAACCATCATCGCGCTCTTGTCCGACCCGCTAGGGCGGCAATGGGACGTGCTGGGCACCGCCAAGTTCTACCCCGACATCAGCGTGGTGGACGCCAAGCTCACCTGGCTGGTCGCCGTCACAGCCATCGTGGTGGGCCACGTGCTCTCCATCTGGCAAGCGCACCGCGTCGCCTTGACTTGGGGCCTGTCAACCAGACGCACCGCGCTGGCCACGCTGCCTCTCACCCTGTTGATGATCGCCTACACCACTATCAGCCTGATGGTGATTGCTGCGCCGATGGTGAATGACGTGCCTTAGCTGTAATTGATTCTGGATGGTTGTGGCCGGGTCGGCTTGCCGGTGCGTGCCAGATAATCACCCACTTACAGGACACCCCGCATGCTATTCCTACTTTCCCCCGCCAAAGCCCTCGACTACGACACCCCCGCATGTGATGTGCCGCACACATCCCCACTGTTCGTCAAACAGTCTGCCGAGCTGATTGACATCTTGCGCGAGAAGTCGCCGCAGGACATTGCCGAGCTGATGTCTTTGAGCGATGCGCTCTCGGGCTTGAACGTGGCGCGCTACCAGGCTTGGTCACCCAAGTTCACAGCGAAAAACTCTAAGCAAGCGGCGCTGGCTTTTAACGGTGATGTGTACGGGGGGCTGAACGCCAAAACTTTGCAGCCCGATGAGCTGGCCTGGGCGCAAGACCATGTCTGCATCTTGAGCGGCCTGTATGGGGTGCTGCGCCCGCTAGACCGGATGCAGCCCTACCGGTTGGAGATGGGTACGCGGCTGGCCAACGCGCAAGGCAAAGACCTTTACCACTTCTGGGCCACACCCATCGCGGCCTACCTCAATCAACGCTTGCAGGCCGACAAGTCGCCCGTCATCATCAACCTGGCCTCGCAGGAGTACTTCAAGGCGGTAGACCGCAAGGCGCTCAAGGGCCGCGTGGTTGACTGCGTGTTTGAGGAGTTCAAAAATGGCCAGTACAAAATCATCAGCTTCATGGCCAAGCGCGCGCGCGGACTGATGGCGCGCTTTGCGGTGCAGCACCAAGTCACCACGCCGCATCAGCTAGAGAAGTTCAACCTGGAAGGCTATGCGTTTGACGCGACCACTTCCAAGCCCGACCGGCTGGTGTTTCGCCGTCTGGCCAAACCGTAAAGAACCATGAGCACCCCCGAACACTCCCAACTCGGTAAGCCCACGCCTTATGTGGACCAGTACGACGCCTCGCTGCTGTACCCCATTGCGCGATCCATCAAACGCGATGAAATCGGCGTGCCCGCCAAGCTGCCATTCTTTGGTGCAGATTTGTGGACCGCGTTTGAGCTGAGCTGGCTCAACCCGCGCGGCAAGCCACAAGTCGCCATCGCCCACATCACCGTGCCCTGCGAGACGCGCAATATCGTGGAGAGTAAGTCCTTCAAGCTCTACCTCAACAGCTTTAACAACACCCGGTTTGAGTCCCACACCGATGTGCAGGCCCGCATCCGCGCCGACATCAGCGAAGCCGTCTGGCGTGGCTCAGACATCAAAGGCACTGTGGGCGTGCGGATATTGTTGCCCGAGCTGTTTGACCGGGAGCCGGTGCATGAGCTGGACGGCCTGAGCCTGGATCGGCTTGATATTGAATGCGAGCACTTCACCCCGACCCCCGAGCTACTCAAAGCGAATGTTGACGCGCCCCCGGTAACCGAAACCCTCACCAGCAACCTGCTCAAAAGCAACTGCCTGGTGACCGGCCAGCCCGATTGGGCCAGCGTGCAGATCAGCTACACCGGCCCGCAGGTGGAGCAAGAAACCTTGTTGCAATACCTGGTGAGCTTTCGCCAGCACAACGAGTTTCACGAGCAGTGCGTGGAGGGTATCTTCATGGACTTGTGGACGCGCTGCAAGCCGCTGAAGTTGACCGTCTATGCGCGTTACACACGGCGTGGTGGGCTGGACATCAACCCCTTTCGCACCAGCACGGCGCAGGCCATGCCACTTAACGTGCGCACGGCGCGTCAGTAGGCCTGGACCCGTGGCTCAAGCAGACAGGTTGGCCACGGCCTTTTTGAGTGCATCAAAGCAGATGGGGTCAAGTGCAGTGCCGACCATGTTCCCCATCATGTCCAGTGCTTTGGGAATCGGTATGGCCCCCCGGTAAGGGCGGTCTGCGGTGATGGCATCAAAAATGTCAGCCGTGGTGATGATGCGGGTTTCTATGCAAATGTCATCCGCCTTAAGACCTTTGGGGTAGCCACCGCCATCCAGTCGCTCGTGGTGCGCGCCTGCCACCTGTGCCAGTTCACTGAAAGCATCAATGCGTGACAGGATGGACTCGGTCAGAGCCGCATGCCGCTGCACGGCCTTCCACTCATCGGCATCCAGTGGGCCGGCCTTGTCCAGCACGGTATTGCTCACGCCCAGCTTGCCCACGTCGTGCAGCAGCGCCCCCCGTTTTAACCAACGGCGGCGATGGGCATCTAAACCCAAGGTTTGCGCAATCAGATCGGTGTAGAGCGCCACCCGCTCACTGTGACCTTTGGTGAAGGGACTTTTCGAGTCGATGACTTTTGCAAACGCTGCCGCGATATCGTCCAGATAGTCTTCATCCAGGTGAATCTCAAAACGTCCTGGCTCCAGCGCAAAAATGGCTTCGCCCACGTCGGGTGACTCCAGCGTCGTCCAAAAGAGTTCGGATTGCGCGATGCGCTCGAATGCGTTGACCAGAGCCGGATCAAACCATTGACCAGAGCGCTCACGTACCTCATCAAGCGCTGCTTGCCGTGAACCATCCGTTCTAAAAACATCAATCACCTGGGACAGCAAGGCAATGCGGGCGTAAATGGAAATCGCCTCGCCGGCCAGGCCCGCGGGTTTGCCGCTGCCGTTCCAGTGCTCGTCTAGGCTGTAAATGCCATCGGCAGTGCCTTCGGAAAATCGCAGCAGGCGGGCTATTTCTGCGCCACGGTGGCAGCGCGTCTGGATCAATTCATGCGCAATTTCGCTGCCTTCCCGGAAGATATGGAGCGTGCTGTGGAAACGCTCGGCCAGGCCCGCTTTGAGGCCCGTGTGTTGCAGCACAAAACGCACCACCTGAGAAAGGTTGTCGCCCACCCGCTTGAAGTCGCGTTTGAATTGCAGATCGTCCGTGAGGTAGAGCTCGCAAATACGTGCCGCATTGCTGCTACAGCCCAGGTCTTTGAGCAACAGGGTGTAGTAGAGCTCCCAGAGCTGGTGTTCATTCAGGCCGATTTCACGCCCAATGTGCATGCCGATCCAGCAACACCGGATGCAGTGCCCCTCGGGCTGCCCTTCGGTGATGTCGAGCGCATAACTCAACGAGCCGATCAGTTCAGACAGCTTGAGGTCCGTCCTGATGGGGCTAAAAGTGGCAGGGTGAGTGAGGTACATAGGCGCACACGTCAGAGTGACTTCTGAATCAACGCGCCCTTGAACAACACCGGCCCGGTCGGGCCACGTTCGCTGGGCACGCCGCCTTGGGGCTCTAGGCTGATGGCCAGGGTGGGCACCGCGTTCACCTGCGCTTCGGCCACGGTCAGGCGCAGCAGTTTTTCATGGCTCAACACGCCCAGCGATTGCGGCCCTTTGCCGGGCGGCAGTGCCCACAGCTGTAGCGACTTGTCGCTGGCTTCCTGGTAGCCACCGACGCGTTGCAGCGTGAGCTTGCGCTGCAGCGGGTCGAAAGTCACCAGCATGGAGGCGGCCGATTGGTCGTCGGCCAGCACGGCCACATACGACACACGGGGCAGGGTTTGCAGCTGCTGGTTCAGGTTCAACCCGACCAGCACCGCCACCACGCTGACCGCCGTGCCAATCAATGAAACACCCCGCCAGAGCTGGAGGTTGCGCCACCAGCCGCTGGGGGTCTCTGTCGCACGCGCACGCTGAATGGCCAGGGCCTTTTGTGACTGATCGGCGGCTATGAGATTCTGAAGGCGTGTCCATACCGCGGGGTTAGGTGCTATGCCTGTTTGCAGCTCGGTCATGCTGGCCAGGCGCGCGTGCCAATCGTGGGCGGCCAGTCGCACCACAGGCAACTCTCGCGCCAGCGTCTCAAAGCGGCGGCGCGCCCCACCACGTAAGCTGCCCAAGGCGTAGTGGGCGGCCAGGGTGTCCAGTCGGTCGGGGTGTTTGTGCAAGTTCATGGTGATGTTCCGACTCAGGCGAACCGGTTCATGCAATGGCGCAACTGATCCAGCCCTCGCCGGATCCAGGTCTTGACGGTGCCCAGCGGCAGGCTGAGTTGCTGCGCCAATTCGCTGTGGCTCAGGTCACGCAAGTAGGCCAGACTCACCACTTGACGTTGCTTGTGGTCTAGCCCGCTCAAGCACTGGTGTAGCGCCTGCGCTTGTTGGCTGGTTTGTTGCACGTCCTGCGGGTTGGGGGAGGGCCCCTCCAGGGTGTCTTCCAGGAGCTCATCGAACTCTTGCGTCAGGTGGCTGCGGTCAGTGGCCCGGCGTCGCAACAGGTCTAGCGCGCGGCTGCGCACGATCAGACCCATCCAGGCCAGCGGCGGGCTCAGGGTGTTGCGGAACTCCAGCGCACTGCGCCACACACTCAGGTAAGCCTCTTGCACCACGTCTTCGGCCCACTCGGGCTTTCTGACCACGCGCAAGGCCAGCCCGTACAGGCGGGGCGAGGTCAATTCATACAGACGTTTCATGGCGGCTTCATCTCCCAACCCAATCTGGTTGATCAAAGTGTTCAGTTCGGTATCAGTCGCTGTGTCTTGCATGGCTGCAATTGTGGCTGATGAAACTAATACGTGTAAAGCCGCTGAGTGGATTCAAGCCCGGATCAACAAATAATTTTAAGAAACCTGAATCCATCGGAAGTGACGCCGCGTATTCAACAGGCAAGCGCAGCAGAAGGGCAATTCATAAAAGGGGTTGATGCCCGACCCCATGTCATCAAGAAAGAGGTGTGTCATGAAGCAAGTCACAAAGGTTTTGGGTGTTGTCAGTCTGGCAGTTTTGGCGGGTTGTGCAGGCGGCTCAGGCAGCATGCGGCCCATGTTCAGCCAAGCCGCTTTGCCGGATACCGTCAAGGTGCCCATGGGCCACAACGTGGCCATGGAAACGGTGGGCACTGGCAGCATTACCTACGAGTGCCGCGCCAAGAAAGACATGGCGGGTCAGTTTGAATGGGTGTTTGTGGGGCCTAGCGCGACGCTGACGGATCGCAGTGGCAAGACCGTGGGTCGCTACTACGGGCCGCCCGCCACTTGGGAGTCAGGCGATGGCTCCAAAGTGACCGCCGTACAGCAGGCCGTCGCGCCCGGTGGCGACGGCAATATTCCACTGCAGCTTGTCAAAGCCAACCCCGCTGTGGGCATGGGTGCCATGCAAGGCGTGAGTTTCATCCAACGCGTGGCCACACGCGGGGGTGTGGCACCGGCCATGGCCTGTGCCGATGGCAACACGGGCCAAAAACAAACCGTGCAATACCAGGCGGATTACATCTTTTGGCGTGCCGTCTGATTTCAGTGTGTTCTCAACCGGTTCTTTAACTTCAAGGAGATTGTCATGAGCAATATCATCATCAGCAACCGTCGCTCGTTTCTGGGCACCTCGGGCACTTTGTCGGCCATGGCTGTGGCCATTCTGGCGGGTAAGGAGTCACTGGCACAGGGCATGGGGGGCGACATGTCCAAAGACGTGTCCATCCTGAACGTGGCGCTGGGTCTGGAGCACGAGGCCATCAACGCCTACCAGTTGGGTGCGGGTAGCGGTCTGCTGCAAAAAGGCGTGCTCGATGTGGCGGTGCTGTTTCAGAGCCACCACAAGGGCCACCGCGACGCGTTGATCGCCACCATTCAAAAAATGGGGGGCACACCCGTTGCCGAAAAATCACTCAACGACTACGCCAAGGCGCTCAAGGCCGACACCCTGAAAAACCAGGGCGATGTGCTGGACCTGGCGGCCCGCCTGGAGTTGGGGGCTACCAACGCTTACCTGGGTGTCATCCCCGCCTTTGGCAGCAAAGACCTCGCCAAGGTGGCGGCACGTCTGGCGGCGGACGAGACCATGCACTTCGCCATTTTGACCAACGCGCTGGGGCGTCCATTGCCCACGGGTGCCTTGAGTTTTGGTGCGTGATGTCTGCGCGTGGCGTGCTGCGTTTACACGGCCTTGTCCTTGGCGGGGCGCTGGCGGTGGTCTTGGGATCATCGCCAGTGCTGGCGCAGACGGCGTCGGCGGAGCGCGGCAAGGTATTGTACGAGTCGCGCTGCGTCGCTTGCCACAGTGTGGACGCCAACCGGGTTGGCCCCTTGCACCGCGGCGTGCTGGGGCGCCGGGCTGGCACGGCCCCTGGCTTTGCCTACTCCGATGCGCTGCGAGGCAGCACCTTGGTGTGGAGCCGTGAGACGCTCCAGGCTTGGCTGAAAGACCCCGAAGCCCTGATCCCCGGCCAGCAGATGGGCTACCAAGTCGAGATGCTGCAAGACCGGCTGGATCTGGTGGCTTTCCTGGCCACGCTATGACGCGTCAAGGGTGGACGGCCAACCAGTCACAGCGCAACTGGTGCCGCTCATGCGCCCGTTCGCGCCAGCCCACATACAGGTGCGGTGACATCATGGCCACGGCGCACAGGGGTGCGAGCCACCAGTCCTCCAGTGCGTAAACGGGCAGCCAGCCGACCCAGCCCATCAGCCAGATGGTGAGCACGGCGTCCCACAGTTCGTACTCCAGTGGGTGCTCCGCGCGGTGCGCGACGTGCCATTGCCGGATGCGTTGCAACTCTCTGATAGGGAGTTTTGAGGGGGGTAAATGTGGCATGGCAGTCTCCCTTGGAACGACTCCAATTTAGGACGACGGCGCGTTATCGTCAATGCTGAAATGGCCGCTGGATTTGAGCTAAATCAATCGTTTGATTTATATCGACCCGAGCCCAGAAGCGCCGACTCGCTGCATCACGTCTAAGCGGCGTCGGTATGAATCCGGCATATCAGACCGCGCAGCCACTCATTGGCGGCGTCTTTGTGGACTTTGGCATGCCAGAACACGGTGATGGCGACCTCGGGCAGCGTGGCGGGATGGCTGACGTAGGTCAGCTTGAACGGTTGAACAAGCGCCTGTGCAAGGCGCTCCGGTACGGTGGCCACCATATCGGTGTGCTGCAAGATGTGCCCGACCGCCACAAAGTGGGGCACGGTCAGACGCACCTTGCGCACAACACCGTTGCGCGCCAACAGGGCGTCAATTTTGCTGTGGCCAGTCCCTTGCGATACCACGACCACATGGTCGGCCTGCGTGAACTCGGCCAATGAGATGTGGCCTTGGTCGAGCCGATGGCCCTGGCGAAACATGCAGACATAGCGCTGCTTGAAAAGGCTGCGCTGAAAGAAGCCTGCCTTGAGCTGGGGCAAGAGTCCGACCGCCAAGTCAACGTGACCCAGCTCCATCTCATCCTTTAAATTCACGGTGGTGTTGCGCACGGTGCTGATCGTCACACCCGGCGCGACGCGGGCGAGTTCTTCCATCAGCTTGGGCAGAAAGTAGATCTCGCCAATGTCGGTCATCCCCAGCGTGAAAGCGCGCTGGGCGGTGGCCGGGTTGAAGGAGGTTTCGGGGTTGACCGCGCTATGGATCAGCCTCAGCGCGAGGGCGACTGGTTCAGCCAGTCGTTCCGCGAATGGGGTCGGCTCCATCCCCCGGGTCGTGCGCAGGAACAGGGGGTCGTTGGTCAATTTGCGCAGACGCGCCAGCGCATTGCTGACGGTGGGTTGCGACAAGCCCAGCGTTTCGGCGACTTTGGAGACCCGTCGTTCGATGAGCAACTGGTTGAAGACCACCAGCAAGTTGAGATCAATGTCTTTGAGTTCCATGTGACGTTATATTCATAAAATCAATATCGTGTATTCATATTATTCTATTGGTCTATTTTGCTAATCGAGTCATCATTGCTCTAATTCAAAGACGCTTGAACGGACGACAACACCATGGACACCACTTCCCCCGTATTCCCCAAAGCCATCCATTGGGAAACCGATGGCACCAGCCGCATCCCCTTCATGGCCTACACCGGCGAAGAGCTGCACAAGAAAGAGCTGGAACGCTTCTTCTACCGCAAGCACTGGTGCTATGTTGGGCTGGAGGCTGAAATCCCGAATCCCGGCGACTTCAAGCGCACGGTCATTGGTGAGCGCTCCGTCATCCTGGTGTGCGACGCCACTGGCGCCATCAACGTCGTTGAAAACGTCTGCGCCCACCGGGGCATGCAGTTTTGCCGCGAGCGCCACGGCAACCGTAAAGAGTTTGTCTGCCCTTACCACCAGTGGAACTACACCCTACAGGGCGACTTGCAAGGCGTGCCCTTTCGCCGTGGCGTCAAGCAGGACGGCAAGGTCAACGGCGGCATGCCGGCCGATTTCAAAACCACGGACCACAGTCTGAACAAACTCAAGGTCGCCACGCGTGGCGGCGTCGTGTTTGCGTCGTTTGATGCCGATGTGGAGTCGTTTGAAGACTTCATGGGGCCCGCCATGCTGGGCTACTTCGACCGGCTGTTCAATGGCCGCAAGCTCACGCTCCTGGGCTACAACCGCCAGCGCATTCCGGGCAACTGGAAGCTGATGCAAGAGAACATCAAAGACCCTTACCACCCCGGCCTGTTGCACACCTGGTTTGTGACCTTCGGCCTCTGGCGTGCGGACAACAAATCGCAACTCCTGATGGACGCGCACCATCGCCACGCCGCCATGATTTCCACCCGGGGGGCGAGCGGCAAAGCCGATGATGTGACGCAGGTGTCGAGCTTTAAAGAAAGCATGCAACTCAACGACCCGCGCTTTCTTGATATTGCGCCCGAGCCCTGGTGGGACGGCCCAACCGCTGTGATGCTCACTCTGTTCCCCAGCGTCATCCTGCAGCAGCAGGTCAACAGTGTCTCCACCCGCCACATCCAGCCCAGCGGCCCCGGCGCGTTTGACTTTGTCTGGACGCATTTTGGCTTTGAGGATGACAGCGCCGAGATGACCCAGCGGCGCTTGCGCCAGGCCAATTTGTTTGGGCCTGCGGGCTTTGTCTCTGCCGACGATGGTGAGGTCATCGAGCTGTCGCAAAAAGGCTTTGTGCAAAAACCTTTTCACCGCACGCTGGCTGAGTTGGGCGGGCGCGAGGTGGGCGACACCGACCACATGGTCACCGAAACCTTGATTCGCGGCATGTATGAATACTGGCGCAAAGTGATGGAGGCCGAAGAATGACGTTTGATGACTACCACGCGCTGACCCAGCTCTATGCCGATTACGCCAGCGCGGTGGACTCCGGCCAGTGGGATCTGTGGCCTGAGTTTTTTACCGAAGCATGCAGCTACCGCTTGCAGCCACGTGAAAACCATGAACGCGGCTTCGCCCTGGCCACCTTGTCGTTTGAGAGCAAAGGAATGCTCAAAGACCGGGTCTATGGAATTCGCGAGACGCTGTTTCATGACCCCTACTACCAACGCCATGTGGTCGGCGCGCCTTTGGTGCGCAAGGCGGAGGGCGACCGCTTTGAGTGCGAGGCCAACTACGCCGTGTTCCGCACCAAACTCTCCGAGCTGTCCACTGTGTTCAACGTCGGGCGCAGCATCGACGTGATCGTGCGCACGCCGCAGGGCCTGAAGTTCGAGTCACGCCTGATGGTGTACGACAGCGAAATGATCCCCAACTCCATCATCTACCCCATCTGAGGATTTGCCCATGAGTGATACCGAATGGATTGACGCCGCTGGCGTTGACGACGTACCTGCCGACGACGTGATCGGCCTGGTGGTCAGTGGCTTGGACATTGCGTTCTACAAAGTCGAAGACACCATCTACGCCACTGACAACATCTGCACCCACGGCCACGGGCGTCTCTGTGACGGATTTCTGGAGGGCTATGAGATCGAATGCCCGCTGCACCAGGGCATGTTTGACGTGCGCACCGGCGCGCCCACCTGTGCCCCGGCGACCGAGGCCATTCGCAGCTATCCGGTGAAGATCGAGGCGGGCAGAGTATTTGTCTCGTTGGGGTTTTAGGGGGCGATTTTTTTCAAAACAACTGCTGCTCAGTTGCTCCTAAATCAGTAGCTGCCTGCGCACTGTTTGATTGCTCTCCAGCCTTCTCCAGCCCTCCAACCCGCACCCCAAGCAAGCGCAGCCGCCGCTCCAGCGGCACGCGCTTGAGGCACAGCCCGGCTGTCTGGCGAATCGTCTTGGCATCGTCGGTAGGCTGCTCCATCGTCTGGTCGCGCGTGGCCGTTTTGAAGTTGTCGTAGCGCAGCTTGATGCCAATGGTTCGGCCCACATAACCCTTGCGCTGCAAGTCCGCCGCCACCTGCTCGCACAGCCGGGTGAACACAGCGCCCAGCTCGGCTTTGTCGCGCACCGCGTGCAGGTCGCGTTCAAACGTGGTCTCGCGGCTCATGGACACGGGCTCGCTGTCCATCACCAGCGGTCTATCGTCCCGTCCGTGCGCGGCGTCATGCATCCACCCGCCAGTTTTTTTGCCGAAGTGCTCGATCAACCAGGGCAACTCTTGCGCCGCAAGCTGGCCAATAGTGATCACACCCAGGCTTTGCAACTTGGCGTCGGCCTTCGGCCCAATGCCGTTGATCTTGCGGCAGGCCAGCGGCCAGATCAGGGTTTGCAAATCGTCTTCAAAAACCACCGAGATGCCCTTGGGCTTGTTGAACTCGCTGGCCATCTTGGCCAGCAGTTTGTTGGGCGCCACGCCGATGGAGCAGGTGAGCCCCGTGGCATCCAGAATCGTCTTCTGGATCAAGCGTGCCAAACTGCGCCCACCCTGGCGCTGGCCACCGGGCACATCGGTGAAGTCGATGAACACCTCGTCCACGCCCCGGTCTTCCATCAGCGACGCAATCTCGGTGACGATGCTTTTGAACTGTTGCGAGTACTTGCGAATCTCGGGGAAATCCACCGGTAACAAAATCGCCTGCGGACACAGCTTGGCCGCCTTCATCAACCCCATGGCCGAGCCCACGCCAAACTGGCGTGCTGCGTAGGTGGCGGTGGTGATGACGCCACGCCCGGTGTAGTCCTTCAGCAGCGGAAACACCGACACCGGAATCTCATTCAGGTGAGCTTGCGCCCAATCTTGCTCGGCTTGATTCCATGCCCGTTCGGGCTGAGCTTGTCGAAGCCGCGCCAGCAAATCATCCTCCCGCCGCCGCCCACCCCCAATCACCACCGGCAAGCCCTTGAGCTGCGGGTAGCGCAGCAACTCCACCGACGCGTAAAACGCGTCCATGTCCAGGTGGGCGATGCGGCGGATGGGCAGAGCCATCATGCCTCCCTATCAGGGGTAAAGTGTCGCGAGTTGCTGTTTCAATTCGTGAGCTGCCATGGCGTAGCCACCATCGCTGCCGTCGACGAAATGGATGTGGTTGTCGTTGTATGAGGACACGATGCAGGTCAACATCGCTTCTCTTGACTTGTGTATGCCATAGACCAAATGACCTTGCCGATGCATCTCATCCAAGTACGTCTTCAACGCCAAGAACTGAGTGTCGCTGCCATCGATCACCATGCGCAGCGTGCCATCGAATTTTTGAAAATCCGAGTTATCAATCATGTCTTTGACGTAGCGACTCCATTGCACAGTTTTGGTATCTTTTTTGAAGGCAAACAGATAAACGCCAGCAAGATTAAGCAGAAGTATCCGCATCGCGTAGTGGATACGCCCCACTATCGTTAATTGACTGGATCGCACACGCCATTCCTGGTTCAGGTGCTGGGGATTGAATGAGAGATGCATACTTTGTTCGCGCAAGGGGTGATAGTCTGAAGCCTTGCCATAAATTTTACCGATGCTGTTGAGCACTTCACGGTAGGTTTTTTGTCCAGTTTGTTCCTTGCCCGACAGTGCCATCACCATCAAGGTCAGCTTGTGATCTTTGAAGCTGGGTACGTTTTTCCAGCGGCATTCAAACCCTTCAAAACTTCCGTTGCTTGGGCCTTGATTTTCATGAACCCAAAGTACATGTTGTTCCTGTCGATCTTTAATCCAGCGATCAGCCTCATTCCATCCACGACCAGAGAATACGGCTTGAGAATTATTTGACGAAAGACGAACCTTGGCGAGGCGGATCCAAAACCCTTGCTTAAGCAAATCGCTGACCTGAACCAATCCAACGCGCAGTGAAAATCCGAAACTCTCACGTGACACGCGCTGTGCTAATCGCAAGGCCAGGATGACGCGATCACGTAATTCATCCGGTACTGCAAACGTTGCTCCATCGCCCCCAAAAACAAATGGAATCTCAATGCTGCGATCAACGTTTAGCACAGCGGAAATGCATGCAACCCCAATGGCGTTGACATCCTTGTAGGCCCCTGACTCAATAGCTTGTGTTGAATTCATAACATCTGCAATAACGATCCACCAGTCAGCAGGTGCTTGGTGGTGGTCGTTTGCATCAATGGCTTGGTCAAAAACCTCCCGCTCGGGCAAATCGCGATAAAAATGGATTGAACTCATTAGTGTGATTGTGACCTGCAATCAGCTTTTCCTGCCTCAATGGGCACACGCTGGCGTTTGCCATTCCGGCGTCGTGACAGGTCATTCCGGTCAACCCCGGAAATCGGTCACGATGGTCTGGAATAGCCAATCGGCATCAGGCGCTGCAAACGGGGTGTTATGCCGGTCGGTCAAGGGGCCACCACCCGGGATGATGTGGCCCGCTGCGTCATAGCCAATGGCCTTGAATTTCCAGACCGCGCCAATGCGCTTGAGGTTGCCCACGTGCGATCCATCGGGCAGGTGCACGCTGTGCACGTCGGCGTTCACGCGGGTTAATGTGAGTGCCGTCATGCTCAAGCCTGCCAGACGCCAAACCCGGCCGAGCGCAGGTCGATGCCGATTTCAATCTCTCGCTCTACGGCGTCCTTGTACGCCATGGGGTTGAAGCCCTCAAAAAGGTCCGGCAACAGACGCAGGCCGTACTTGTGGACGTAGGCGTTGGCCTGGATGCCGGCCTTGTGCTTGTCAAAGCGCACATCGGGGTTAAGGCCCGTCATGCCGACATAGACACAGGGCTTGCCGTCCACATAGCCGGGGTTGCACCTCATGAACTTGGCAACCCGCAGCACGTCTTTGGACAGTTCGACGACATAGACGTGGTGGTGGGGGCGCATGGTGGGCACACTCAGGTGCGCTCAGTCAGTGGGTCTTGTTTGCGTGTGCGTGGACTTTGCCTGGGGCCGCAGGCACCTTGAGCCCAAACGCGTCTGCCAGTCGCTGGGCTTGTTGGGCGGACTGCTCCAAAGCCTTTTGCAATGCTTTGGGCGTAGGGGTTAGACGACGTTGCTGAGTTTTTGAAGTTTGAGCCATGTTCTGGTCTCCGTCACGGTCAAATGGTTGGCGACTTGCGCGGCTACGGTCACGGCCAAGTGCGCGGATGAATTATCAAACAAAGTCCATTCATTGGCCAATGGCGCATAGCGGTTGAAAAAATTGTGCACGCTGCGCCCAAACCGCCGCTTTACCACATCGCTGGGCACGTCATGCCCGCCCAGCGCCACACGCAGCTTGACGCGTCGCACCGCGAGCGATGCGTTGGCCAGAGAAAAATAGTAAATGGCCACGCCATAGCCCCGCGCCTTGAGGTCACGCAGAAACGGCGCAAACGTGCGGCTCGACAAGGTGCTCTCAAAAGCGAAGTCTTCGCCCGCGTCCGCCAACTGGTGCAGCCGCGTCAACATGATCCGCCCCGCCGTGAACGTCACCGCTTCCGTGTGCCGCCCGGACAGGCCTCGGGCGATGAAATCTGCATTCACAAACGTGCTGATGCCCAAGGTAGCCAGAATGGCGTCCGCGTGCGTGGATTTGCCTGCGCCGTTGGGGCCGGCGAAGATCACCACTCGTGGTGCGGGTTTGTTAAGTTTGGCCGATGCCATGGTGGTGTATGGGTTCGATATCAGGTCATGCCGCAGTGGGCACACCAGCTTCAAAATTCACAGACTGTCGCTTCACCTCATCCAGCGTCTTGCCTTGCGGGTTCTTCCACTCGATCCAGCCGTTGGCCGAGCGACCCATCACCGCCATGGCGGCCATGCTGGGGCTGGTGAACAGGTGGTCGCGGGTGAAGACCAGCAGGCCGTTTTGCGCGGAGAGGATGCCGTCCAGAACCAACTGCTTGCGCAGCCGCTCGTTGGATGTGCCCTGAATGGATGCGACGATCTCTGCGCGGCCCTTTGAGCCCTTATGCACCACAAAGCCCTCGGTCGTGTACTCACCAACGCCATCCGCGCCAGAACCTTTGCAATAGAACAACTCCTTCTCACCCTTGACTGTCGCCGCATTGGTCAGCGGCTCAAAGATGGGCTGGCCCAGCGTGGCCAGTAGGGTGGCGGCGGTCTCGTGAATTTCGTGGCAGTCCGCCTCCAGCGGCGAGGGCGTGTGGGGCCGCGCGCCGGTGTTGCCGTTCTCCAGGCTGTAGCGCCCGGCCTTGGTGGTCTCAGAAATGGCAAACCACTCCAGAAACAGCGCGTGCGTTTGCGTCATGCTGTTGGTGAGCGAGATGACCACCAACGCCCGGTTCCAAAAGTCCTTGCTCTGGTTGTGCTGCACCAGCCGGTTGCCCACATTGCCAGACTGGCCGATGTACACGCGCGGCAATCCGGCCTCAGACAACTCGCCCATCAAAAAGTACACCCCCACCTGCTGCGCCTCGGGCATCTTTAGGAACTCCGCCAACTGACTACGCGGCACCTCGATGACACGAACAATGCGCGTCGTGATCTCGGCCACACGTATACCGCGCGGGTCACCAGCGGGAAGAAAGATTTGGATGGTTTGGGGGCGGGACATTTTTTTGATATTTAGCTGCGCCGCCGAGGAATCATGCTTGGTTTCCTAATTTCGTAAGCTTTTAGCCCTGCGTCTCCAGTAAGAATTTCGACCTCAAACCCGGCTTTTGCATAGTACTCTGCGACGTTTTTAATGGTTGCGTCACCGATACTTGTTCCTCCAACCGCTAACTGAGGCCACGAGTTCGCAAGTTCCAGCAGATTCTCCGGCTCCCAGAGAGTTGATTGATCAGTAAAAGCGGCCCAAGGGGATGACGCTTCGACAGTGCCTTGCAAATGTTCGGTTAAGGATGTTGCTAGGCTATGACGGTTTCCATTGCATTGGGCAATATGGTTGCCCGTTTCAATCAGACTTGCGATTGGGAGAACAAATGTGCTGCCCTGAGCGCGTTCAGCGACTAAGAGTTGGTTAATGCGGTTGAAGTCCCAACGGTCATGGGGCCCTCCTGCAGTATCTTTTCCTGGTACATGGAGCCAACAGCAAAGAATTGACGTGTCGAGAATCAGAATTTTCTTAGACATTGTCTGACTCGCTCACTTCCTCGAAATCAAATGACTGTTGCAAGGATTTTTCAATCAATCCTTTACTCGATAACCGCCCAATCGTTCCCTGTGCCAATAGCTTTGGCAACTGTTTCATGTTCTCAAGTAGAACTAAAACGCTATGTCCAGTTTTCTGATCACAATGAGCCACAGTGATAAAAGGAATCATCTCTGTGCCCATAGCATCGAGTAACGCAGGATTATGAGTTGTCGCTAACACATCAACGTTACGCTGCTTACCAATAGTTTGGAGCATATCTAAAAGCATGCTTGCTCTGGATGGGTGTAGCCCATTGTCAATTTCTTCAATTACCAAAAGGCTTCTCTCAGGGCGAGTAAGAAGGGCCGTCA
This sequence comes from Comamonadaceae bacterium, assembly GCA_043757205.1. Classification (GTDB taxonomy): domain Bacteria; phylum Pseudomonadota; class Gammaproteobacteria; order Burkholderiales; family Burkholderiaceae_C; genus CANCDA01. Next base: position 344 of record JAYVPU010000205.1, on the reverse strand, counting down.
GGATTGCGAGAAATCTTAATGTCCCGTCGGACATGCCTCGTGCGTCAACAGTATGAGACACTCCCACACCAATCCAATCCTCTTCGCAGTAAAGCATTGCGTCAGACTTAAACTTTCCTACCGTTTCAGCATATACATGACGGATATCTCTTTCTGGTAATTTGCTTGCATATTTTGTAAGTACAGCCTCAATATCCTTTTGCTTGGACTCGGGAAGCGCGGCGATTACTCCTGCAATATTCTTTGCGTCAGAGTCCAATTTATCTGCAAGGGGTGAGTAAGCCCGCATGTGTGATGGAATTGGGTCTAAATAGAATATTTCTTTGAGTGATGAAACTACAACA
>JAYVPU010000204.1:0-5079 GCA_043757205.1 Comamonadaceae bacterium | reverse complement strand
GCCGTGTCGGGGTCATGGGCCACACACAAGCGTAAGCCATTCCACGCCACTTCGCCCGTGATCTCTTCCTGCGCCTGTGCGCACTGCTTCTGAAACGGCCTCAACAAATCGGCAAACTCGTGATACCGCCTGCCCGGCACCGCCAGGATGAACTCCAAGGCTTGGTCCTTATCTTTAGCTTTGCTGCCAGCCAGCTTGATCGCTTGCAAAGCCTTGAGGTTATCCAGACTCAGCAGGCCCCGGTCCGCCACCAATACCAATCGGCGGATATGGGGGAAGCGCCCCATCACCTTGGCAAGTGTTGGTAACAAGGTTTTGGTCTCCGCCGTATTGCCATCAAATACCTCGTGGTAGATCGGCAAGCCGTCAGCCGTTTGCACCACCCCGAGCATGAATTGGCGGGTAATCTTGCCCTCCTTGACCATGCCGAATTTGCGCACATCGGCCGCCTGCGTGGACAGGCCCTCAGCGCGGATGGTGGACGATACCCGCTACGCGGCAACCCTGTCATGCACCGCAGCGCATAGCGTGACAGTTCAGCACAATGCATAGCAGTTATGCGGCTTAGCCGGATGGCATGTTGGACGCAAGTCCTTAAAGTTCAACCCGTTATGCCCCCTCAAGGTGGCATTCTTTTATCACCGCAACCCGATCGCGCACATGAACTCAATTCTCAAATCCGCTCTGACCATGACCTTGGCACTGCTGGCCAGTTCGGGTTGGTCGCAGGCCTATCCAGCCAAGCCGGTTCGCATGGTCGTGCCTTTCCCTGCGGGGGGGCCGGTTGACCAGACGGCGCGCTTGCTGGGCACCAAACTCTCGGCAGCGCTCGGCCAACCGTTCATTGTGGACAACAAGGGCGGTGCCGGCGGTGTGCTGGGGGCCGATGCCGTGGCCAAGGCACCGGCGGACGGCTATACGCTGCTGTTCTCCTCGGCCGGCGCCTTGTCCATCGTGCCCAATATTGCCCCGTCCATGCCCTACAACCCGCAAAAGGACTTGCAGGCTGTGACGCAGGCGCTCAAGGTGCCTGCCGTTCTGGTGGTATCCGCGAATGCAAAGTACAAGGATTTTGAGTCGCTGTTGGCCGCCATCCGGGCCAATCCGCAAAAGTTCAACTACGCATCGGCCGGTAGCGGCACCACCCCGCACCTTCAAGCCGAGCTACTCAAGCGCGAGGCCAAGCTGTCCATAAACCACATTCCCTACCGGGGTGCCGCGCCGGCACTGACCGATTTGATGGGCGGACAGGTTGATTTGATGCTGGCCGATGTCCCTGTGGTTCTGCCTTTCATCCAGTCCGGCAAGCTGCGCGCGCTGGCGGTGACCAGCGCCAAACGCATTCCGGTACTGAAGGACGTGCCGACGACGACGGAGCTTGGCCTGCCCAAGGTCGAGATTTACAACTGGTACGGCCTGCTGGCCCCGGCAGGTACGCCCGAAGTGGTGATTGATCGTCTCTACCTCGCAGTTGGCACCGCTTTGCGCTCGCCGGACTTGAAAGACCAGTTCATGCAACAAGGGGTCGAACTTGTTGCCAGCCGACCGGACGAGTTTGGTCCCTTCATCTTTGCCGAGACCGCCCGCTGGGGCGCGCTGGCACGCTCCGTCGGCGCCAAGCTGGAATGACGCGCTCGGTGCGTGTTGTTTAAGGCTTGATCGCCAGCGCCGCCCGCTTACCCAACTCAATCTTCGCAATCGCATTGCGGTGCACCTCATCAGGCCCGTCCACGATGCGCACCGTGCGCTGGTGCGCGTAGGCTTCGGCCAGCCAGAAGTCCTGGCTCACACCCGCAGCGCCGTGCGCCTGGATCGCCCAGTCCACCACTTGGCAGGCCATGTTGGGGGCCACGACCTTGATCATGGCGATTTCGGCGCGGGCTTCCTTGTTGCCCACGGTGTCCATCTTCCACGCCGCATTCAACGTGAGCAGCCGGGCCTGGTCGATCATGCAACGCGACTCGGCGATGCGCTCGTGCCAGACCGATTGTTCGGCCAGCGGCTTGCCAAACGCCACGCGGGCGCGCAGTCGGTCGCACATCATCTCCAGCGCGCGCTCGGCCGCGCCAATGGAGCGCATGCAGTGGTGAATGCGCCCAGGGCCAAGGCGACCTTGCGCAATCTCAAAACCGCGACCTTCGCCGAGCATGATGTTACTGGCGGGCACGCGCACGTTCTCCAGCAGCACCTCCATGTGGCCATGGGGTGCGTCGTCATAGCCAAACACCGACAGGTGACGCAACACGGTGACGCCAGCCGTGTCGCGCGGCACCAGCACCATGGACTGCTGCGCGTGGCGCGCGGCGTCAGGGTCGGTTTTGCCCATCACGATAAAAATCTTGCAGTGCGGGCTACCCACACCGGACGAGAACCACTTGCGGCCATTGATGACGTACTCATCGCCATCACGTTGAATCGTGCACTGAATGTTGGTGGCGTCGGACGAAGCCACTGCGGGCTCTGTCATCAAAAAACCAGAGCGAATTTCACCCGCCAGCAAGGGCTCCAGCCACTGGGCCTTGTGCGCTGGCGTGCCGTAGCGCTCAAAGGTTTCCATGTTGCCGGTGTCGGGTGCCGAGCAGTTGAAGACTTCGCCTGACCACGAGACACGGCCCATCACCTCGCACAGCGGTGCGTAGTCCAGGTTGGAGATGCCCGGCACGCCATTGCGCTCGTGCGGCAAAAACATATTCCACAGGCCTGCGGCACGCGCCAGGGGTTTGAGTTCTTCAATCAGGGGCGACACCTGCCAGGCATTGCCGGTGCGCCGAAACGCGTCCATCTCTTCGTAATAACGCGCCTCGTTCGGGTAGATGTGCTGGTCAAAAAACTGCCGCAGGCGTTGCAGCAAATCCTGGGTCTTGGGAGAGGGTTCAGCAAACACGGCGTGTCCTTACATCAGGTTGATCGGGTCGGCCAGATTGACGCGACCCCGCAATGGTATCCAAATCCATCCCTTGGCCAAACGGGGTGGCCAGACTTTATGATGCGGCCTAACCGGAGACTTCAATGACCCATCGCAGATCTGTCCTTCAAAACACCTGGCTGGCGCTGGCCATGGCACTACTTGCGAACGTTGCATGGGCGCAAAGCCCCGCCCCCTGGCCCGACAAGCCCATCAAACTGATTTTGTCGCAACCCCCCGGCTCGGGCCCGGACAACGTGGCGCGGCTGCTGGGTGAGCGTCTGGCCAAGCCGCTGGGGCAGGCGCTGGTGATTGAGAACAAGCCGGGTGGCCAAAACGTCATCGGCGCCCAGGCCGCTGCCCGTGCCGCGCCGGATGGCTACAGCTTTTACTTCGCCACCACGGCGGCGTTGGTCACCAACAAGCATTTGTTCAAGACCCTGCCCTACGACCCGCAAAAAGACTTTGTGCCTGTGGCCTTTGTCGCCAAGAGCCCGTTCGCCGTGCTGGTCAAAGCCGAGTCGCCTATCGCCTCCATGGCCGACTTGATCGCACGCGCCAAAGCATCACCCGGCAAGCTGTCACTGGCCAATGAAGGCCCGCGCACCTTTGGCGGCATCATTGCGCGCCTGATCAACGCCCGCACCCAGATGACGGCCAATCTGGTGTCTTACGCCTCGGTCGGTGTATCCGTGCAAGACGTGATCGGTGGCCACGCCGATGCGGTGGTGGCCGATCTGGCCTCGACCGCCGCGCTGGTGCGTCAAGGCCGCTTGCGTTTGCTGGCCGTGACCAGTGCCAAACGCGTAGCAGGCTGGGAGCAAGTGCCCGCGCTGGCCGAGCTGTTGCCAGGCTTTGAGATGGTGGGCTGGTTTGCGCTGATGGCCCCGGCAGGCACACCCGCGCCCGTGATTGCGCGCATGAACAAAGAGATCAACACCCTGCTGGCGGATGCCGATACCGCGCAGCGCATCTTGACCATCGGCCCCATCGCCGAGCCGCTGGGTGGGCCCGAAGCGCTGGGCAGCTTTTTGAGCCAGGAGCACGTGCGTTGGAGTGATGCAGTGAAAGAGATTGGGCTGCTGCCGGAATAGATGGCAGGGTTCATGGGGATCAGTTAGTGGTTGTTGAACACAGCGTTCGACTTGACGTTGTTGTTTCAAGCAGGTTGCAGCCGAGTTCACTGATGAGGGTTTGTCCGGTTTTTGTGTATATTTGGGCGGATACATTGGGCCGTCGGGTTCATCCGACGAGCTACATTTAGTTATGCCTAAGGACTCCCTATGCTGAAGTCGCACATGGATGCTGTGGAGACTTCCCTCATCCATATTTCCCAAATACCCGCCAACGCCGGACATACGCTGCATCGAGGCACTCCGAGAGAAGCCTTCATAAAGGAGTTTCTTGAGGGCCACCTAAGTGCAAACGTCGCAATCGGAACAGGCGAAATTATTGACGCTACCTCGCAACCCCGTGCGCCCCGCAATCAGTTCGATATCGTCATTTACAAGACCAATTATCCGAAGCTCGACTTCGGGGGCGGTATCAACGGATTCATGATCGAATCGGTCGTCGCAACGATTGAAGTCAAGTCAATTCTTGATCAGGCGGGTATCGATCAATCAGTGAAGGCAGCACACACAGCGAAGAGCCTTACCCCAAACATAAACACGAGCTTCAGCACGGGTTGGATTCCTCCACGCGTTTTGAATTTCGTTGTGGCCTACACAGGCCCCGCCCAAATGAGTACCGTGCATTCATGGATCCTGAATTCGCACACAAGTCAGAAGATACCGTTACCAACCTGGAATCCAGAAAATCGCGTAACAGAACCTGGAACCGCGTTGGATGGTGTGTTTCTGTTGAAGAAGGGTTTCGTTAAGCTAGACAACTCGCCTATGACGCTAAATACGCAACAACCGCCAGTTGCTGGCACACACGTTATTTGCGATTCAAGTTCTGGAAACTTACTCATGTTGTTCTTGGCACTGCAGGAAGCGTGCGACAACGTGCAGGGTGCATGGCTCAATGCAATACCGTATTTGCAATCAGTCCGGTTTCAAAATGTGCGCATTGCTTAGGGAAACTCTGCATAACTCCCGCCTTTGTGTGCTTGGTGTAAGCCCGGCCTGAGAAAATTCAGCCCATGAAACAAGCTGCCTTAAACCTCGACC
>JAYVPU010000203.1:0-5086 GCA_043757205.1 Comamonadaceae bacterium | reverse complement strand
GCGCACATATGCCTTAGGGCTGTGGTGGTCGCCCTGGCCGTCAAACTGGCCCGCGCTGGACAGCTCCAACCAGGTCTCGAAGTGTTCGGCTACCGTTTTGTACAGCAGCGTGCGTTCGGGGTGGCGCGGGTTGTAGAGTTTGGGTTTGACATCAGTTTGACGATGCGTTTGACGCGGTTCAGGTCGCCCACGGCGGCGTGCAGGGTGCCCATCAGGTCGATAGCGATGGCGCGGGCGGCGGCCTTGCCTTCTTCGGTGGTGGTGTCTTTACCCAATTGGCCGACCCAAGGTTTGCCATCTTTCTTGGCAATGTGGCCGCTCAGAAAGACCAAATTGCCAGTTTGCACAAATGGCACATAGGCCGCTGCGGGAATCGCCACAGGGGGCAGGGTGATATTGAGGCTGGCGAGGGTGTCGTAAATATTCATAGCGGTGATGGTTTGAGAAAAAATTTATAGAAAAGAGGTCTCTAACCCCCGTGGAGTCTGCGCAGGAAGCTATCTAAATGATAGCTACTTGGCTTTGTGATTGGCTTTGCGATTGACCTTGTGACTGTGACTGGTGCGGCAGGCTGTAGTCCATAAATGGCTCCACCGTCACACCCACACTCAGCGTGTGGTTGGCCCCGCCGTGGATCACGCCGCGAATGGGTGACACATCCGAGAAGTCGCGGCCAATGGCCAGGGTGACGTAGTCTTCGCCGGGTGTGCCCCAGCCGTCGCGGTTATTGGTGGGGTCGTAGTCGCACCAGCGCTGGCTTTCGGGCAAATCAGGCAGGTAAACCGACACCCACGCGTGCGACGCATCGCTGCCAATGAGTCGCTCCTCACCGGGTGCTGGCTGTGTCAGCAAATAGCCGCTCACATAGCGTGCGGGCAGGCCATAGGCGCGCAGGCAGGCAATCATGATGTGGGCGAAATCTTGGCACACACCCTTGCGCTGCGCCAGCGCCTCCAGCGCCGGGGTGTTGACCTGGGTACTTTGGCTCTCATAAGTAAAGTCGCGGTGAATGCGCTGCATCAAATCCCGCGCGGCCAGCACCAGCGGCACACCAACGGCAAAGCTGGGCCGGGCATAGGCGGCAAAGTCCGCGTGGCGCGGCACATAGGGTGAGGCAAATACAAACTCGGCCGCCGCATCAAAGGTGCTTTTTGAGGAGTACCGAAAGCGCTCTCGCACCTGTTCCCAGGGCACCAGGCTCGCCGGCATGGGTTTGGCCTGTGTCGACACCACACTGCGGGCTACCACCTTGAGTTGGGTGTGCGCGGTTTGCAAGGAGAAAAATTGGCGCGTGTTGCCATACACATCCTGCATCGCAATTTGCTGCGCCGGGGTGGGCTCAATCAGCAGGCTGTGACCCAGCAACTCTTGGTTGGGCGTGTTCAGGGGTTGCAGGTAGGCCACGTGCTGGGCAATGTCGACCGCAGGGGCGTAGTCGTAACAGGTTTCGTGGGTGATTTGCAGCTGCATGCGCTAGGCCCCCATGCTTTGGCCCGCTTCGCCCGAATGGGTGAAGTAGGTGGCGCCAATTTCTTCAGACACTTGGTAAGACGCATGGCCACATTCGTGCAGCAGCTGGTCCAGCGCGGCATAAAACCCTTTGCCATCCACCATGATCCCGCCATCGCACAGCGGCTCCAGGCGCCAGGTGTCAGGGTCAGGCACGCTGTGCGACAACAGGCCCAGTTGGTCAGGCTCACTGCCGGCCAGTTTGGCCAAGCGCCCGCGCAGGGTGTGGACCACCCAGCCCAGCGAGCGGGGGTTGTCGCGGTCCAGCACCAGTAAATCGACCAGCGCCGCCACATCACGGCTCTGTTGGTATTGCGCGTGGAAGGTGATGGTGCTGTCAAAGAGGGCCACCATCGCCTCAAAGCCGCCATCCTGGTGCACCGAGCCGGTTTCAAATCCCAGCTTGAGTGCGGCTGACAAAAACCCGAGGCGTTCAATGTGGCGACCAATACTCAGCAAGCGCCAGCCGTCGTCGCGGGTCATGCGGTCGGTCTGCAGACCGGTGATGGCCGCCAGGTGATCGCTGGCTGTTTTGAGCGTACTGAGCGCTTCGACAGCCGAATAATCGCCGCTGCTCATGTGTGCGGTGCAACTGTGAAAAAAGCGGTCTTCCGCGCGCTGCATCAGGTTCCAGTGCTCTTGCGACAAGCGTTCGCGCACCGATGCGCCGGCCAGGCGAACCCCGCGCAGGATGAACCCCACACTGGTGGTCTCGTCGGTGCTGCCCAAGCTGGCGATCAACGAGCGTTCAAACACCCGGCGCGCCTGGGGTACGGGGGTGGGGGCGGGCACGCCCGGTAGCACCAGCGTATTGGTCACGGCCATGCGGGCCAGCCAGGCCAGCAGCGGTGCGGACGACTGGTCTTCACCCGACAGGCATTCCAGGGTCAGCCGCGCCAGCCGCACGGAATTTTCTGCCCGTTCGGTGTAGCGACCCAGCCAGAACAAGTTTTCCGCCGCGCGGCTGGTGACCAGCCGCTTGCGTTGCGCCAGGCTGGCGGGGGTGAGTGGGGGTTGCAACAGACTGGTTTTGTCCACCGGGCCCGTGGTCATGGCCCACACATCGGCGCTGCTGCCGCCGTATTGCATCGAGGCGATCTCGGCGCTGGAGCCTGCCACGCGCGCCAGTCCGCCGGGCAACACGCGCCACGACTGGGGACCGTCCGATACCGCAAACACCCGCAAAATAACGGCGCGCGGCACCATGCCGGTGGCCGCCCCAGCACCGGGTGCAGTTGCTGTTGCTGTTGCTGCCGCAGTTTGCCAGGTGGGCATTTGCGAAAGCGGCACGTAGGCTTGCAGCGTGAAGTCGTCACTCTGGCGCACGATGCGCCCGGCCCACTCATCGCGCTCACGCTCACTGAGCGTGCGTCCCATAGCCGAATCAAAATGGCCGTGCGTGACCGAGCCCGGGTAAGTGGGCTTGATGGCGCAGTCGGCCAGGCGGGGTAACACCTCTTCCATTGCCGAGCGCTCGCCGCACCACCAGGTGGGCAGGGCGGGCAGTTGCAGCGCTTCGCCCAGCAAGTGCTCAGACAAGGCGGGCAAAAATCCCAGCAGCGCGGGGGATTCCAGAAATGCCGAACCCGGTGCATTGGCCACCAGCACGTTGCCTGCGCGAATCACCTGCAGCAGGCCTGGCACACCCAGCGTGGAGTCGGCGCGCAACTCCAGCGGGTCCAGAAACTGGTCGTCCAGGCGCTTGAGCAGGCCGTGGATCGGCACCAATCCGCGCAGCGTTTTCAGGAACAGGCGCTGGTCGCGCACGATCAGGTCACTGCCCTCTACCAGCGTGATGCCCAAGTAGCGCGCCAGATAGGCGTGCTCAAAATAGGTTTCGTTGTAGGGCCCGGGTGTGAGCAGGGCGATGTGCGCGTTCTGACCCGCCGGGCTCATGCGCTTCATGCTGTCAATCAGCGCGCGGTAGGTGCCGCCCAGGCGCTGCACCTGCAGGCTCTCAAAGGCCTGTGGAAAGAGGCGCGATACCGCCAGGCGATTTTCCAGCAGGTAACCCAGGCCCGACGGCGCTTGCGTGCGCTGCGATACCACCCACCAGTTGCCATCGGGCCCGCGGGCTAAATCGAATGCCGCAATGTGCAGGTGGGTGCCGCCCACGGGCTGCACGCCGTGCATGGCGCGCAAGTAGCCCGGGTGGCCCTGCACCAGCGCGGGTGGCAGCAGGCCCTGGGCCAGCAGCTCTTGCGGGCCATACACATCGGCCATCACGCGGTCAAGTAGCCGAACGCGTTGGCGTACACCGGTTTCAATTTTCTGCCAGCTTTGCGGCGAAATAATCAGTGGAAAAAGGCCTAAGGACCAGGGCCGCTGTGGCCCGCCTTCGTCGGCATACACGTTGTAGGTGACGCCGTTGTCGCGAATCTGGCGGGCCAGGATGGCCGAGCGCTGGTTCAGGTCGCCCAGGCCATCATGCTCAGAATTTTTGAAAAATTGGCCCCAATCCCCCGTAACGCCTGCGTAGTCAGCTATTAAATTAGTAGCGGATTCCGAGAGCGTTGTTTCGGACGAAACGCGACCACGCAGCTCATCAAAGTGGCCGGGCGCAGCGGCAGGCGATGCCAGCGCGCGGTCTAAGGCCGTCACAGGCTGGGCGGCCTCAATAGCGGGGGATTCGGGTGCATTTTTCACTGGTGTGAGTATGCCGCAAACTGGCGGGGGACTGGCCTTTTGGGCAATCTTGTACCCGTTGCTTAGTGAACTTAAGGGGGCACCCAGCGCATCGGTGGGGCAGCGCCAGTCAACCCCTTCGCAGCACGGTCAAGGTTCAAGGTTTTATTCTGCTTTTGCATGTCAGCAAGTTCGTCGGGGGGCACTGGCCGGCTGAAAAAGTAACCTTGCAACTCATTGCAGCCCGCATTACGCAGGTGGCGCATCTGGTCTTCTGTTTCTACACCTTCCGCAATCACCGTAATACCCAAGCCATGTGCGAGTGCAATCGTGGCTTGCGCAATGGCCGCACTCTTTGGGTCTGTTGTGATGTTGCGCACGAAGCTTTGATCGATCTTGAGCTTCTGCAGCGAAAAACGACTCAAATAAGCGAGCGACGAATATCCGGTTCCAAAATCATCGAGAGAAAATGCGATTCCAATGCTTCGCAAATCAGCGAACTGCCTTAGCGTTGCTTCTGTTTCACCCATCATGACGCTCTCGGTAAGTTCTAGTTCGAGATAGCGCGCCTGCAGCCCAGTTTCGATCAATACTTTCTGAACAACCGCCAGCAGAGTGCCAGTTTCGACCTGGCGCGCCGAGATGTTGACCGCGATCGGCAAAGGCGCACTGCCAGCGTCTTGCCACGCCATGCTCTGCGCACAGGCACTGCGGATGACCCATTCTCCAATGGCAACGATCAGGCCTGTGTCTTCCGCAATGGGAATGAAGTCAGCCGGAGAAATCAACCCCAACGCCGGACTGTGCCACCGAATCAAAGCCTCCATGCCGCAGATAGTTCCGCTGACCAGAGATATCCACCTACCTGTTGATCGCCATCGCGAAGAAACGTCTGCATCTTGATCATCACAGCCTGTATGAAATCCTACAAATCCTGAGCTTGTCCATGTTT
>JAYVPU010000202.1:0-5094 GCA_043757205.1 Comamonadaceae bacterium | reverse complement strand
GAGGGGGGCTGCCAGACGACGACGGGCGAACCTGCTCGCCGCCCCCACCCTGCCCTCCCCCAGTGGGGGAGGAGGACGCTGACTGACTTTGCGGCTGCGCCAGCTTCAGCCCCGCCAGCGCCTGAAACGCCCCCCTCGCCTGCGCACCCAGCTCCGCTTTCAACGCTCCCAGGTTGCGCCCGTGCCCGAGCTGGCGGCCATGTTCGTCCACCACGCGGAAATTCATGAACAGGTGCGGGCTGAGCATGTCGAGCTTCAAGTCACCGCGTTTGACGTCCAGCGAGCACTCCTGGCGCACTTGCTTGAGCAGCGCATCGGTCAAGCCGGTGTGACCCCACAACTCTGGCGTGCCCAGCAGTGCCGCCAGCCGCGTGGCGTTCTCGGGCAAGGGCACAAAGCGGCCGCGTGAGCGCTGCGGCAGGCTTTTGAGCAGGGCCTGAATCTTGTCTTTCAGCATGCCGGGCACCAGCCACTCGCAGCGCTCATCATTGACCTGGTTCAGCACAAACAGCGGCACGGTCACGGTCAGGCCGTCCTTGGCGTCACCTGGCTCGTGCAGGTAAGTGGCGGCGCAGTCCACGCCGCCCAGCCGGATGGTTTTGGGGAAGGCGTTGGTGGTGATGCCAGCGGCCTCGTGGCGCATCAGTTCGTCACGCGTGAGCAGCAGCAGGCGCGACGGCGCGCCTGCCTTGGTGGGAGCGAATTCGGGTTTGCGGCCCTCCTCCCGGTACCAGCGCTCAAAGCTGTGGCCGCTGCACACATCAGCAGGTAATTGCTGGTCGTAAAACGCGTAGATCAGCTCGTCATCCACCAGCACGTCCTGGCGGCGCGACTTGTGCTCCAGCTCCTCCACCTGGGTGACGAGCTTTTGATTGGCGGCGAGAAACGGCAGGTTCGTGTCCCACTGCCCGCTCACCAACGCTTCGCGGATGAAAATCTCGCGCGCGGCGGGCGGATCGATTCGGCCATAGTTGGTGCGCCGCCCGTTGTAGATGACGATGCCGTAGAGCGTGGCCCGCTCCAACGCCACCACCTCGGCGGCCTTCTTTTCCCAGTGCGGGTCCAGCAACTGCTTCTTTAAAAGATGGCCCGCCACCTGCTCAACCCATGGCGGCTCAATCGCGGCGATGCCCCGGCCAAACAGGCGTGTGGTCTCCACCAGCTCGGCCACCACGATCCAGCGGCCCGGCTTTTTGGCCAGATGCGCGCCCGGATGGCGGTGAAACTTGATGCCGCGCGCGCCCAGGTACTCCCCCGAGTTGGCCTCTTCATCGAGCTTGCAGCCGATGTTGCCCAGCAGACCCGCCAGCATGGAGAGGTGCAGTTGCTCATAGCTTGCCGGGGCCGCATTCAGTTGCCATTTGTGTTCGGCCACCACGGTGAGAAGCTGCGAATGAATGTCGCGCCACTCGCGCACTCGGCGCATGCTGATGAAGTTTTGGCGCAGCAGTTGTTCATACTGGCGGTTGCTGAGCTTGTGCTCTTTGTTGTGCCCGCCTTTTGCGTCGTTGATCCACTTCCACAGCTTCAAATAGCCGCTGAACTCGCTCTTCTCATCGTCAAACTTGGCGTGCACCTGGTCGGCCTGGGTCTGTGCATCCATAGGGCGGTCGCGCACATCCTGCACGCTCAGGGCGCTGGCAATCACCAGCACCTCGTCCAAGGCGCTGCGGCTGCGCGCCTCCAAAATCATGCGGCCCACGCGTGGGTCCAGCGGCAGGCGGGACAGCTCTTGTCCCATTGGCGTCAACTCATTGGCGTCGTCCACAGCGCCCAGTTCGGTCAGCAACTGGTAACCATCGGCAATGGCGCGGCCCGAGGGCGCCTCGATAAAGGGGAAATCCTCAACCACGCCCAGGTGCAAGGACTTCATGCGCAAAATCACCCCGGCCAAGGAGGAGCGCAGGATCTCGGGGTCGGTAAAGCGCGGGCGACCGGCAAAGTCTTTCTCGTCATACAGGCGGATGCAGATGCCGTCGGCCACTCGGCCACAACGCCCGGCACGCTGGTTGGCCGAGCTTTGGCTGATCGGCTCGACCAGTAACTGCTCCACCTTGCTCCTAAAGCTATAGCGCTTCACACGGGCTGTACCTGCGTCAATCACGTAACGGATGCCGGGAACGGTGAGCGAGGTCTCGGCCACGTTGGTGGCAAGCACGATGCGGCGTCCGTTGTGGCTGTCAAAAATGCGCTCCTGCTCGGCCTGGTTGAGCCGCGCAAACAGAGGCAGCACTTCGGCGTTGCGCGTCACGGCATGGTGACTGAGATGTCCACGCAGGTGATCCGCCGCCTCGCGGATTTCGCGCTCGCCGGGCAGGAAAATAAGAATGTCGCCACTGGCATGGCCGACCCACAACTCGTCCACCGCATCGGCAATCGCTTCGTTGAGCCCGTACTCCCGGCTTTCTTCAAAGGGACGCCAGCGCTGCTCCACCGGGAACATGCGACCTGACACCATGATGACCGGGGCCGGACCGTGGCGCGACGCAAAATGCTTGGCAAACCGTTCCGCATCAATCGTGGCCGAGGTTACGATCACTTTCAAATCCGGTCGCCGCGGCAGGATCTGGCGCAGGTAACCCAGCAGAAAGTCGATGTTCAGGCTGCGCTCGTGCGCCTCGTCAATGATGATGGTGTCGTAGGCCTTGAGCAGCGGGTCGTTCTGCGTCTCGGCCAACAAAATGCCGTCGGTCATCAGCTTGACCGAGGCGTCGCGGGAGAGACGGTCTTGAAACCTTACCTTGTAGCCGACCACATCGCCCAGCGGGGTGTTCAGCTCATCGGCAATGCGCTTGGCCACGCTGCTGGCAGCAATGCGCCGGGGCTGGGTGTGGCCGATCAACTTGCCGCGCTCACCGGGCGGGTAATTCAACTTACCCCTGCCCATGGCCAGGGCGATCTTGGGCAGTTGCGTGGTCTTGCCCGAGCCGGTTTCACCGCAGACGATGACGACCTGGTGCACCGCAATGGCCGCCATGATCTCGTCGCGTTTAGCCGACACCGGTAGCGATTCTGGGAATTCGATTTTCAGGGGAGAGAGGCTCAAGGGGTAACTTCGTAGAGAATCAGCGATTATCCCTGCCCGAATTGATGTTTCTACAAGCCACCACGCATGTCCACCGCTTTTGAATCCACCTTCGTCCCCTGGTTCCGCTCGGTGGCGCCCTACATCCACATGCACCGGGGCAAGACCTTTGTGGTCGGCATTGCGGGCGAGGCCATTGCGGCGGGCAAGTTGCAGCACTTGGCGCAAGACCTGGCGCTGATCCAGAGCATGGGCGTGAAAATTGTGCTGGTGCACGGTTTTCGCCCGCAGGTCAACGAGCAGCTACTGGCCAAGGGCCACACGCCCAAATACTCCCACGGCATCCGCATCACCGACGAAGTGGCGCTGGACTGCGCGCAAGAAGCCGCTGGCCAGTTGCGCTACGAGATTGAGGCCGCCTTCAGCCAAGGCCTGCCCAACACGCCCATGGCGGGGGCCACGGTACGGGTGATTTCAGGCAACTTCATCACCGCCCGACCGGTGGGAATTTTGGACGGGGTGGACTTCAAACATTCGGGCCTGGTGCGCAAGGTGGACACAGCCGCCATCAAGCACACGCTGGACTTTGGTGCCATGGTGCTGCTCTCGCCCTTTGGCTTTTCCCCCACGGGCGAGGCCTTCAACCTCAATATGGAAGAAGTCGCCACCTCGGTGGCCGTGGCCTTGCAGGCCGACAAGCTGATCTTTTTGACGGAGAGCCCCGGCATCCGCATCCACGCCACGGCCCCCGAGGGTGACGACAACCCGATCGACACCGAATTGCCACTGGCCGCCGCTGAAAAGCTGCTGACCGAGCTGCCTGCCCCCAAGCTGCCGACCGACACCGCGTTTTACCTGCAGCACTGCGTGAAAGCCTGCAAGGCGGGTGTGGAACGCAGCCACATCATTCCGTTTGCCATGGACGGCTCGCTGCTGCTGGAAATCTATGAACACGACGGCATTGGCACCATGGTGGTGGACGAAAAGCTGGACGAACTGCGCGAAGCCACATCCGACGACGTGGGCGGCATCCTTCAACTGATCGAACCGTTTGAGAAAGACGGCACCCTCGTCAAACGCGACCGCACCGAGATCGAACGCGACATCGGCAACTACACCATCCTGGATCATGACGGCGTTATCTTCGCCTGCGCCGCGCTTTACCCCTACCCCGAATCCAAAACCGCAGAAATGGCGGCACTCACCGTCTCACCTGACACCCAAGGCCAAGGCGACGGCGGCAAGATTCTCAAGCGCGTCGAGCAACGCGCCCGTGCCCTGGGGTTGGAGAGCATCTTCGTACTCACCACCCGCACCACCCACTGGTTTTTGCGCCGTGGCTTTGTACAGGCCGATCCAGACAAACTGCCAGAAGCGCGCAAACGCAAGTACAACTGGGATCGCAAGTCGCAGGTGCTGGTAAAGCGCTTGGGTTAACCGCGTTAACCTCGTTTAGCGCGTCGCACGCCAAACCAGCATCAGCCCGCTGACCACCAGCAGCATGCAGATAACCCGCTTGAGTGCAAGCACAGGAACATGGCGCGACAAGCGATGCCCCAGCGACACAGCCAGCAGCGCAACCCCGATCAACACGAGCCAGCGTTGCCAGAGATTAGGGTTTGACAGCCGACCGCCCCAGGCCATGAACAGAAGCACGCCACTGGCGGCAATCATCATCACCGCAGGTGTGGTGGCACGCAGCACACGGACGTCATCAACACGGCGCTGCAACCAGCCCAACACCACCGGCCCAGCCGTGCCGAACATCATTTGCACCACACCCCCTAGCACGCCTGCCAGATGGGCGCCGTGAGGCGACCAGGGCGTGAGTGCAGCCTTGCTGGTGCGCAAGGCGTTCAGACCGGCAAGGGCAATGAAGATGCCCAGCAGCAGCAGGGGCCAGCGCGGCTCCAGCGTGCCAATCAACCATAGTCCTGCGGCCATGCCCACCAATAACCCTGGCAACAGGCGGGTAAGCGCCCGGTGAAGTCATCTTGCCGAGAGGCGCAGTAGCCAGGAGCATCGTATCCACTTCAATATAGGTGGACACATGAACACTCCAGAAATAC
>JAYVPU010000201.1:0-19858 GCA_043757205.1 Comamonadaceae bacterium | reverse complement strand
CAATCGACTGACGAAGCCTGGATCGTGGAGACGGTTCGCCGTCTGGCGAACAAGGCCGGTATTGGCATGCCCGAGGTCGGCATCTTTGAAGGCGAGCCGAATGCCTTCGCCACCGGCGCTTTCAAAAATTCCGCGCTGGTGGCCGTGTCCACCGGTCTGTTGGCTGGCATGACGCGTGAAGAGGTGGAGGCCGTCATCGGGCACGAGATCGCTCACGTCGCCAATGGCGACATGGTGACCATGGCGCTGATTCAGGGCGTGATGAACACCTTTGTGGTGTTTCTCAGCCGCGTGATTGCTTATGCCGTGGACAGCTTTTTACGCAAGGGTGACAGCCGCGACAGCGGCCCTGGCATCAGCTACATGGTCACCACCTTTGTGCTGGACATCTTGCTCGGTTTTCTGGCCGCCATGGTGGTGGCCTGGTTCAGCCGCCAGCGTGAGTTTCGCGCCGATGCAGGGTCGGCCCAACTCTTAGGCCGCAGTCAACCCATGGTCAATGCCCTGACCCGCCTGGGTGGCCTGCAGCCAGCCGAGTTGCCCAAGAGCATGGCCGCCATGGGCATTGCAGGGGGCATTGGTCAATGGTTTTCAACCCACCCGCCGATTGAAGAGCGCATTGCCGCACTTCAATCGACTGCGGCTTGAATTGAACATGAGCAGCCTCACACTCGAAACGCTGCGTTCTTTCTGGCGAGGCCGGCTGGCATCGTTGGGTTTGATTCAGCGGGTGTTCATTGGGCTGATCGTGCTGAATCTGCTGGTGATTGGCCTGGGGGTCTGGTCGATCACGCAAAGCCGGGCCAAATACGACGAGGGCGCTGCGGTAGAGACCCGCAATGTGGCCCAGTTGTTGGACCATGACATCACGGGAACCCTGCAGTCCATTGACCTGAGTTTGCAAGCGTTGGTGTCTGAGGTCGAAACCCAGTTGCGCGTCGGCAATACGAATCCGAATGCCCTGGCGCACTTGATGACGCAGCTTCAATTTTTGGCCCCGGATCTCGTGGGTTTGAGAATGGCCGATGCCCAGGGCCAGCTGACTCAGGACTTAGGTGAGCAAGGCAGCGCGTCAGTGTCCATCGCTGATCGCGATTATTTTTTGAAACTTCGCAGCCAGCCTGGGCGCGGCTTGGTGGTGTCCGCCCCTTTGGTGGGCAGGTTGACCGGCGTGTGGGTCATTAATCTGGCCAGAGGCATCTACCGGACCGATGGCAGCTTTGCCGGCCTGGCCTTTGCGTCCGTACCGCTGAGTCGCTTTACCCGTGACTACGCCGCTCTGGCCACGGGGCCGGGTGGCACGTTCACCTTGTTTGACTCAGAGTTGGGCATCATCGTGCGCAGCCTGAGCGACAAAACAGAAGCGTCTGTGATTGGAAAGAAGTTCGCCTTACCCGCCTTGCAAGCCCTGCTGGCGTCAGGACGTACGGAAGGTTCCTACCGGCAAGTGTCCGGGGTGGATGGTATCGAACGCGTTTTTTTCTACCGTCAAATCAAGGGCTTCCCATTGAGTATCAGCGTGGGGCGTGCCACGCACGACTATCTGGCCGCTTGGCGCATCGAAGTGCTCAAAACCGTAGCGATCACGACGCTCTTCGTCTTGTCCACACTGATTTTATTTTGGTTCATCCTCAGAGCTTGGCGACTGCAACTGGTGGCGGTTGAGGCGCTGAATAGGGCCAATCAAACCCTCTTGGTTGAACAAGACTTTAGCCAAGCGGTGTTTGAGAGTTCTCCCTTCGCCATGTACGTGCGAGACCACAAAGGGTTTGTGAAGCACTGGAACCCGGCGGCTGAGCGATTATTTGGTTGGAGTGAGGTCGAGCTTTTAGGCAAGTCAGTCCCGTCGGTGCCCATCGACAAAATCAAGGAGAGTGAGAACTTTCGCCTGCGCGTCTTGAATGGGGAGAGCATTCTTCAGTACGAAACCCAGCGCAAAAAACGCGATGGCACTTTGTTTGACCTGAGTAATACCGCCACACCACTGCGGCACCATTCGGGAGCGATTGATGGCTTTTTGACCATTGCGCTGGACATCACGGATCGCAAGGCGTCAGAGACGCAAATTGAATTTCTGGCCTACCGCGATGTGCTCACTGGCCTGCCCAACCGCCTGCTGCTGCTGGACCGATTTCACCAAGCGGTGGCCCATGCCGACCGTGAAGGGGAGCAAGTCGCCCTTTTGTTTTTGGATCTGGACAGTTTCAAGACCATCAACGACTCTTTAGGCCACGCAGTGGGGGACGCCATGCTCATTGGTGTGGCAGAACGACTGGCGCAGTGTGTGCGTGGGGGTGACACCATCAGCCGACAGGGGGGGGACGAGTTCATGATCATTCTCGCGGATCTGCGAGGCCGCGAAGCCATCACGCCGGTGCTGCGCATGATCCGTGAACGCTTGCAGGCCGTGTTTGAGATTGAGGGGCATAAGCTCAGCACGGCGGCTTCCATTGGCGTGGCGATCTACCCGGTGGACGGCAAAGACTTTGACACGCTGCTGAAAAAGGCCGACACCGCCATGTACCGGGCCAAAGGCGGCGGCAGCGAACATTTCCGCTACTTCGACGAGCAGATGAATACCGAGGCGGTCGAGCACTTGAGAATGAAAAATGGCATGCGTCAGGCCATTGAACGCAACGAGTTCACGTTGTTTTACCAACCTCAAATTGACCTGGTCACTGGCGCGGTGATTGGGGTGGAGTCGCTGATTCGTTGGAATGACCCTGAGCACGGCATGATCTCGCCGGCTAAATTTATCCCGGTGACTGAATCCAGCCAAATGATCGTGCCCATCGGTGAGTGGGTCATCCATGAGGCCTGCCGACAAGCGGTGGCCTGGAGAAAAGCGGGCTTGCCACCCTTGGTGATGGCGGTCAATCTCTCGGCGATTCAATTCCGTCGTAGTGATGTCGAGAAGACGGTGATGCACGCTTTGAAAACCTCCGGCCTTGAGCCCCGTTATCTGGAGTTGGAACTGACGGAATCGGTGCTGATTCACGATACCGAGTTGGTGCTCAATACGGTGCGGCGGCTTAAGCGGCTGGGGGTGACCTTGTCGATTGATGATTTTGGTACCGGCTACTCCAGCCTGTCTTACCTTAAGCGCTTTGACGTGGACAAACTCAAAATTGACCAGTCCTTCATTCGCGATCTATCGACCAATACGGATGACATGGCCATCGTGCGCGCCATCATCCAGATGGCCAAGAGTCTGAACCTCAAGACGATTGCCGAAGGCGTAGAGACCGAAGACTTGGTGGCCCCTTTGCAACTGTTTGGTTGTGATGAAGCGCAGGGTTATCACTTTGCCGCACCCATGACCGCTGCCGCCTTTGCTGAATTTCACGCCACTTGGCAGAGTCGGTCACTCGAGACGGTGGGCGGGAAATGAAACTTAATTTTCACAAGCTACAGTCAGGTCGCTGGGTTGTGCCAGTGCTCATCAGTGTCTTCGGGTCGCCGGTGGCTGCGACGCCGTGTGACGATGCTTGGGCGACCTACAACGAGTTCACATCGCGCACCGTGATGGAGCCCTCACAGTACGCGCTCACCGTGCAGGGTGCCCGGGTACGCTCGGCTTGTGGTGCCAACGCATTGCCGGCCCCCCCAGGCTCTGATGTGCCGCTGTATCGCCCGCATGCTCGCCCTGTGCCACCCCGGCCGGGGCCACCCCCACCCGCCCCACCGCCGACCCGTACCCCAGGTGCTGCGCGAGCACCCTAGCGGTCAAGGTTGGTGACTGGATCGGCGAGTCAGCAGGTCCAACGCCAGCGCTTCAGCCACCCGGATGCCATCCACCCCGGCTGACAAAATCCCCCCCGCGTAGCCTGCGCCCTCACCGCCCGGGTACAGGCCGCGCACGTTACTGCTCTGCAAGTCCTCGCCACGCGGCATACGCAGTGGGGACGAGGTTCGGGTTTCCACGCCGGTCAGCACGGCATCGGCTTGATCGAAGCCTTTGATCTTGCGGCCAAAGGCGGGCAGGGCTTCTCGGATCGCCTCAATCGCATAGCCGGGCAGGGCGCTGGAGAGGCTGCCGAGCTTGACGCCGGGTTTGTAAGAAGGCTCGACGTTGCCCAGCGCGCTGGACGCCTGATCTGCAATGAAGTCGCCCACCAACTGGCCGGGGGCCTCGTAGTTGCTGCCACCCAGCACATAGGCTTGGGATTCCAGCTTGCGTTGCAAGACGATGCCAGCCAGGGGGTGGTGGTGGATGAACTGTGGCGTGGTGGGTTGGGCGTTGGCCGACGGGCTTTGTGCCAAGGTTTCGGCCTCAGTCGCATAACGAAGGCCTGCTGCTTCGCCAAACGCCGCCTGCCAGTCGGTCACATCGCTCAGCCCCTGCGCGTAGTCAGGTGGCTCAATACCCACCACGATGCCCGCATTGGCGTTGCGCTCGTTGCGCGAGTACTGGCTCATGCCGTTGGTGACCACGCGGCCCGGCTCGGACGTGGCGGCCACGACCGTACCGCCGGGGCACATGCAAAAGCTGTAGACCGAGCGGCCATTGCGGGCATGGTGCACCAGCTTGTAGTCGGCCGCGCCCAGTGCCGGGTGGCCCGCATGGCGACCCCAGCGTGCCCGGTCAATCAAACCTTGCGGGTGCTCAATGCGAAAGCCGATGGAAAAGGGCTTGGCCTGCATCGCCACACCGCGATCAAACAGGGCGGCAAAGGTATCGCGCGCGCTGTGGCCCAAGGCCAGCACCACGTGCGTGGCGGCAAGCTCATAGGTGCTGCCACTGGCCGTGTCGAGCACGGTCAGGCTGCGCAATTGTTTGGCGGCGTGTGGGTGGCTGGGTGAAGGGGGGCGCGGCTCGTCCAACGTCACATCCACCACGCGCTGCTGAAAGCGAATCTCTCCGCCCAGCGTGATGATCTGCGCGCGCATGCTCTCCACCACTTTGACCAACTTGAAGGTGCCGATGTGCCGGTGCGCCTCATACAAAATTTCTTCGGGTGCACCGGCCAAGACAAACTCGTTCATCACCTTGCGCCCCAGATGGCGCGGGTCTTTGATCTGGCTGTAGAGCTTGCCGTCTGAAAACGTGCCGGCACCGCCTTCGCCAAACTGCACGTTGGACTCGGGCTGCAGCACGTGTTTGCGCCACAGCCCCCAGGTGTCTTGGGTGCGTTCGCGTACCGGCTTGCCGCGCTCCAGCACGATGGGCTTGAAGCCCATTTGGGCCAGGATCAGCGCTGCAAAGATGCCGCAGGGGCCAAAACCCACCACCACCGGGCGCTCTTGCCCCTGCGCGGGAGCGGTGGCTACCGGGTGGTAGGCCATGTCGGGGCTGGAGCCGATGTGGGGGTGGCCTGCAAACTGGGCGAGCAAGTTGGCTTCGAGTGCGAAGGCTGGCGCGTTCCGTTCGGGCTGAGCCTGTCGAAGCCCTTCGATAGGCTCAGGGAGAACGGCAACGACGGTCACATCGACGATATAGACCTGAAGCAATGCCGCTTTGCGCGCGTCAAAACTGCGTTTGAACACCGTGAAGTGTTCGATGTCAGCGGGCGTGATGCCCAGTGTTTTGGCGATCAGCGCGGGCAGGGCCTCGGGCGCGTGATCCAGCGGGAGTTTGAGTTCGGTCAGGCGAATCATGGTCGTACGGTGATGGGCTTGTGTTTATCAAGCAGAAGCCGCCGATTTTACGACCGTGTAAACGTCGATTCAAAACCCGTAAAGCCGTGCCGGGTTGCTGACCAGCACCTGCTGGCGCAGCGCCGTGTCAGGCACCCACTGCTCCAGCAAGTTGCACAAATCACCGTCATTGGGCATCAGGCCTTTGACCATCACATGCGGCCAGTCGGTGCCCCAGACGATGCGATCCGGGGCTGCGTTGACGAGCGCGTGCGCAAAAGGCGTCACGTCGGCATAAGGCAGGACTTCGCCAGAGATGCGGTAAGGCCCGGTGAGCTTGACCCAGGCCCGCCCGCCGCGCAGCAAACGCAGCAGCGCGGCAAAGCCGGGCGCGTCCACGCTCTGGCCCGCCTTCATGTAACCCAGGTGGCCGAACACCACGTCCACGGGGAAGTCGGCCAGCAGTACGTCCAGCTCAGGAAACTCGTCCACGTGCATCAGAAACTCCAGGTGCCAGCCCAGCGGGTGTATGCGTTGTGCCAGTGCGCGCAAGGCGTCCATGGGCAAGCGGCCTTTGCCCTCTTTCACATCCACAATATTGCAGCGCACGCCGCGCACGCCCAGGGCGTGCATGCGCGCCAGCTCAGCCTGGGGCGTGTCGGCGTCAATCACGGCCACGCCGCGCAGGCGCTGCGGGTCGGTGGCCAGCGCGTCCAGCAGGGCGGCGTTGTCGCTGCCGTAAATGCTGGGCTGCACCAGTACCGCGCGTTCAACCCCCAGCGTGCCGAGCAAATGACGGTAAGCAGGCAGCAGCGCATCGGGCGGTGTGTAGATGCGCGCGCCCGAGTAGGGGAAGCGCGACGCTGGGCCGCAAATGTGGGCGTGCGTGTCGCAGCTCAGTGGCGGCAGCTTGAAGTGCTGTGCGCGCGGTGTCGGGTCAGGGGCGGCGCACCATGGGGCGTTCATTGAGGGCATTTCTTAATCAGTTGAGGACAGAGCTGGTTCGCTGCGCGTAACGGCGGTCTGTCCCGCAATGTTTCAGGTGGGCAGAAAGCCTTCCACCGACAGGTAGCGCTCACCGGTGTCGTAGTTAAAGCCCAGCACACGCGCGCCAGCGGGCAGCTCGGGCAGCTTTTGCGCAATCGCCGCCAGGGTGGCGCCGGAGGAGATGCCGACCAAGATGCCCTCTTCACGCGCGCAGCGGCGGGCCATGTCACGTGCCGGTTCGGCATCGACCTGAATCACGCCGTCCAGCAAAGAGACGTCCAGATTTTTCGGGATAAAGCCCGCACCAATGCCCTGAATCGGGTGCGGTGCGGGTGCGCCGCCGGAGATCACGGGCGAGGCCACCGGCTCCACCGCAAACACTTTGAGCTGCGGCCAGTGGGCCTTGAGCACCTGGGCGCAGCCGGTGAGGTGGCCGCCCGTGCCCACGCCGGTGATCAGCACATCCAAACCATCGGGGAAATCCGCCAAAATTTCTTGCGCCGTGGTACGGGCGTGCACCGCTACGTTGGCGGGGTTTTCAAACTGCTGTGGCATCCAACCTCCGGGCGTGCTGGCCAGCAGCTCTTGCGCACGGGCGATGCAGCCTTTCATGCCCAGGGCGCGCGGTGTCAGGTCGAAACTCGCGCCATAAGCCAACATCAAACGTCGGCGTTCAATGGACATGCTGTCGGGCATGACCAGCACAATTTTGTAGCCCTTGACGGCAGCCACCATGGCCAGGCCGACGCCGGTGTTGCCCGAGGTCGGCTCAATGATGGTGCCGCCGGGCTTGAGCGCGCCAGACGCTTCGGCGTCTTCCACCATGGACAGGGCGATGCGGTCTTTGATGGAGCCGCCGGGGTTGCTGCGTTCGGACTTGATCCACACGTTCGCGGCTGTGCCAAACAGTCGGTTGATGCGCACATGGGGCGTGTTGCCAATGGTCTGGAGGATGTGGTCGGCTTTCATGGGGTGGGCTCCTGTTCGTATTTTGATGCGTGTATTCTGTCACTTCACGAAGCCCGCCATGATTGATTTCAAACTGCAACGCCCCGCCTTGCTCGCGCTGCTCGCCGCTGGCTTGTTTGGCGCGAGCGCCCCGTTGTCCAAACTCCTGCTCACCGGGCTCGGCCCTTTCTCGCTGGCCGCTTTGCTTTACCTGGGCAGTGGTCTCGGTTTGCTGATCTTCACCCTCTTTTCTCGCGGGTTCAAGTCCGACGCCACCCGCGAATCCCCGCTTGCCCGCCAAGACTGGCCTTGGCTTTTGGGCGCCATTGCCTGTGGCGGTGTTGCGGCCCCGGTGCTCTTGCTGTGGGGGCTCTCGGGCACCAGCGGCTCACAGGCCTCCTTGCTGCTCTCGACCGAAGGCCTGTTGACCGTTTTGCTGTCTGCCGTCGCGTTCAAGGAGCATGTGGGGCGCCGGGTCTGGCTGGGTGCGGCTTTGATGTTGGTCGCCAGCGTGTTGCTGACGCGTGAGTCGGGTGGTGGTTTGAGCTTTTCTCTGCATGCCGCAGCGATCATCGGTGCTTGCGCCCTCTGGGCTTTGGACAACAACTTCACACGGCCTTTGTCGGGACGCAATCCGGCGACCATCGCCATGGTCAAAGGGCTGGTGGCGGGCAGCGTCAATCTGGGGCTGGCCTGGCTGATGGGCGAGTCCATGCCGATCGCTACGTACGCCGCGCTGGCCCTGGTGCTGGGTAGCCTCGCCTATGGCGCCAGCCTGTTCCTCTACATCCTGGCCCTGCGCCACCTGGGCAGCGCGCGCGCCGCCGCGCATTTCGGCACCGCGCCTTTCATCGGTGCGGTGTTGTCGGTCATCATCCTGAGCGAGCCCATCACTTTGACATTGACCGCCGCCTGCGCGCTCATGCTCTGGGCCACCTGGTTGACCCTGTCAGAGCGGCATGACCACGCCCATGTGCACATCGCCATGGTGCATTCGCATCGCCATGTGCACGACGAGCACCACCAGCATGCGCACGGCCCTGACGATGGCCCGGAGCCGCATGCCCATCCGCATCGGCATGAGCCCCTCACGCATGGCCACGCGCATCTGCCGGACTTGCACCATCGACACGGGCACACCCAATAAAACAAGCCGTCAAAAACCAGTCGCTGGGTGATCCGCGATAATCGACCCCGTGAAGCTCGCCAGACCGCCGCTGGTGCATCACCCGAAAGGGCGCACTGGAGGAACGTCCGGACTGCACAGGGCAGCGTAGCAGCTAACGGCTGTCCACCGTGAGGTGAGGATTAGAGCAACAGAGACGAGTCGCACCCAGGGCAACTTGGGTGCGGGTGAAACGGGCAATCTCTACGCGCAGCAATACCAAGTAGGCCAGTCCAGAGTGGCGCGGTTCGCCGCGATTGCTTTGACTTGTGGCTCCGCAGGGAGAGCTGGCGGGTAGGTAGCATCGAGCTGTTGGGGTGACCCACAGCCCAGAGTAATGGCGGTCACGTCGGGGGCAACCCCGATGCACAGAATCCGGCTTATCGGCGAGCTTCACACTAATACTGAGTTTGACCTGACATTTATTTCTATGGGATAGTGGCACGGTGAAATTGGTGAACCTCTTTGCCCATCACCTGACCCATCGGTTCAGCGTTTTTTTACGTCGGCGACGTCGGCAGGCTCATTTTGGGCGGGCATGGTACGGCGCGTGGCGCGGAGCTACCGCTGGCCGATGAGTTGTTGTCAGTGGCGACCGATGAACCCGCCGCCGCTTTGGCCCGTTTACACACCAGCGAGAGCGGACTGACTGCCGCCGAAGCCGCCACGCGGATGCGCCAGTGGGGCCCCAATGAGGTTGAGCACGAAAAACCCCTGCCTGCCTGGCTGCACCTGTGGCACTGCTACAAGAATCCGTTCAATTTGTTGTTGACCGCGCTGGCGGTGCTGTCCTATACCACCGGCGACGCCAAGGCCACCACGGTGATTGGTGTGATGGTGTTGCTGAGCACCGTCATTCGTTTTGTTCAGGAAGGTCGGTCGCACCGCGCCGCCGAGGGTCTCAAGGTGATGGTGGGCAACACCACCACGGTGATTCGACAGGGCACGCGCATTGACATTCCGTTGCGCGAGATTGTGCCGGGAGACCTGGTGGCACTGTCGGCGGGTGACATGATTGCGGCCGATTGCCGGGTCATCAGTGCGCGTGACCTGTTCATCGCCCAGTCGGCGATGACGGGCGAGTCCTTGCCGGTGGAAAAATTTGCCTCGCGCCGGGATGGGCATGGGGGAGTGCTGGAGCAGAGCAACCTGGTTTTCATGGGCACCAACGTGGTGTCGGGTTCAGCCACCGCGCTGGTGGTGACGACTGGTGGAAGAACTTACTTCGGCGCGCTCGCGGCAAAGGCGGTGGCGAGTGATCCGATGCCCAATGCGTTTCAGGCCGGGGTCAATAGTGTCAGTTGGTTGCTGATCCGTTTTGCGCTGGTGAAGGTGCCCATCGTGCTGTTGGTCAACGGTTTTACCAAGGGCAACTGGATTGAGGCGTCCTTGTTTGCACTGTCAGTGGCGGTGGGTCTGACGCCGGAGATGCTGCCCATGATCGTGACCTCAACGCTGGCCAAGGGTGCTGTGATGCTGTCGCGTAAAAAGGTGGTCATCAAGCGCCTGGATGCGATTCAGAATTTTGGTGCGATGGACGTGCTGTGCACCGACAAAACCGGCACGCTGACGCAGGACAAAATTGCGCTGGCCAACCATGTTGATGTCTTTGGACAGCCCTCGGAAGACGTTCTGAACTTTGCCTTTCTCAATAGCCATTACCAGACTGGCCTGAAGAACCTGCTGGACCATGCTGTGCTGGCGCATGTGGAACTCCTCGCCGAGCTCAAGCTCGAGGCGGACTACCGCAAGATCGACGAAATACCGTTTGATTTCCAGCGCCGCCGCATGTCGGTGGTGGTGGAAGAACGTGAACACCACCATGAGCTCATTTGCAAGGGCGCGCTGGACGAGGTGCTGGCGGTTTGTACGCATGTGCGGGCGGACAACGGACAGGGGCCGCAGGATCAGACGATTGACGCCGCCCTGCTGGCGCGCATCCAGCAAGTCACCGGACAGATGAGTCGTGACGGCTTGCGCGTGGTGGCTGTTGCGATGAAGGAGTTGCCCATCAGCCAGACGCGGTACGCCGTGGCCGACGAGTCCCAA
Source organism: Comamonadaceae bacterium (assembly GCA_043757205.1). GTDB lineage: Bacteria > Pseudomonadota > Gammaproteobacteria > Burkholderiales > Burkholderiaceae_C > CANCDA01. The sequence continues at coordinate 9,132 of JAYVPU010000201.1, read as the reverse complement.
TTGACGTTGATGGGTTACATCGCCTTTCTTGACCCCCCCCAAGGACAGTGCGGCACCGGCATTGGCCGCACTGGCGGCGCACGGCATCAGCGTCAAAGTGCTAACGGGGGACAACGAATTGGCCACGGCCCATGTGTGTCGCCAAGTGGGCTTGTCCGGCGATAAGGTCATGCTCGGCGCGCAGCTTGAAGGCCTGAGTGACACGGCACTGGCCAAGGCCGTGGAGCAACACCAGGTGTTTGCAAAACTGACACCGCTTCACAAGGAGCGCATTGTTCGGGCCCTGCGGGCCAATGGCCATGTGGTGGGGTTCATGGGCGACGGCATCAACGATGCCCCGGCCCTGCGAGCCGCCGACATCGGCATCTCGGTGGATTCGGCGGTGGACATCGCCAAAGAGGCCGCCGACATCATCCTGCTGGAGAAAAGTTTAATGGTGCTGGATCAGGGTGTGGTCGAGGGGCGCACCACGTTTTGCAATATGCTGAAGTACATCCGCATGACGGCCAGCTCCAACTTTGGCAATGTGTTGTCGGTCTTGGTCGCCAGCGCGTTCCTGCCATTTTTGCCCATGCTGCCTCTGCAACTGCTGGTGCAAAACTTGTGCTACGACATCTCTCAGACCGGCATCCCGTTTGACCATGTTGACCCGGAGCTGGTCACGCAGCCGCTCAAGTGGAATCCGGATGACATTGGCCGCTTCATGCTGTACTTCGGCCCGGTCAGCTCGGTCATTGACCTCGCCACCTTTGCTTTGATGTGGTGGGTGTTTGATGCGAATAGTCTGGAGCGTCAGGGCCTGTTCCAGTCCGGCTGGTTTGTCGTCGGGCTGCTGACCCAGACCTTGGTCGTGCACATGATCCGCACGCCCAAGCTGCCTTTCATCGAGAGCCGCGCTGCCGCGCCGCTGATGGTCATGACCCTGATGATCATGGCGCTCGGGATCTTCCTGCCGATGGGGCCATTGGCCGAATACTTCAAGCTCCAGGCTTTGCCGCTGTCGTTTTTCGCGTACTTGGCGGGCCTGCTGCTGGGTTACTGCGTCTTGATCACCTTCATGAAGCGCTTTTACAAACGGCGCTTTGGGTGGTAGTCACCGCCGCTCTCTGCCACAAGGTTCAAAAGCGTTCATGCACCTCTAAAAACCGCCACTGCCCCACGGCCAAGGTGCTGAGCGCCACGCGCCCCAGGCGGATGCGTTTCATGCCCAGGATCTGCACCCCGGCGCGCTCACACACCCAGGCGATCAGGCCGGGGTGACTGCCCTTGATGGCAAAGCGCAGCTTGCTCTTGCCCTCCCCGCTGCTGTTGATACTGACCTTGAACGTTGGCAGCGGGTCGCCACGCGAGCCCAGCTTGTGATTGAGCCGTCGCAAGGTATCGTCGTTGATTTCGCTCATCACCTCCACGATGACTTCGTGCTCCATCTGGGCTGCGTCTTCGGTGAGCTTGCGCGTCACGCGCCAGTCTTGGGTGAACACTAGCAGGCCACTGGCCCCGGTCTCCAGCGGCACCGGGCAGCTCAGGCGCAACAGGTGGCGCTTGAGCAGTTTTTGCGCTGTGGGGTCATGCTTCATGTGAGAGGCTGGGCTGATCAGCGCAAGGGCTGTGCGCGCACCAGGGCGTTGACTCTCAGCTTGGTTCGGCCCTGCGTCAACCCCAGGCGGCTTGTTGAGCACCAAAGTCACGTCAGTCAGCGCCATCAGGTTGGCGTTGGGGTCGAGCTCAATTTTTTCGTTCAACACCCGGTGCTGCGGCTCTTCCACCACCCGGCCATCGACCCGCACCCAGCCACCCTCGATGTACTGCTCGGCCTCCCGGCGTGAGCAGGGCACTTGTTCGGCCAGCCGTTTGGCGAGGCGCACGCTGTCTTGGTTCATGGGGTTTTGGTCACAGGGTCTTGGTCAGTCATGGCGCTCTCTAGCGTGTGGATCTGATTCATTCTAGTGGTTGTCGGTCTAAAAACTGCGCACTGTTCTGTGCGCTAGCACACAGAGTTTTTGTGCATAACAGTTGACTCTGTCGTGCCATGCCGCACAAACCCATTTTGTGGCGTGCAGAGTTGAGTTCTATCCATCCACATTTTTTACTCAGAAAGCGTTCATCATGACAAATTTCAAACTAACGCGGCCGACTTTACGACGATCGGTCAAGGGCACTCCTCGCCTGATGGGTGGCTTGTTTGTGGCAGCCGCGTCGCTGTTCATAGCAGCTGGAGCACAAGCACAAAACGCACCCCCCTATTCGAGCAGTGGGGGCTCCATGTACGGCATGGGTCGTAGTTACATCGGCGTGAATGTCGGTCAGTCTGATTTTTCACGCGTCAACAACGGCACTGGCTTGTTTTCGACCGATAGAAACACGACGGATTACAGCATCTATGCCGGGAATTATTTCAACAATTCCAACCTGGGCCTGGAGCTTGGCTATACCGATTTTGGCAGCATCAGCCGGGCTGGCGGCAGGACCAAAGCGGATGGCATTAACCTGAGCTTGATTGGCCGAATGCCGATGAGTGGCGCGTTCAATCTGCTGGGAAAAGTGGGCGCACTCTATGGCCGAACAGACGTGTCATCAGCCGCTGGATCAGGCATCACCGCCAGCAGCGAGACCGGGTTTGATTGGACCTACGGTCTAGGGCTTGAATATGCGTTTAATCCGAAGTGGTCAGGCGTGCTGCAGTACGACGAAAATTTCCTGAAATTCTCAAATACCGGGCGTGACCGGATCACTGCGGTGTCACTGGGTATTCGTCATCGGTTCTGAATAGTGAGCGAAATCGCTTCGGGGATGAGCGGCTTCGCGCATTAGGCGACGCGGGACTGTCGGGTGGGTCAGAGCCGGGGGTGGATTTATTTGGTCTAATGCCCCATCGTCTCATTCGCCAAGGATCGTTCACATGCGTCGCCTCACCCTCAAAACCGGCCTGCTGCTGGCCCTGCTCTGCACCGCATCGGCCAGCTTTTCACAGCAAGTTTTCAAAATCACCGCGATTCCCGATGAGTCGCCGACCGAGCTGGCGCGCAAGGCCCAGCCGCTCATCAAGTACCTGGAAGCCCGTCTCGGCATGAAGGTGGAGTACACGCCGGTGAGCGACTACGCCGCCTCGGTGGAGGCGCTGGCCAACAAGCAGGTGGACATGGCCTGGTTTGGCGGCTTTACCTTCGTGCAGGCCAATGTGCGCTCCGGTGGCAAGGCCGTGCCCCTGGTGCAGCGCGAAGAAGACGAAAAATTTCGCTCGGTCTTCATCACCACCGACCCCGCCATCAAAACGCTGGCCGACCTCAAGGGCAAGACGCTGAGCTTTGGCAGCGCCTCCAGCACCAGCGGCCACCTGATGCCGCGCAGCTTCTTGCTGGACGCCAAGATCGACCCCGACAAAGACCTCAAGCGCGTGGCCTACAGCGGCGCGCACGACGCCACCATTGCCGCCGTAGCCGCAGGCAAAGTGGATGCCGGTGCCCTCAACATTTCGGTGTGGGAAAAATTTGTGACTGATAAAAAAGTGGACACCACCAAGGTGCGCGTGATCTACACCACCCCAGCCTACTTTGACTACAACTGGACGGTGCATGCCGACATGCCCGCCGCACTCAAAGAAAAAATCAGCAAAGCTTTTCTGGACTTGAACAAGGCCACCCCCGAGGGTAAGGAAATTTTGGAGCTGCAACGCGCTACCCGCTTTGTGCCGACCAAGGCCGAGAACTACAAGGGCATTGAGGCCGCAGCGCGCAGTGCGGATTTGTTGAAGTGAAAATAATAGCTATTAAATTAATAGCTTATTACGCATTCATCCATTGGCTTGCAGCCTGATTTGTCTGTGAAAATTGATCTCAATTCGGTTTTTTCCAAGCATCCCGCCGCCGCATTGAGCGCACCCGCCGCCCTGCGCGGTGTGTCCTTGTCCATCGCCGCAGGCGAGCAGGTGGCGGTGATTGGCCCTTCGGGCGCGGGCAAGACCACGCTGCTACACACCCTGGCCTGCGCCTTGCGCCCGAGCCAAGGTGGCCTGCAACTGGGCGGGCAAGACCCTTGGGCCTTACCCCGCACGGCCTTGCAAACGCTGCGCGGCCAATTGTTTCTGGCCCCGCAAGTGCCCCCGCTGCCGCCGCGCCAGCGCGTGGTCACCGCGGTGCTGGCCGCTTGCTTGCCGCAGATGAGTTTGTGGCAAAGCCTGCGCAGCCTGTTCTACCCCAGTGACATCCCCCGGGCCGATGCTGCGTTGGCACAGTTTGATTTGAGCGACAAGCTGTTTGAGCGGGTCGATCGCCTCTCGGGCGGCGAGCGCCAGCGCGTGGGGCTGGCGCGTTTGCTGGCCAGTCAAGCCAAACTCTTGCTCGTGGATGAGCCCTTGTCGGCGCTGGATCCCACGCGCAGCGTGCAGGCCATTGAGAGCCTCACCCATGCCGCCCATGAGCGCGGTGCCACGCTGGTGGTCTCGCTGCACCATGTCGAGATGGCCTTGCAGCACTTCCCGCGCATCGTCGGTTTGCGCTATGGCGAGCTGGCGTTTGACCTGCCTGCGACGCAAGTCACGCAACAGCTTTTGCATGACCTGTACGACCAGCACCTGGACGAGTTGACCGGCCCTGCGCCCGTTGGCGCCGTGCCCGAGTTGAATGCGCGAGTGGCCACACCCGTGGTGATGCATTGCCGCTGATGATGGAACGCACGCGCCATCGCGTCGCGCGGCAAGACCCCGCCTGGCGCGCCCGCGTTTTCTGGTTGCTGGCCAGCGCGCTGCTGCTGTGGCCCCTGCTGGTGCTGACCGAGTTCAAACCCTGGACGATGTTCGAACCCGCCAGCCTCAAGCCCACGCTGCACTTCCTGGGCGACTTCTTCCCGCCCAAGGTCGAACCCGACTTCTTGCTGCTGGTGGCGCGTGAGACCTGGCGCACCGTGGCCATGGCCACCGCCGGTATCGCGCTGGCTTTGCTGCTGGCGATTCCCCTGGCGCTGCTGTCGGTGCGCGTGCTGTCGTTGTCTGCGCTCACCGGGCGCATGGCCGCTGGCCCTGCTGTTTTGCGTACGGCCTTGCGCTGGTTGATGATCGTGCTGCGCAGCGTGCCTGAGCTGATCTGGGCCTTGGTTTTCGTGCGTGTCGTGGGCCTGGGGCCGACTGCCGGGGTGATTGCGATTGCGCTCACCTATGCCGGTATGCTGGGCAAGGTCTATGCCGAGATTTTGGAGAGTAGCGAGGCCCATGCCACGCACAGCCTCATGCGCAACGGCAGTGGGCGCTTGCAGGCTTTTCTGTTTGGCCTGCTGCCGCAAAACGCGGCCGAGCTGACCAGCTACACCGTGTACCGCTGGGAATGCGCTATTCGTTCCTCCGCCGTGCTGGGCTTTGTCGGCGCGGGCGGCTTGGGCCAACTCATGGACGCGTCGATGAAGATGTTCAACGGCGCTGAGGTCGCCACCATGCTCATCGTCTTCATGGCGCTGGTGGCGCTGGCGGACTGGGTGAGCGCCTGGCTGCGCCGGGGGCTGGGATGAAATCCAAATTGCCACCGCCGCTCTGGGATGCACGTTGCAAAGCCTGTTGGTTCGTCGTGGGGCTCATCGTTTTGACTGGCATGAGCTTTTGGACGCTGGAGTTGAAGTGGGCGCAGTTTTTCAGTGCCGATGCCTTGTCAAAAATGGGCCGCTTCGGGGCCGAGTTGCTGGTGCCTGATGTCTCGCTGCGCTTCTTCACCAAACTCGGCTGGGCCACCTTGGAAACTTTAGCCATGTCGGCGGTCGGCACCCTGATCGCCGCCGTTCTCGGCTTGGCCCTGTCCCTGCCTGCGGCCAAGACCCACGCGGACGACAGCGCACGCTGGCGCGGCCTCACTCGCTTGGTGCTCAACGCGCTGCGCAGCATCCCCGAGCTGGTGTGGGCGGCCTTGTTGCTCATCAGTGCTGGGCTGGGGCCCTTGGCGGGTACGCTGGCGCTGGCCCTGCACACGGCGGGCGTGCTGGGCCGCTTGTTTGCCGAGGCGTTAGAAAACGCCCCTGCTGGTCCCGGCTTCGCCTTGCGCGCACGCGGCGTGAGTGAGGCTCAAGTCTTTTGGTTCGCCACCCTGCCCAGCGTGCTGCCGCAGTTGCTCAGCTACACCCTGTACCGCTGGGAGAACAACATCCGCGCCGCCGCCGTGCTGGGCGTGGTGGGTGCGGGCGGCCTGGGGCAAATGCTGGCCTTTCACATGGGCCTGTTCCAGATGGCCCAGACCAGCAGCGTGCTGCTGGCCATGATGGTGCTGGTGGCTTTTGTGGACGCCGCCAGCTATGGGGCGCGGCGGGTCATGGCGGCTTAGAGCCGCGCGCTGAGCTTCTGCAGCCGCTGCACATGCGCCAGCATGGAGCGCTTGGCCAGCGGCCAGATGCTTGCGGGCACGTCGTCGTAGGCCAGCGCCACCCAGTCGTCCATCGTGCCGTCGGGCTTGGCTTGCATGGCTTTGAGGACTTTGGCCTCACGCTTCAAGCGGTGCGCTTTCAAGTGCGCAATGGCGTGCGAGGCTTGGCGGATCACGTAGCCGTGGGCGGGCAGGATGAAGTCGATGTCATGTTCTAAGCAGGCGGCACTTAAGAGGTCGAGTGAGTTCAGGTAGTCCGTCATGTCGCCGTCGGGTGGGTCCACCACGGTGGTGCTGCCGTTCAAGACGTGATCGCCCGAGAACAGCAGGCCGTCCTCCACCAACACCAGGCACAGGTGGTTGGCAGCATGCCCTGGGGTGTGGAGGACCTCTAAAGTATGGGTCGAATCGGCCTGCAACCCTTTATTTACTAGCGTAAGCCGCTCTTTATTTTGTAGCACGCGGTCGGGCACAAAGTGGCTGCCAGGTCGCGCCGTGGGGGCTGAAGGCAGGCCCAAAATGGGCGGCATTACCGTTCGCCCTGAGCTTGTCGAAGGGTGGGCTTCGACAAGCGCAGCCCGAACGGATGACTCAAGCTTTTTCGCGCACAGCGCTTGCAAAGGCAGCGCGCCGGGCGAGTGGTCTGAGTGCGAATGGGTGCAGACGATCATGCGGATGTCGCCCCCCGTGGCCTGGTGCAGCCGCGCGATGTGCTCGGGCTCGTTCGGGCCGGGGTCGATCACGATGTAGCCGCTGTGCGCGTCGCCCACCACATAGCTGTTGGTGCCGGGGCCGGTCATCATGCCGGGGTTGGGTGCGGTCAGGCGCATCACGTTGCGGGTCAGCGCCACGGGCTGGGCGTGCTGCCAGAGCTGCGGGTTGGCTTCAACGCGGGGTTGATCGGGTGACGCCAGCGGGTGAATGAGTTGATTTTCTCTTACCATTGGGTGATTACATCACGGAGATTCCCTCATGAAAACTCGTTCTCATTTATGGCTGGCCATTGTCGGCGCAGCGGCGCTGCTCGCTTGCGCCAACGTGGCCGCACAAGCCTGGCCCACGCGCCAACCCATCAAACTGGTGGCGGTGTTCCCGCCCGGTGGCTCTGTCGATCAGGTAGCGCGCATTCTGTCGGTACCGCTGGCGCAAGAACTGGGCGCGAATGTGATTGTGGAAAACAAGGGCGGCGCGTCCGGCTCCATCGGTGCAGCGGCAGTGGCGGCAGCCCCGGCGGACGGCTACACCTTTGCCGTGGTGTTTGACACCCACGGCGTGAACCCCTCGCTCATCCCCAACCTGCCTTTTGACTCTAAAAAAGACCTCACGCCGCTGGTGCTGGTGGGCACATCGCCCATGGTGTTGGCCACTTTCTCGGGTAGCGAGTACAAAACATTCGCCGATGTGGTGGCCGCAGCCAAAGCCAAAAAGAACGTGAGCTATGGCTCCATCGGCTCGGGCAGCCTGGGCCACGTCGCCATGACGCTGTTGGGTAAAAACGGCGGCATCGACTGGACGCACGTGCCCTACAAAGGCGGCGGCCCGCTGATGAACGATGCCGTGGCCGGGCATGTGCCCTTGTCTATCGGCTCGGTGTTCGTGACCAAGCCGCACATCGACAGCGGCCGCATGCGGCCCCTAGCCGTCACCACGCCCAAGCGCAGTCCAGACCTGCCCAATGTGCCCACCCTGGCCGAGAGCGGCTACCCCGGTTTTGACGCCCCCGCTTGGTGGGCCCTGCTGGCCCCAGCCAAAACGCCGCCCGAGATTGTCAAGCGCATGAACGAAGCACTGAACAAAATCTTGAAGCAACCCGACATCGCCAAGAAGCTCGATGCCCAAGGCATTGACGTGGTCGGCGGCACGCCCGAGGCCGCGCGCGCCTTTATCGAGCGCCAGATGGACATCTGGGCCAAGGTGGTGCGGGACAACGGCATCAAGCCGGATTGAGCGTGTTTATTTCTTGGGCTGCTTGGATCGCTTGGGTGGCAGCGCGCTGACAAACGCGTTGCCCAACGCGGCCCAGCGGCGCAAGTCGGCATCCTCGGCCAGCCCCGCAGAGGCTACAAACACATAGCCTTTCATGGGGCGTCCGGTGAAGTCCATGGGCCGCACATGCGGCTGTCGCAAGGCATCCGCATAAGCGGCCTCACCCAGGCGCACCATGAGTTCATCTTTGACGACGCCGAGCACCATGTTGCCGTTCAAGGTGAAGCACACGCCACCAAACATGCGCTTCTCGCCAATGCCCATGACGTCTTGCAGCTCGTCGCGAATGCGCTCTACCAGTCCTTCGTCACAGGCCATGTTGAGTCCTTGAGGGTTGTCATGCGTGAGCCGTGCAACATCGCCGTGCGCAGCTCAGTGGTAATCATCTTCTCGTTGATGCCGCACAGCGACCACAACTAAATTGGCGCTGTCCACGATCTCAAAAAGTGCGACATATCCTGTGTTGCCAAAGGGGATGATCAACTCGCGCATGAACGGACTCTGACTGGCTTTGCGACAAGTGAAGGGTGAGCGGCGCAAGCTGGCAATGCCATCTTTGATCGCCCGTAGTGCGCGCTCAGCCAGATCAAAATCACCATCGTTGCGCTCAAGTTCACGTGCCAGAACGAAGTCAAACAAGCGCTCCAAATCAGCCGCTGCTTCCTGCGTCAGCCGGACGCGAAAACTCATGCCCGACTTGTCCGATGGGCAGGTTTAACACTGGCTTTGGCTTGGTTCAGCTTGCGTTCAAGTGTGCTGATGACAGCATCGGCATCGACATAGACGTTCTGGTCCTGGGCATTTTTCAGTG
>JAYVPU010000200.1:0-19921 GCA_043757205.1 Comamonadaceae bacterium | reverse complement strand
AAGGCACGACCCCCTCGGGGGGCAGGGAGCCACACGCAGTGGGTGACCGTGGGGGCTAGATAGCCGCGAGTCGCTGCTCAATGCGCGCCTTGGTGTCGCGCAAGGCTTGTGGCAGGTTGTAAGACAACTGCTCAAACAGCGCGGCGTGCAGCTCCAGCTCTTTGAGCCAGGCATCGCGGTCAATGTCGCTGACGGCGGCGAACTGCTCGGGCGTGAAGCTCAGGCCTTGCCAGTTGATTTCATCAAACGTGGGACTGACGCCGAAAGCGTGCTCCTTGCCCTGGGCCTTGCCTTCGATGCGGTCAATCATCCACTTGAGCACGCGCATGTTTTCACCGTAACCGGGCCAGACAAACTGGCCATCGTCGCCCTTGCGGAACCAGTTGGTGGTGAAGAAGCGTGGCAGCGTGGCACCGGTGGTGGCCAGCTTCTCGCCCATGTTGAGCCAGTGCTGGAAGTAATCGCTCATGTTGTAGCCGGTGAAGGGCAGCATCGCAAAGGGGTCACGCCGCACCACACCTTCTTGACCGACGATGGCGGCGGTGGTCTCCGAGCCCATGGTGGCGGCCATGTACACGCCCTCGTCCCAGTTGCGGGCCTCGGTCACCAGGGGCACGGTGGTGGTGCGACGGCCACCAAAGATGAAGGCGTCAATCGGCACACCGGATGGGTCGTCCCAAGCCGAGTCAATGGCGGGGTTGTTGGTGGCGACTACGGTGAAGCGGGAGTTGGCGTGGGCCGCTTTGGCACCGGTTTGCTTGGCGATCTCGGGCGTCCAGTCTTTGCCTTGCCAGTCGATGGCGTGGGCGGGGGGGGTGCTCATGCTCTCCCACCAGACGTCGCCGTCATCGGTCAGGGCCACGTTGGTGTAAATCACGTCGCGGTCCAGGCTGGCCATGCAGTTGGGGTTGGTCAGCTGGTTGGTGCCCGGGGCCACGCCAAAGTAACCGGCCTCGGGGTTGATGGCGTACAAGCGGCCATCGGCACCCGGTTTGATCCAGGCGATGTCGTCACCAATGGTGGTGACGCTCCAGCCCTCAAAGCCCTTGGGCGGCACCAGCATGGCGAAGTTGGTCTTACCGCAGGCGCTGGGAAAGGCCGCTGCGACGTGGTATTTTTTACCGGCAGGCGAGGTCACGCCCAAGATCAACATGTGCTCAGCCAACCAACCGGGGCTGCCCGTCGATTGACTCGCCGCCGCTTGACCCATGATGGAGGCGATGCGCAGTGCAAAGCACTTTTTACCCAGCAGCGCATTGCCGCCGTAGCCTGAGCCGTAGCTCCAGATCTCGCGCGTTTCGGGGTAGTGCACGATGTACTTGGTCTTGTTACTGGGCCACTTCACGTCGGCTTGGCCGACTTGCAGCGGCGCGCCCACGGTGTGCATACAGGGCACGAAATCGCCGTTCGCGCCCAGCACGTCAAGCACGGGTTTGCCCATGCGGGTCATGAGCTTCATGTTGACGGCGGCGTAGGCGCTGTCGGTCAGCTCCACGCCAATGTGGGCGATGGGTGAGCCCAGCGGGCCCATGGAGAAAGGCACCACGTACAGGGTGCGGCCTTTCATGCAGCCGTCAAACAGCGCGGGCGTGCCATCGGCCTGGCCGGTTTGCAGCAGGGCACGCATGTCTTTGGGGTCAACCCAGTTGTTGGTGGGGCCAGCGTGTTCTTTTTTTTCGGAGCAAATGAAGGTGCGGTCTTCTACACGGGCCACGTCGCTGGGGTCTGAGCGGGCCAAAAAGCTATTGGGGCGCTTGGTCTCGTTGAGCTTGATGAAGGTGCCCGAGCTGACGAGCTCGGCGCAAAGACGCTGGTACTCGGCGTCGCTGCCGTCACACCACTGGATGCGATCAGGCTTGCTCAGTGCGGCCATATCAGCAACCCAGGCCAGCAATTTGGCATTTTTGACGTAGCTTGGGGCATTGAGGTTCAAGCCTTGCATTTGGGGAGAGTTCATGGGGATGCCTTAGAGTTAAAAAAACGGGGGCTTGAACGCGCACAGTTGGTGCGGTCTGCCAATGTGTCGATTTTATGAATTTATGCCACAGTTGCATTAGGGTAAGCGACTATATTCTTTGCAGCTCAAACCCACCTCTAGTGCAACCCCAGTCCACTTCAGTGAATCAAACTCTCACCGCGAAAGCCTCTGCATGATTGACCGCCGTCGTTTTTTAGAGCGCATGACACGCCCTTTGCCCATGGCTTGCCTAGGGTTATCGCCCCTGGTCGCGGGTTGGGGTCATGCCCAGACGCCCCCTGTGCAAGCGGTGCGGGTGGCTGCCGCCAGCGACTTGAAGTTTGCGCTCGCTCAGCTTATCTCTACTTTCCAGCAACAAACAGGGATTCCCGTTCTCGCCACTTACGGGTCGTCCGGTAACTTTGCCCGACAAATCAGCCAAGGCCTGCCGGTGGATGTTTTCATGTCGGCCGATGAGGCTTGGGTACGCCCCCTGGTCGATGCGGGGTTGACGCAAGGCCCGGGCGCGGTCTATGCCCGAGGCCGTTTGGCCTTGCTGGCCCCGGCAAACACAGCCCTCGCACTGGATGCCCAACTGAGGGGCGTGCAAGCCCAGTGGCAACAGGTGCACAAATTCGCCATTGCCAACCCCGAACACGCCCCCTATGGCCGCGCGGCGGAGCAAGCCCTGCAAACATTGGGGCTATGGGAAAGCGTGAAACCTAAGCTGGTGTTAGGTGAAAACATCGCCCAGGCGACGCAGTTTGTCACCACTGGTGCGGCGCAGCTTGGCATCACCGCCTTGCCATTGGCGCGAGCCCCCGAAGTGGCCGCGCTGTCCCGGCACATCACCTTGCCCGCGCATTTGCACGCCCCGTTGTTGCAGCGCATGGTGCTGCTTAAAAGTGCCAGCCCAGCCGCTGCGCAATGGGTGGCTTACCTGCAAAGTGCTGCGGCCAAACAGGTGCTGCACAGCTTTGGTTTCGAAGAGGCCTGAGGCCTGAACCGAGCCACCACAGGTTCTCAGTTGGCCTGAATCTTGTTGTCCTGCGCCACCTGCTTCCACAGGGGAATCTCGGTGGCCAGCAGCTTGGCAAAGTCCTCTGAACTGCTGGCCCCTGGCGTGATGGCCATGCCGCTGATGCGCTGCCTGACATCGGGCAAGCTGAGCACACGCGCCACCTCGTCTTGCAGGCGCTTGATCACCGCCACAGGTGTGCCGGCCGGAGCCATCAAGCCGCTCCAGAAGGCGACTTGGATGTCGATGCCGAGTTCGCTCAGCGTGGGCGTATTGGGCAGCTCTTTGAGCCGTTCAGCCGAGGTCACGGCCAGGACCTTCACGCGCCCGCCCTGCATGGCGGCAGAGGCCGCGCCCGCATCGACCAGCGTCATGGTCACGTCGCCGCTGATGACGGCGGTGATCGAGTCGTTGCTGCCCTTGTAGGGGATGTGCGTGAAGCGCGCGCCGGTCTTGCTGTTGAACAACTCGGTGATGAGCTGAAACGACGCCGAGCTGGCCCCGTAGTTGGCTTTGTCGGGGTTTTGCTTGGCGTAGGCCACCAACTCTGGGACGTTTTTGGCCGGATGACTGGCGTTGACCAGCAGCAGCAAAGGGAAGGTGCCCACCAGCGAAATGGGCACCAAGTCTTGCGGCGCATAAGGCAGCTTGGGGTACAGCGCATGGTTGAAGACGCCGGGGCCGCTGGCGCTCATCAACACCGTGTAGCCGTCAGGCCGGGCCTTGGCGACAAAAGACGCCCCCACGATAGAGGCCACCCCAGGGCGGTTTTCCACCACCACCGGCTGGCCCAAGCCCAACGCCATCTTCTCGGCCAGGATGCGGGCCAGCACGTCGCTGCTGCCGCCTGCGGCGAAACCCACCACTAGGGAGATGGGTTTGCTGGGGTAGGTTTGAGCGGTGGCGGTGAGCGGTGTCAGCGCCGCGCCAAGGCTTAGCAGCGCTGCGGTGAGCTTCACGAGGATCAGCATCCGGGTTCTCCTTTTCTACTCAGTAGGGGGCAGAGCTGGCTCGCTGCGCGTAGCTGCGGACTGTCCCACAAAGTTATTAGTTTGGCTTGATGTTGTTGTCTTCAGCCACCTTTTTCCACAGCGGAATTTCGGTCGCAATCAGCCTGGCAAATTCTTCGGGCGTGCTGGTCAGCGGGATCACCGACATGCCCGCCAAGCGCTTTTGCACCTCGGGCAAGGCCATGACGCGACCCACCTCTTCGTTCAGGCGCTTGACGATGGGCGCGGGTGTGCCTGCGGGGGCCAAGAGGCCATACCAGAGCGAGACTTTCATGTCCACACCGAGTTCGGTGAGCGTGGGAATGCTGGGGTGATCCTTCAAGCGCTCGCCCGACGTCACGGCCAGGGCCTTGACCCGTCCACCCTGCAAAAAGGTGGTGGCCGGGCCGACGTCGGCCATCACCATGGTGACGTCACCGGCGATCACGGCCGAGATGCCCTCGGTGGTGCTTTTGTAGGGGATGTGGGTAAAGCGCGCACCGGTCTTGCTTTTGAACAGCTCGTTCATCAACTGGAACGAGGATGAGGGCGCGGCGTAGTTGGATTTGTCCGGGTTTTGCTTGGAGTAGGCCACCAGCTCAGCCACGCTTTTGGCTGGGTTGCTGGCCTGCACCAAGATCATCAAAGGCGCATCGCCAAACAAGGCAACCGGTGCGAAATCATTCGGGCCGTAGGGCAGCTTGGCGTTGAGCACATGGTTGAACACCATCGGGCCGGGCACGCCCATGATGAGGGTGTAGCCGTCGGGCTTGGCCTTGGCCACATAAGACGCGCCGACGATGGAGGCCACGCCAGGCTTGTTCTCCACCACCACGGGCTGGCCCAGACCGGCGGGCAGTTTTTCAGCCAGGATGCGCGCCATTTGATCGACGCCACCGCCGGCGGAATAGCCAACCACGATGGTGACGGGTTTGCTGGGGAAGTCTTGCGCGCAGGCGGACTGTGCCAACAGCGCGGCAGCGGCGCTCAACGCGCTTGTGGCGATAAAACGGAATGCATATTTCATGAAGTCTCCAAGAAAAAAATTTATTGCAATCCAATCTGCACATTCAACACAGCCGCTTGACCTGCATCCACCGCAGCCAGACAGCGCGCAATCGCGGCGGGAACTTGCGCCGGGTCGCTCACGCATTCGCCGTAAGCCCCGAAGGCCTGGCCGACTTGTTCGAAATGGCGTTGCTCGCCTTGCAAGCGCGCCTGAAATTCATCGGCTTCTTTAGCCTCGCCATTTGGGTACACGCGCAGCACCGCCTCTTTCACGGCCTGCCAACCGCCGTTGTCCAGCACCACGGTGAAGATGGGCAATTGGTAGGTTTGCGCCGTGGCATAGACCGAGCTGGGCGTGGAGAAATGAAAGCCGCCATCGCCCACGATCTGGATCACCCGCGCTTGCGGACAAGCCAGCTTGGCCCCAAGCGCCATGCCGCCGCTGTAGCCCAAGCCGCCCCCGGCGCAGCCCATCAGCGTGAGGGGGAGGGTGCGCGGGATTTGATTCAGCACGGCGAAGGTGTTGCGAATGGCTTCGTTCACCACGATGTCTTGCGGGGCGATGGCCGCGCCCAGTGCGGCGCACAGATAGGCGGGGGAAATGGCACCCATGGTTCCAGGATTTTCTGCCGCCTTGGCGACGGTGCTTTGACGCGCTTGATTGGCTGCAGACCAGCCGTGAATGCGTGCCGCCACCTTGGCATGGAAAGTCTCATCGACCTGGGCGCGCACCAAGGCCGCGACTTGGCGCAACACTTCGGCGCAATCGGCCTGCACCCGCATATCGGTGGCAAAACCCCACATGGGAAAGTCTTTTTTGATGGTATCCACGTCGATGTGGGTCCAGCGTGTGGCCGGGTTGTCTTGCGCGAACTTCGGCAGCCAGGGCACGTCCACGTCCAGCAGCAGGCCCAGATCCGCACCGGCCAAGGCCGGTCCCACATCAAAGCCCGAAAAACAAGGCGAGCTGCGCGAGATATTGAGATAGCTGGGGCTGAACTCATAGACGCGCAGGCCGCACAGCAGGGCCAGGTCTTCCAGCGCCGCCACCGCCTCGGCCTTGCGCCCCAGATAAGACGTGACGGCGATGGGTTGTTCGGCACGCATCAATTGGTCGGCGATCGCCTGCGCGCGCGCCGCGTCAATGCCCCCGGCCAGCACCGCGCCATAGCGCTCAGCGCTGAAAGCCCGCACTTTTGAATCGTCCACCTCCTCGGCCAACACCTCGCGCGGCAGCGTCAGGTACACCGGGCCGGGCGGATCGCTTTGCATGACGGCGTGGCCGCGCCGCAGCACCTCTTTGGCGATCACGCCGCTGGGCAGCGAGTAGTCCCACTTCACGTAGGGGCGCACCAGGCTGGCGATGTCAAACGGGTCTTGCACAAAGTGCACATAGTTGTCGCGCGAGCCGGGCAGCTCGCCGCGCAGGGTGAAGGGCGACTTGCCCGCCATCAGCAGGACAGGCAGGCGGGTGCGAAACATATTGTGCATGCCCATGGCCGCGTTGGCCGTGCCCGCGTCCACATGCACCATCACGGCCTGGCCGCGCCCGGTCATGAAGGCGTAGCCCGCCGCCATGTGGATGGCGACGTTTTCGTGCGGACACAACAGCACCGTGGGGTGCGGTCGGCCTTCTTTGTCCCAGCGCGCCAGCTCTTCAATGATGGAGACGTGGTCGGTGCCGAAGTTGGAGAAGACGTAGTCCAACCCCAACTCGGTCAGGCCCGCCAGCACATGGTGAGCGCTGCTGTGGCTGATGTTGGTTAGAGACTCGCTCATGCGTTGGTCTCGAAATAAAAGTGCTTGGTCTGCAAGAAGTCGTTGAGACCCTCGGCACCGTGCAAGCGCCCGTAGCCGCTGTCTCTAAAGCCCCCGGTCTCGGCCTCGGCAAACAAACGGTTGTGGCTGTTGGACCACACCGTGCCGCTGCGCAACTGGGCGGCGATGCGGCGAATTTTCTTCGCATCCGTGCTCCACACACTGGCGGCCAGACCAAAGCGGGTGGCGTTGGCTCGCATTACCACTTCGTCTTCTTTTTGGAAGCGCTCGATCACCAGCAGTGGGCCGAACAGTTCTTTCTGGATGAAGTCTGACGCGAGATCTTGCACCTCCACCAAACTCGGCGAAATGAAGGCCCCGCGAGCCAGCGCACCACCGCCCACGCGCCCGCGCAGCAACACTTTTTGCGTGGATTCAGCCGTGTCCATCAAACCGTCGATGCGGTCGCGGTTGCGTAGGTCGATCAGGCAGCCCATCTGCGAAGCCGGGTCATTGCCGGGGCCGACCTTGACGGCCTGCAAAGCCTGCGTCAGCCGCGTCGCAAAGTTGTCGTAGGCCGCGTCTTCCACCAGCACACGCGTGACGGCGGTGCACTGCTGGCCCGCCATCACCATGCCACCGGCCACCACACCGGCGATGGTTTTGTCCATGTCGGCGTCGCCAAACACAATGGCCGGCGCTTTGCCACCCAGCTCCAGCGACAGGCGCTTTAAGGTCGGCGCCGTGCTGTGCGCAATCAGCTTGCCCACGGCGGATGAACCCGTGAAGCTGAGCACATCCACATCGGGCGACTCGCACAAAAAGCGCGAGACCTCGTTGCCGGTCTCGATCACCGAGTTGATGACACCGGCGGGCACGCGGGCATCGCCCATCATGCATTCCAGCACCATGTTGTTGACCAGCGCCGTCTGGTGCGCGGGCTTGATGACCACGGTGCAGCCTGCGGCCAGTGCGGGCGCGAGCGAACGCACCAACAGCGTGACCGGTGCGTTCCACGGCAAGATGATGGCGCACACGCCCGCGGCCTCACGGTCCAGCGACGAATAGCAACCCGGTTCCACCTCCAGCACGCGGCCAAACAGGTTGCGCGCCAGCCCGGCGTAGTAGCGCAGCTCGGAAATGCCCGCGCCAATCTCGCCCAGTGCTTCACGCCGCAGCTTGCCGTTGAGCGTGACCAGCCAATCGGCGATGTCCTCCTTGCGGGCTTCGAGCCGGGTCGCAAAGTCCAGCAGCACCTCGGCGCGCAAGCGTGGGCTGCGCTTCCAGGCGCTGGTCTCAAAGGCATTCAGCGCGGCCGCCACCGCAGCTTGCGCTTCGACTACACCGCCGTCGGCAAACAAAGCCTCGACCTCGCCGGTGGCCGGGTTGATGGCCTGGCCGATGCGAGCGTTGCCGTTGATGGCGTCCAGCCACTGGCCGTTAATGAGTTGTTGGGCGGTTTGCATGTCAAGGTTTCCAAAAAATTGATTCTAAAACGCCGTTCAGCCCAGCGACCAGTCTGTGCTGCTCGACAAGGGAATACCCTTGCTGGCGCTGCTGTGGACGCAAAAAAGCCCGCGCGCAGCGGGCTTTTGGGGTGCTTCTAAGCGATTAGAAGTTGTAGCCAACGCCGATCGAGAGGGTGCCGGTGTCCACTTTGACATCAACGCCAGTGATGATGTTCTTTCTGTCAAAGCTGGCATACACGTATTCAGCTTGCAGGTAGAGCTTGCTCGTCAGCATGGAGCGAGAACCGAAGCCGATCCCCGTGCCGCTCAAATTGCCAGTACCGCCGCTAATCCCTGGCGCCGTCACCTCAGCCGTGGCACCGACGTAAGCCACTTTTGCATAGATCAGCGTGGCTGGCGACACCACATAACCGGGCTCGATATTGATCGAATAGACGTTCTTGAGCTTGGTGCGGGCAGTCCCGCCCGTTTCAGCCGTCAAGTCACTCATGCCTGTCACACCCAAGCCCACGACAAACTTGTCGCTGATGCCAAAGCCATACTGGCCTTGCAGGCTCGCATTTGAAACGGCATTGCTGTTCTTGACTGCGGTTGCACCGACAAGCGCACCCGAATGGTCAGCCGTCACATTGGTTAAATTCACATTCACACCCGCGCTAAAGCCGGTGAAGTTTTTGTTTTGCGCTAGGGCAAAAGAGGAGGCGCTAACGGCGACGATGGCCAGCAAGGCCTTGACTTTGACGTTCATGAATTTCCCTGTAGTGAAAAGATAAAAAACCTGAGCATCTGTTGACACTCGATTGCTCCTATGAGCCGTTGGACTATCTATATTTAAAAGTGAGGTTTGACGCAAAAAAGCCCGCACGCAGCGGGCTTTTGGGATGCTTCTAAGAGATTAGAAGTTGTAGCCAACGCCGATGGAGGCGGTGCCGACGTCCGCTTTGGCATCAACGCCAGTAGCCACGCTCTTTTTGTCATAGCTGGTTTGCACGTATTCACCTTGCAAATACAGTTTGCCCGTCAGCATGGTGCGGAAGCCGACGCCGAAGCCGGTACCGGTCATATTGGCACTACCGCTCGCAGCCCCTGCCCCTGACAATTCGCCTTTGGCATTGGCGATAGTCACTTTTGCATAGGCCAGTGTGGAAGCCGACACCACATAGCCGGGTTCGATATTGACCGTGTACCCTAGGTGCATCACCCGCCTTTAAACTAGATTTGGCCGTCGGACGCCCTGCCACAGGGCTTGCGGTCATCCATCACCCGTTATCACGGCTTGTCATCCCTGTCGGCTAGGCCCACCCGGCTCCCGCATCGCCAAGGCCCTTCGGCACTGCCCGCAGAGTCTTAAATTCAACTGAGCCTTCTTCAGGTGGGCTCTTCTGAGAGAGTTCTCGCGTCATGATCAAAAAAATTGCGGCTTTGCTGCTGCTTGGGTGTAGCTGTGTCGTCTGGTCATCCGGCTTGATGCAATCCAAACAAGTCCTGGTGGTGGACGAAAGCACCGGTCAGGTCTTGATGGATAAAAATGCCGCCACTGCAGCCCCGATCGCCTCGGTGACCAAGCTGATGACGGCCATGGTGGTGTTGGATTTGGCCCAGAACCCCGATGAGACCCTACAGATCAAAAAGGCCGACTTGGACAGCCGCGAGCGCATCAAAACGGGCATCCCTGTGGGCAGCTCACTGTCCCGCAGCAAGCTCGTCGAACTGGCCCTTCTGGCCTCCGACAACCGCGCGGCGGCGGCGCTGGCCAATAATTTCAGCGGTGGACGCGCGGCCTTTGATCTCGCCATGCAGAAAAAGATCGTTCAGCTGAATTTGCGCAGCACCACGATTGAAGAACCCACCGGACTGTCCCCGCGCAACCAGGCCAGCCCTGAAGACCTGGTGCTGATCCTCAAGGCCGCCATGGCTTACCCTGCGATCACCCAGGCCACGACACAAACGGCCGACGCGATTCAGATCAATGGGCGCCTGCGCACCTTTAACAACACCAACGGCTTGGTCGGGCGTCCCGGCTGGGATATTTTGCTGTCCAAAACCGGCACCACGCTCGCAGCAGGGCGCTGCCTGGTGATGCGCATGCAATCCGCCGGTCGAACGGTCTTCGTGGTGCTGATGGGGGGGGTGGCCAAGTCGGCCCGCGCTGGGGATGCCCTGAAAGTTCAAAAATTGCTGGCCGCAGCAGAGACCACGAGCCAAGGGATCGGCGCTTGAGCGCGGACCAATACCAATCCGCCGGGCTTAGTCTCCGCGTTGATTTCACCCAAAGTCAAAACCGCATGAGCACCTCAAGCCGCTGCGCGCTGTAGCCGATCTCGCACACCTTCCCACTCAGGCGTGTCGGGCGGGGTTTCGATCCAAATGAGTTTGACACCCTGACCGTCCAGCTCGCGCAGCACGGCGAACAACTCTTGCGCGACAGCTACGGCGTTAACGGGCATTTGCTGGTACAGCACCAGGGGAGACGCGCAACGCACGCGCACGCGTGCATAGACGGCAATCATGGGGACGAGCGGCGTGTCGCCACCCACAGAGCCTAGCCCCTGGTTGCTGCCCAGCAAATCGAGTGCCGTCTGCAAGGCCGCTGCGTCCATCAAGCGCACCTTGGCCTTGGGTGCGTAGTGCGATTCCAGCATGCCAGAGGCTCGAGGGGCAGGCATATCGTGTGTAAGCAGCTCTTCTTTTGATAGCAGGTTGATGCCGCACACCTGTTGCACTTGCGCCCGGCTGATGCTGCCGGGGCGCAGCAGCACGGGCGCGCCCCGGGTGCAGTCGATAAGGGTGGATTCGATGCCGACCGCGCACGCGCCGCCGTCCAGGATCAACAAATCAGCCCCGAACTCGCCCTCCACATGCGCGGCTGTGGTGGGGCTGACGCGGCCAAACTGATTCGCGCTGGGTGCGGCCACGCCGTGCACACCTAAAGCACGCGCAGCCAGCAGCAACGCGTGCGCGACCGGGTGCGAGGGGCAACGCAGGCCGATGGAGTCTTGTCCGCCCGCGGCCTGCGCACCGACCTCGGGGCGGCGCGGCAGGATCAGCGTGAGTGGGCCGGGCCAGAAGGCCTGGATCAGTTGCGCGGCAAAGGCGGGCATTTCACTCGCAAAGTGCGCCACACCCGAGGCGTCGGCCACATGCACGATCAGCGGATGATCGGACGGGCGACCTTTGGCAGCAAAGATTTTGGCGACAGCGGCCGGGTTGCTGGCGTCGGCGGCCAAGCCATAGACGGTCTCGGTCGGCAAGCCGACGAGTTCACCGGCTTGGAGGGCCTGCGCGGCGGTGGCGATAGCCTGGGCGTTGTGTCCGTCGAGGATCATCTCAAAACGGTGCCAGCCCCAGCAACTCCGCTGCTTTGAGCGCAGTGGCGCGCACTTCGGCCACAGTCGTGCCAGTGATGTTGAGGTGGCCCATCTTGCGACCCTTGCTGGCCTTGAGCTTGCCGTACAGGTGCAGGTGGGTGCCGGGCAGGGCCAGCACTTTATCCCACGGGGGTGCATCATCAAACGCCAGCCAGGTGTCACCCAGCAGGTTGAGCATGATGGCCGGGCAGTAAGGGCGCGGTGGCACCAGCGGCAAACCGGTCAAGGTGCGCACTTGCAAGTCGAACTGCGACTGGTCGCAGGCGTCCAGCGTGTAGTGGCCGCTGTTGTGCGGGCGCGGGGCCATCTCGTTGACGATGAGGGTGTCGTCTTCCAGCACAAAGAATTCGACGCACATCACGCCCACATACTGCAAATCATTTGCTATTGATTTGGTAGCTGCTTGTGCACGTTCTGCGAGTGCTGCAGGCAGATTTCCTTCGTAAACCTCGGTCACGGCGAGGATGCCGTCGCGGTGCAGATTGAGCTGCACGGGGAAGCTGACCAGGGTGCCGTCCCAGCCGCGCGCCACGATGACCGAGCACTCGGCCTTGAGCGGCAGCATTTTCTCCAGCACGCAAGCCACGCCCTTGAGTTCGGCCCAGGCGGTGGCCAGTTCGGCCCGCGTCTTGATGCGCATCTGGCCTTTGCCGTCGTAGCCCATGCGCGCGGTCTTCAGGATGCCCGGAAAGAGCGAGTCAGGCACGGCGGCCAGTTGCTCAGCGGTCTCGATCACCGCGTACGGCGCACAGGCCACGCCACAGCGGTCGAAATGCGCCTTCTCCAGCACGCGGTTTTGTGCAATGGCCACGGCGTCGGCCCCCGGGGCCACCGGGCGGTGCGCGCCCAGGGTGACCAGCGCCGGGGCGGGCACGTTTTCAAACTCGGTGGTGATGGCAGCGCAGCGTTGCATCAGCTGGGCCAGGCCCTGCTCGTCCAGATAATCGGTCTGGATGTGGTGGTGGCTGATCAAACCAGCGGGGCTGGCAGCGTCCGGGTCGAGCACGGCGGTGAAGTAGCCCATGCGCAAGGCGGCTTGCACAAACATGCGTCCGAGCTGGCCGCCGCCCATCACGCCCAGCGTGGCGGGCTGGCCGTTGACGGTGGAGCCGGGCAGGATGGCCTGAGCGCGAGGGAAAGAAGCGGTCATAAGACAGGCGGCAAAGTCATGCTGCGGGCCACTTCGGTCTGCTCGACACGGTAGGCGTCCAGCTTGGCGCGCAGGGCGGCATCGTGGTTGGCCAACTGGGCCACCGCAAACAGGGCCGCATTGGCCGCGCCCGCTGGGCCAATGGCAAAGGTGGCCACCGGCACGCCCTTGGGCATTTGCACAATGCTATGCAACGAATCCACGCCGGAGAGGTGTTTGCTGGCCACCGGCACACCCAACACCGGCACCGTGGTCTTGGCCGCCAGCATGCCCGGCAAATGCGCGGCGCCGCCTGCGCCAGCGATGATGGCTTGCAGGCCGCGCTCCCGCGCACTTTCAGCATAGGCAAACATATCGTCAGGCATGCGGTGCGCCGACAGCACTTTGGCCTCATGGGCGACGCCAAAGTGGTGGAGAATCTGCACTGCCTGTTGCATGGTGTCCCAGTCGGAGCTGGAGCCCATGACAACGCCAATAAGAATTTTGTTCATCCCCAATTTTACAAATGATCAACGTCACCACTGAAAATTTCGATGCCGAGGTCATTCAGGCCTCCCTCTCCACCTTTGTGTTGGTCGATTTCTGGGCCGAATGGTGCGCGCCGTGCAAGGCGCTTGGGCCGCTGCTGGAAAAGCTGGAGGCCGACTACGCCGGGCGTTTCACCCTGGTCAAAATCGACTCCGATGCCCAGCAGGAGCTGAGCCAGGCCTTTGGCATCCGCAGCCTGCCGACATGCATTTTGATGAAAGACGGCAAACCGCTGGACGGCTTCATGGGCGCGCTGCCCGAGGGCAAGGTGCGCGAGTTTTTGGACAAGCACCTGCCGTCTGAAGACGCCTTGCTGGCCGAAGCCGACGCGAAAGAGGCCGAGCAGGCGCTGGCGGCCGGCGACACGGCATCGGCCCAAGAGCGATTGGCCGAGGCCCTGACCGCACAACCGGGCAACGACGACATCCGCTTTGATTACGTCAAAGTCTTGATGGGCAACGGCCAGTTGGACGAGGCCGACGCCGCCCTGGCGCCCGGCCTGGCGCAAATCCCCGTGCCGCTGCGCTTTGCCGCGCTGCGCCAGTGGCTCAACGCCATGCGCTTCGTCACCACCGACCCGCGTGGCCAGTGGGAGATCGAGCAGTTTGACGCCCTCATCACCGCCAACAAACGCGACTTCGACACCCGCTTCGCCAAAAGCCGCGTGCTCATGGCGCAGGGCGACTACACAGCAGCGATGGAGGAGCTGCTGGAGATCATCATGCGCGACAAGAAGTGGGACGATGAAGCCCCACGCAAAACCTTTATCGCCATTTTGGAATTGCTCACCCCACCCAAACCCAAGACCGATGTGAACGCCACAGGCAAAACCGCCAGCGGTATCGAAATCGCCGGTAAAAGCGCCGTGCAAGAAG
The DNA here is from genome assembly GCA_043757205.1 of Comamonadaceae bacterium. GTDB lineage: Bacteria > Pseudomonadota > Gammaproteobacteria > Burkholderiales > Burkholderiaceae_C > CANCDA01. Next base: position 5,801 of record JAYVPU010000200.1, on the reverse strand, counting down.
ACCCGCAGGCGGCGATGGTGTCGGCGTATCGGCGCCGCTTAAGCATGATGTTGAACTAACTTCGCTCACAACCGAAGCACTCGGTCAATGGACTGAGATGCATCTCACCCCATTTTGGAGACAAAAAAATGCATCCTTCCCCAACCAAAACATGGGCCGGCCTGTGCGCTCTGCTGCTGCTCGGCAACGCCCCTCAAGCCCTCGCACAATCCACACCGCAAGCCCAGGCCGATTACCCGAACCGCCCCATTCGCATGGTGGTGCCTTACGCGGCGGGCGGGCCGATGGACTTCATTGGTCGCACGCTGGGGCAAAAGATGGCCGCCACACTGGGTCAGAACTTTGTCATCGACAACCGCGTTGGCGCGGGTGGGGCCATTGGCACCGATGCGGTGGCCAAGGCCGCGCCCGACGGCTACACGCTGCTCAACACCTCATCCAGCCACGCCAGCCTGCCGGTGGTGAGCAAGTCGCTGCCCTACCACCCGGTGAAAGACTTTGTACCCATCACGCTGGTGGCCAGCAGTGTGGGCTTTGTGCTGGCGGCGCACCCCAGCGTGCCCGCACGTAATCTGCAAGAGTTCATCGCCGACGCCAAGGCCCACCCTGGCAAATACAACTATGGCTCGGCGGGCATTGGCAACGTCATGCATTTCGCCGCCGAGTCGTTCAACGCCAGCGCTGGCACCCAACTGACCCATGTGCCCTACAAAGGTGTGAGTCAGGTCATCACCGACCTGGTGGCCGGACGCATCGAGGTGAGCTTTGGTGCAGCCACCGCGCTGCTGCCCATGATCAAGGCGGGCAAGCTTAAAGCGCTGGCCATCACTGGCCCCGTGCGCTGGGACCAATTGCCCGATGTGCCCACCGTGAGCGAGGCGGGCCTGCCCGGCTTTGTCTACACCCCCTGGTACGGCCTGTGGTACCCGGCGGGCACACCCTCCGCGTACGTGACGCGCATGCAAAGGGAAGTGGCCAAGGCGTTGCAAGACCCGGAGGTGAAACGTCATTTCTCAGAGCAAGGCTTTGTGGCGGTGGGGTCAACCTCGGCCGAGTTCACCAAGGTGATTGCCGACGAGATGGAGATGAACAAACGCTTAGCGCTGAAGATTGACTTCACGGCGCAATAACGAGTCAGCGTATCTCGCTGACTCGTTAGGACTGAGGCCGTTTCAGGCCGTCAACCGCGTCAACGCCTCTTGGTATTTGGCAGCCGTGTTTTCAATCACTTCCTGCGGCAGCGCAGGCGCGGGGGGCGTCTTGCTCCAGGGTTGGCCGTTGACGGTGGCGGTCTCTAGCCAGTCGCGCAGAAACTGTTTGTCATAGCTGGGCGGGTTTTTGCCCGTGGCGAAGGCTTCGCTGTAGGACTCCAGCGGCCAGTAGCGTGACGAATCGGGCGTGAGCACCTCGTCCATCAGCACCAGCGTGTCGTCTTTGTCCAGACCGAACTCGAACTTGGTGTCGGCAATGATGATGCCTTTTTGGAGCGCGATTTCGCTGGCAGCCTTGTAGATGGCTATGGAAATGTCGCGAATGCGGGTGGCCAGATCCATGCCGATCATCTCTACCGTTTTCTCGAACGTGATGTTCTCGTCATGCTCGCCCATCTCGGCCTTGGCGGCGGGGGTGTAGATGGGCTGAGGCAGCTTGCTGGCGTTTTTCAAACCGGCGGGCAATGGGACGCCGCAGACCGCCTGGTTGGCCTGGTATTCGGCCCAGCCGCTGCCAGCCAGGTAGCCGCGCACCACCGCTTCCACCGGAATCGGCTTGAGGCGCTTGACCAGCATGGAGCGGCCTGTGACCTGCGCCACTTCCGCCGGGCTCACCACGCTCTCGGGCGCTTCACCCGTCAGGTGGTTCGGGCAAATGTGGCCGAGCTTGTCAAACCAGAACAGCGCCATCTGCGTCAGCAGCGCGCCCTTGCCGGGGATGGGCTCGCCCATGATGACGTCAAAGGCGCTGATGCGGTCGCTGGCCACCATCAGCAGGCGGTCGTCGCCCACGGCGTAGTTGTCGCGTACTTTGCCGCGCGCAAGAAGTGGCAGGGAGGTCAGGGCGGAGGTGTGCAGGGCAGTGGTCATGGTGGGCATTAAATGAGAAAAGCCCGGGGCAAGCGCGCCGGGCCTTGGATTATCGCAAGTTGCTTTTAGTTGACCACTGGGGCCAGCTCACCCTTGGCGTATCGGGCGGCCACAATTTGCAGGCTGTCGCCCTTGATCTTGGCGCCCTGGCCTTCGCAGCCGAACTGAATATAGCGCTCTTTGCAAATGGCCTTGGCCGCTTCGCGTGCGGGCTTGAGCCACTCACGCGCGTCGAACTTGTCGGGGTTTTGCGCCATGAACTTGCGCACGGCGGCCGTCATGGCCAAGCGGATGTCGGTGTCGATGTTGATCTTGCGAACGCCGAACTGGATGGCTTTTTGAATTTCTTCCACCGGCACGCCGTAGGTTTCCTTCATGTTGCCGCCAAACTCGCGGATGATGGCCAACAGATCTTGCGGCACGCTGCTGGAGCCGTGCATCACCAGGTGCGTGTTGGGAATGCGCTTGTGGATCGCCATGATGCGGTCGATGGCCAAAATATCGCCGGTGGGCTTGCGCGTGAATTTGTAAGCGCCGTGGCTGGTGCCGATGGCAATGGCCAGCGCGTCCAGGTGGGTGCGCTTGACGAAATCGGCGGCCTGCTCGGGGTCGGTCAAGAGCTGTTCGCGCGTCATGACGGCGTCGGTACCGTGGCCGTCCTCTTTGTCGCCTTGCATGGTTTCCAGTGAACCCAGGCAGCCGAGTTCGCCTTCGACCGTGATGCCCAGGCGGTGCGCCATGTCCACCACTTTTTTGGTCACGTCCACGTTGTAGTCGTAATCGGCAATGGTCTTGCCGTCGGCCATCAGTGAGCCGTCCATCATGACCGAGCTGAAACCCAGGTCCATCGCGCTCTTGCACACGTCCGGGCTCTGGCCGTGGTCTTGGTGCATCACGACGGGGATGTTGGGGTAGCTCTCCACCGCCGCTTGAATCAGGTGCTTGAGAAAACCCTCGCCCGCGTACTTGCGCGCCCCCGCACTGGCTTGCAGAATGACCGGCGCGCCGGTCTCTTTAGCGGCCTCCATCACAGCCTGGACTTGCTCCAGATTGTTGACATTGAAAGCTGGAATGCCGTAGCCGTTGACGGCCGCGTGGTCCAGCAGCTCGCGCATCGAAACGAGTGCCATGGTGATTTCCTCGGAAAGGGTGTGTAGCGGATGGGTGAGTGAAGGCCGGATTTTAGCCCTTCAAAGACGGCAACTTGCTGACTGAGCACATCCGTCGCCCGAGACCGGCACCGCCAGAACCCTAGATATCTCAATCCATACGTGCCAGCAAATACCGCAGGTCGATACCCAAAGCACACACTGCAATGCGGTTAATACCTGGCCGTGCTGGCGTGGCTGCTGGTGAAGCTTCTTTGCCTGACGGCGACTTGACTTTCATCTTGTTCGGGAGCTGCTGTGCGTCGTGCTCGTCCGCATCGTTTTCAAATTGGGGATGTGTCATGCCCGGGTGTTTGCTTAGCAAACTCGTCAACAAGGTGTTGATGGCTTGTCGGGCACCGGCCTTGTCGTTGACTTGAAGGATCGCGATCAAACGGTCAAGCTGGATATTCAACGTGTCCAGCAAAGGCTGCTCGATGACTTCGAGCACCGTCCAGGTGTTGACATGCGCCTTGATGCGGCGTGCCAGCTCCGCCGCGTTGTAGGGTTGAGGCGCGATGATGGCGGGCACCAGCACGGGCACTTCAACAAAGTCATGACTTCTCACCTCGGCGGCATGGTCGGCAATCGGGCCGCTATTGGGCAGCGAGCCTGCGTTCATCAAATCATCCGTGTCACCCTTGATGTTCATCAAGGCCACGCCAGGCAGCTCAGGGCGCAATACGGCAAAGCTGCCCTGCGTCTGACCGGGCTCTATCCCGCTGAAATTAGGCTGCGCTTCAATGTAGCGGGCAAGCCAGCCGAACACGACACGTTCTGGGCGCTTGAGGTTGACGAAGGGCTCCCAGGTATGAGGGGCATAGACCGTTTTGTTTAGAAAGGCTTTTTCTTTGGCAATTTCGGCGCGTGATAGCGCAATTATTTGCGCTGATGTTTGCCCCACTTGCGACACGTAGGGTTGCACTGGCAGGACTCCCCAAGCAGGCACCCGCACCGTGATGTTGTTGATGGGCAGCTTTGCCTGTGGCTTGTTGGCGATGAGGTAGCGGTATTCAAAGCCCTCTTTATCGGAGCGCACTTTACTTGACACGCTGGGCTCAACCTGGTTGCGCGGGGTGTAGCTGATTTCTTTGTACACGCCGCTGCCATCGGGGTTGTACAGCGTGTAAATCCATTTGTTTGCGCGGCTGTCCCAGCGCACACTGTCCTGAGCTTGTGCGAAAGCAGGGCTCAGGCAGAGCAAACTGGCGATGCACAGGCCAATGAGGCGCAAACGCAAAAAGTGGGTTGCAGACACTGCGGCTGTGAAATTGGGGGTGAGTTTCATGGTGATTCTTTCAATGCTTGAGGCAAGTCCTATTCGCAGGCGGTAACCATGACGGGCTTGCCGGCGTTCAGAACGGGTTGTCCCAGCTTGTCTTTCTTGGCTTGCTTGACTTGGGTGCAGCATTTACCACCAGCGTCTTTGCGCAAGCCTGTGCCGTCCAGGTACAGGTGGTAATGCTCCTGAAATCCATCGTCTTTGTGCCACAGGGTTTGCACGTCCAATGCCGTGTTGCCTTTCTCGCAAAGTTTGTCGTAGGTGGTCTTCTTTTGCTTGCTGCTTGGCGGCTTGGGCCGGGAAAAACTGATGTCCACCTCATTGCCCGCGCGGTGACTCTCGTGCGAGGGTGCCCAGTTGCCCTTGATGTCAAACAAGCCGCCCCACTCCAGATTGCCGTCGTTGATGCCAACCTGACCCCAACCACTGTCGCGCATAACTTCGATGACTTGATTAAGCCCATTGACTGATGAAGAGGTAAACCAGTGATTGCCTACATGGTTTTGACCCGGATAGCCTGTGTTGCCGACCAATATGTAGCTGGCCGGTTGCTGTGTGTCGGCAGTGAGTTCCACCAAATCTGGAACCTTGACCGTGATGTTCTGCACCGCCGGAATCGAACAGCCTTGGCATTCTGCCTTGACGCTATGCGTGCCCGCTGTTGCGGGTGCGGCAACGTTGAATTTGGCTTCGCCCCGGCTGTCGGTGACAGCGGTGATGCCATTGCCCACGAGGCTGGGGCGTGGGGTGCTGTGCCCGGCGGTGTGCCCGCCCGAGGTGAAGTCCACCGTGCTGGACAGCGACACCCCCACCCCCGCTTGCGGTTGTCCGCCTTTGGTGACGGTGGCTGTCAACACCGCCGTTGTGCTGCCGCCAGTGCCCGAGGGGCGGATTTCGGCAGGGCTGCTGGGAGGGTGAGCGCGAGGGGTTTTACTGCTTCGCAGGCATTGTGTTGTGCATTTTCTTGGTAGCCCGTATTGCATGCGCATGAGGAATCAGACAAGGTGCTGTTTGCAGGACAGGCGTAACTATTCACCGCAGCTTTCCCCCTTGTCAGCAATTGAACGGGTCCATAACTCCACTCACCAGGTGGGGTAATCACGCCACCGGCTTGGATTGGTCCAACATTGAGCCGCCAACAATAGCTAACCAAGCCATAGGTGCAATTGCGAGGTAAAAGTCCTTCATCAATAATCCGAGATTGTCCATTAGCCCCGACGGTGGGATCATGAGTGGCACCCAGCCCTGAGCCGACTGGGTGGATTTCTAATGGATACCATTAGAAATCCC
>JAYVPU010000199.1:0-5136 GCA_043757205.1 Comamonadaceae bacterium | reverse complement strand
TGCTGGCAGGCACCAAGTACCGGGGCGACTTTGAGCAGCGGCTCAAAGGGGTGATCAAATCGCTCAAAGACAAACCCAATGCCATTTTGTTCATCGACGAAATTCACACCCTGATTGGGGCCGGGGCCGCGTCAGGCGGTACGCTGGACGCATCGAACCTGCTCAAGCCAGCGCTGTCCAATGGTCAGCTCAAGTGCATTGGTGCAACCACGTTCACGGAATACCGTGGCATTTTTGAGAAAGATGCCGCGCTCTCACGTCGCTTCCAGAAGGTTGATGTGGTTGAGCCCACGGTGGAGCAGACGGTGGAGATTCTCAAAGGCTTGAAGTCGCGCTTTGAGGAGCATCACAACGTCAAATACGCCGTGGCTGCGCTGCAAGCGGCAGCTGAGTTGAGTGCCAAGTACATCAATGACCGTCATCTGCCGGACAAGGCCATTGACGTGATTGATGAGGCTGGGGCCGCACAGCGCATCTTGCCGCCCTCCAAGCGCAAGAAAACGATCACCAAGACCGAGGTCGAGGAAATCGTGGCCAAGATCGCCCGTATTCCCCCTGCTAATGTGTCCAATGATGACCGTGGAAAGCTGCAAACGCTGGAGCGCGACTTGAAGAGTGTCGTGTTTGGTCAGGATCAGGCCGTCGATATGCTGGCCTCGGCCGTCAAGATGGCGCGTTCAGGCTTGGGCAAGGCGGACAAACCCATCGGCTCCTTCTTGTTCAGCGGCCCCACAGGTGTGGGCAAGACCGAGGCGGCCAAGCAGCTTGCCTACATCATGGGCATTGATCTGATTCGCTTTGACATGTCCGAGTACATGGAGCGCCACGCGGTCAGCCGCCTGATTGGTGCGCCTCCGGGCTACGTCGGTTTTGATCAAGGTGGCCTGTTGACGGAGGCCATCACCAAGAAGCCACATGCCGTGTTGCTCTTTGATGAGATTGAAAAAGCCCACCCTGACATCTTCAATGTGCTGCTCCAGGTCATGGATCACGGCACTTTGACTGACAACAATGGGCGCAAGGCCGACTTCCGCAACATCATCATCATGACGACCAATGCGGGTGCGGAGACCATGAACAAAGCCACCATTGGCTTCACCAACCCGCGTCAAGCCGGGGATGAGATGGGTGACATCAAGCGCCTGTTCACGCCGGAATTCCGCAACCGGCTGGATGCCATCGTCAGCTTCAAGGCGCTGGATGAGAATGTCATCTTGCGCGTGGTGGATAAATTCTTGCTACAGCTTGAGACGCAGCTGACCGAGAAAAAAGTGGAGGTCACCTTCACCGATAAATTGCGCAAGCACCTGGCCAAGAAGGGTTTTGACCCGCTCATGGGTGCACGACCCATGCAGCGCTTGATCCAGGATACGATCCGTCGCGCCCTGGCCGATGAGTTGTTGTTTGGTCGCTTGAAGGAAGGCGGTCGCCTCACCGTTGAGTTGGACGACCGTGACGAGAGCAAGACCGAGGTCTTGCTGGACATCCAACCGCTGCCCAAAAAAGAGGGCAAGCCCAAGCCGGAAGAAGCTGCGACGATCTAGCCCAGGGGCTTAGCGGAATCCAACCCGGTCCAGCATTTGCTGGACCTTGATCTGGTTCATGCCGATCACGCTGACCGGCATGCTCTCTCTTTTGAAATTGCCGCCAGACATGGCTTGCAGGGCCGGGTTGCTGATGGCGACACCTTTGGCGATGGGCCATTCGTTGTTGCCGTTGGCAAAGTGCTCTTGGGCGGCGGGGCTGGCCAAGTACTCTAAGAACTCGATGGCGTTGGCTGGGTTTTTGGCATTTTTCGCCATCGCTCCGCCAGCAATGTTGACATGGGTTCCCCATGAATTCTGGTTAGGGAAAACCACGCTGACCCGGTCTGCGACAGCTTTGTCTTCAGGCTTATCAGACCTCAGAATGCGGGCCATGTAATAGGTGTTGGTGACCGCAATGCCGCACTCGCCCGAGGCCACGCCCTTGATCTGATCCGTGTCGCCGCCCTTGGGCGCGCGCGCCATATTGTTGACCATGCCTTGGAGCCAAACTTGTGTTTTTTGTTCACCCACGTGCTCCAGCATGGCACCAAACAGCGACAGGTTGTAGGGGTGTGAGCCGGAGCGGATACAAAGTTTCCCCGCATTTTTGGGCTCACCCAGTTCCTCGTAAGTATCAACATCTTCTCTTTTGATTTTCAATTTGTCGTACACGATGACGCGCGCGCGGGTGGAGAACCCGAACCAGGATGAGTTCCCGTCCACAGCGGGCTTGCTACGCAACTGCTCTGGAATGCTGTTTTTCAAAAAACTGGATTTGACTGGTTGAAACAGACCCTCAATCTCGCCGCGCCAGAGGCGGGAGGCATCGACCAGCAAAATGACGTCAGCCGGTGAGGCGCTGCCTTCGGCTTTAAGACGCGCGAGAATGCCTGCATCATCGGCGTCCACGCGGTTGATCGTGATGCCGGTTGTCTTGGTGAAGGTGCTGTACAAGGCTTCATCCGAGGGGTAATGCCGGGCGGAGTAAATGTTGAGTGTCTTTTCGGGTGTTTTCGCCGGTGCTTGCTCCACTGTTTGTGCGAGGACTGCTCCGCCCGCCATCAAAGCGCCTGTAAGCAGTGAGATGGAAAATTTGTTCATGTCGGTCAACCTTTTAGATAATTTGGATAAATGATAAATCAAACAAGAATCATTCGCAATTATAAGAATCATACCGCATCCACTTTCAAGTGGACTGTGTCGGTGATCGCATTGAGCTTGGGTCTTCTGAATGGCTGTGCTTCGCCGCCGGGGAGTACACCGCCCGACAGGCCGATCTCCAGTGGCACGCCTGTACCCAAAAGGCTTCCAAAAATCGGGCTCGCCCTCGGTGGCGGGGCGGCTCGTGGGTTCGCCCATATTGGGGTTATCCAAGTCTTGGAGGAGGCAGGCATACGACCGGCTTTGGTGACGGGAACCTCGGCGGGCAGTCTCGTCGCTGCTTTGTACGCCAGTGGCAAGTCGCCGACTCAGTTGCAACAACTGGCCGAATCCATGGACGAGGCCACCTTTGCGGATTGGACGCTGCCCATCTTCAGCCGGGGCATGCTCAGGGGCGAAGCCTTGGCGCGTTACGTTCAGACAACGGTCAGTGGTCGCCTGATTGAAGACATGAATTTGCCACTGGGTATTGTGGCGACCGATCTCAATAGCGGTGTGGGGGTTTTGTTCCAGCGCGGCGATACGGCGACAGCGGTTCGGGCTTCGAGTGCGGTGCCAGCCGTCTTCCAGCCCGTTCGCATTGCCGGGCGGGAGTATGTGGATGGTGGCCTGGTCTCACCGGTACCCGTGCGCTATGCCCGCCAGATGGGTGCGGAGTTGGTGATCGCGGTGGATATATCGAGCGCACCAGAAGCCAATCCGGCAGGCGATACGCTCCAAATACTGATGCAAACCTTCACTATCATGGGTAAGAGCATCAACACGCTGGAGTTGAAGGATGCCGATATGGTGGTTCGCCCCGCGCTCAACAGCATTTCCAGTGCCGATTTTGGAGCCAGACGACGGGCGATTCAGGCAGGCCGAGCGGCCATGCTGGCGCTCATGCCGCAACTCAAAGCCGCCATAGAGACTGCAAGCAAATAAAAAAAGGCCCCGTCCTGAGACGGGGCCTTGAAGGATCTCTGAACCCGAAGGTTACGAAAAGACCCGAGGAGACAACCGGTAGAAATCAGTGATTTCTGAGTAAGTGAATTATATAAGGGTTTCCCCTTGATTGCACTCTGTATATTGTTTAACGCTTCTTGGCAGCAGGCTTGGCTGCGTTAGCGACATTAGACGTGACCGCTTTGAAGTTGGATTCCATCAATTCAGTGGCTTGCTTCACCGACTTTTGAACCGACTCCATCGCGTTGCTGGCAGCAGCCACGGCGCTTTTCATGGCCGTCACAGCGGTGTCAGAGCCAGCGGGTGCGTTCAAAGAGGTGCTTTCCACCAAACCCTGAATTTTTTTCTGAGCTTCGCTGGCTTGAGCTTCAACGGCTTTGGTGAATTCAGCGGTGGTGCCATTGGCAATGTCATACAGGTGGCGGCTGTAAGCGGCCGTTTTTTCAGCGAGGGGCTGAAACAGATTCGATTGCAATGTCAGCAGCTCTTGCGCATCTTTAATGCTCAGGGCCGAGGTGGTCTGGTTGGCCACATCTGACAGGGTCGCGCGTGAGGCGCTCAGGTTCAGTTCAACCAATTTCTCGACGCCTTCAAAGGCGGTGTTGGTCAGACCAAACAGGGTTTCGACATTCGCTTTGTGGGCGGCCATCACTTGCTCAACAGTCAACATTTCAAACTCCTTAGGGGTAGATTAACAATAATGCTGCATCGCAACATAAATCGCATTGTAAAGACGTCGAGCCAGATTGCAAGCCATTTTTGTTGCGATGCAACAAAATAGGGCGGGCCATCTAAATTTGAGACTGAATCGGGTCGCTCGCATGGACTGGCAAAATCAGGTGCAACAACCCAATCAAGTAAACACCCGCATGACTACACCTATGTCCGTCGATGAAGCCATCAACTCGCGCACCTCCATCCGTGCCTTCAACCAGCAACCGGTGCCACGTGCACTAATCACCGAGCTGATCCAACTGGCCAGCCGTGCCCCCTCAGGCACCAACACCCAGCCCTGGCAGGTCTATGTCTTGCAAGGAGCCACGCGGGATGCGCTGGTGACCCAAGTCTGCGCCGCCCACGATGCCCTGCGCGCCAACCCAGCCTTGGCCGCTGACTACCGGGAAGAATACGATTACTACCCTCAGAAGTGGGTGAGCCCCTTTATCGACCGCCGCCGTGAAAACGGCTGGAGCCTGTATGGGCTCCTGGGCATTGAAAAAGGCGAGAAAGAAAAGATGCACGCCCAGCATCAGCGCAACTTTCAGTTATTTGACGCCCCAATCGGGCTCATGTTCACGATAGACCGGGTGATGGGCCGGGGCTCGCTGATGGACTACGGCATGTTCTTGCAAAACCTCATGCTGGCACCGCGTGCGCGTGGCTTGCATACCTGCCCGCAAGCCGCTTGGAATGGGTTCTCGAAAATCATTCTGCCGCTCATCGGCGCTGGCCCGGACGAAATGCTGGTCTGCGGCATGGCTTTGGGCTATGCCGATGAAAGTGC
>JAYVPU010000198.1:0-5159 GCA_043757205.1 Comamonadaceae bacterium | reverse complement strand
CAGTGGCATGAGTGTGATGGAGATGAGCCATCGATCCAAAGAGTTCATCGCCATCTACGAGCAGGCTCAGGCTGATCTGCGTGAACTGCTGGCGATCCCCAAAGCGTTTCACATCCTCTTCATGCAAGGCGGTGGTCTGGCAGAAAACGCCATCGTGCCGCTTAACCTTTCTCGCGGAGGAAAATCCGACTATGTCGTTACCGGCAGTTGGAGCCAGAAGTCGCAAAAGGAAGCGCGCAAATACTGCACCGTGAACATCGCGGCCAGCAGCGAGGCTGACGGACATACCCGGCTGCCCGCCCCCGAAAGTTGGCAGCTCAGCGCAGACGCCCGCTACGTGCACCTGTGCTCCAACGAGACCATCCACGGCGTGGAGTTTCATGCACTCCCCGACCTCAAGGCCCTGGGTTGCCAGGCACCGCTGATCATCGACTTTTCATCCCAGGTGGCGTCCCGCCCCGTGGACTGGTCACGGGTGGGTGCAGCTTTCGGCGGTGCGCAAAAAAATATCGGCCCAGCCGGACTGACGCTGGTGGTGGTGCGTGACGACCTGCTCGGCCACGCCCTGCCCGCTTGCCCCAGTGCCTTTGACTACCGCATCGTGGCCGACCACCAGTCGATGTACAACACTCCACCCACCTACGCCATCTACATGGCCGGCCTGACCTTCAAATGGCTCAAAGCCCAGGGTGGTATCGCAGCAATGGAAGCACGCAATATCGGCAAAGCCAAACTGCTGTACGAGACCATTGACCAGTCAAGCCTCTACATCAACCGCGTCGCCCCAGATTGCCGCTCCCGCATGAACGTGCCATTTTTCCTGCGCGATGAAACCCGCAACGATGCCTTCTTGGCGGGTGCGCGTGCGCATGGCCTGCTCCAACTCAAGGGGCACAAGTCGGTCGGCGGCATGCGCGCCAGCCTGTACAACGCCATGCCACTCCAAGGCGTGCAGGCGCTGGTGGCCTATATGCAAGAATTTGAACGCAGCCCAAGCTGACAACACCCCGCAAACCGATGACTAAATCCTTATCCGACCTGCGCATCCAAATTGACGCGCTTGACCAAGACTTGCTGACCTTGATCAACCGCCGTGCGGCGCTGGCCCATGAGGTGGGCGAGATCAAACGTATCGAAGGCTCCGCAGTGTTCAGGCCAGACCGGGAAACCCAAGTCATTCAACACTTGCAATCCACCAATCCTGGCCCCCTCAAACCGGGCAGCATTGCCACCATCTGGCGTGAAGTCATGTCGGCTTGTCGGGCCTTGGAAGCCAATCAACGCGTCGCTTACCTGGGGCCTAACGGAACGTTCAGCGAGCAGGCCGCCTTGCAGTTTTTTGGCTCAAGCATTGAGCGCATGCCGTGCAGCAACCTGGATGAGGTGTTTCGCGCAACCGCAGCCGGCAGTGCCGAATTTGGTGTGGTGCCGATGGAGAACTCCACCGAGGGTGTGATCTCCCGCTCGCTGGATCTGCTCCTGACCACACCCTTGCACGTCATCGGTGAAACCAGCCTGCTGGTGCGTCACAACCTGTTGCGGCTCAGCAATTCGCTCGAAGGCATCGAAGCGGTTTACGCTCACCCCCAAGCCCTGGCCCAGTGCCAGAACTGGCTCAACGCCCACCTGCCCAACGCCCAGCGCAACGCGGCTTCCAGCAACGCAGAGGGTGCGCGCCTGGCCGCCACCAACCCCGCCTGGGCCGCCATCGCCAGCGAACGAGCTGGGTCTGAGTTTGGTCTGCACATTGCCTCACATGCCATTCAGGACGACGCCTTCAACCGTACCCGTTTTGCCGTGGTCTGTCTGCCGCAAACCCTGCCCGCACCTGCGGCTTCTGGTCAAGACTGCGTCAGCTTGATCGTCTCAGTACCCAATCGCCCTGGCGCGGTGCATGACCTGCTGGTACCTCTCAAAAAACACGGCGTATCCATGACACGTTTTGAATCCCGCCCGGCGCGTTCCGGGCAGTGGGATTACTACTTCTACATTGATATCCAGGGGCATCCATCGCAGGACCACGTCAAAGCGGCACTTCAAGAGCTAAAAAGCCTGTGCGCGTTTTACAAAGTTCTGGGCACCTACCCAGTGGGTGAATAAAACATCATGTTTGAGCAACTTGGATTGATTGGCTGCGGCCTGATGGGCGGGTCGTTTGCGCTGGCCCTCAAACGGGCGGGATTGGTTAAAACAGTCGTGGGCTACAGCAAGTCCCCCTCCACCACCGAGCGGGCACGCAAGCTCGGCGTGATTGACGTCGAGGCCCCTTCTGCCCTGCTGGCTGTCGCTGGGGCCGACATCGTTTTGATTGCAGTCCCGGTTGCGGCGACCGAAGCGACTTTAAAAGCGATCAAACACTTGATCACGCCACAGATGCTGGTCATGGATGTCGGATCAACCAAACGCGACGTGGTCGAGGCGGGCCGACTCGTCTTGCGTGAGCATCTGGGGTCGTTCGTGCCAGCGCATCCCATTACGGGTAAGGAAGTGGCCGGTGTCGATCACGCCGACGCTGATCTTTATGTCGGCAAGCAAGTCATCCTCACACCCATTGAACACACCCAGACCAAACAACTCCAGATGGCGGTTAATGTCTGGACGGCACTGGGGTGTCGTGTCCAACAAATGTCGCCCGAGGCGCACGATGCTGCCTTTGCGGCCGTGAGCCATTTGCCGCACCTGATTGCTTTCGCACTCATGAACGCCATTTCAGGCCAAGCCCAGAGCCAAGAATTTCTATCCCTCGCAGGCCCTGGGTTTCGCGATTTCACCCGCATTGCCGCCAGCGACCCGCGAGTTTGGCGCGACATCCTGCTTTCCAACCGTGAAGAACTGCTGAGTCAGTCCAAAATTTTTCGGAACCATTTAAAGGCATTCGAACTCATGCTTGCCAAGAGCAATGGCCAGAACATAGAAGGATTGATTGCGCAAGCCAGCAACACCCGAAGCCAATGGCGCATGAACCAGCTTGAAGAATAATGTTTTCCACCGAATTTCTTGACCTCCCCCCTCTGGCGGGGGCACACGGCAGCGTCGTCCTGCCAGGCTCCAAAAGCATCTCCAACCGGGTCTTGCTGCTCTCCGCCCTGAGCCAGGGCGCCACCACCGTTCACGACCTGCTGGATTCGGACGACACGCGTGTCATGCTCGACGCCCTGCGCCAGCTCGGCTGCGGCATTCAACAAAACGGCTCGACCGTCATCATTGATGGGCTAGGCGAACAGTCACCCAAAGCCGCCGTGATCAAACTCTTCATGGGCAATGCAGGCACGGCTATGCGCCCGCTCACGGCAGCGCTGGCTGTGTTGGGCGGGGACTATGAGTTGAGTGGCGTGCCGCGCATGCATGAGCGCCCCATCGGTGACTTGGTCGATGCGCTGCGCCAACTCGGCTGCCAGATTGACTACTTGGGCCAAGACGGCTACCCGCCGTTGCGCATTGGCCAACCCACACTGCGGCTGGATCAAGCTATTCCAGTGCGGGGTGACGTCTCCAGCCAGTTCTTGACCGCCTTGCTGATGGCCCTGCCTCTGGTCGCCACGCGCGACATCGTGATCGACGTGGTCGGCGAGTTGATCTCCAAGCCCTATATCGAGATCACCCTCAATTTACTGGCGCGCTTTGGCATTGAGGTGCAACGAGATGGCTGGGCACGCTTCACCATTCCGGCAGGCAGTCGCTACCACTCCCCCGGCACAATTCATGTCGAAGCCGACGCTTCATCTGCTAGCTATTTCATAGCACTTGGTGCTCTTGCTACGGGCTCCTCAAGCCATAAATGTATCAAAATTAGGGGGGTTGGTGCAGACTCCATCCAGGGTGACATCCGTTTTGTAGATGCCGCCCTGCAAATGGGGGCCCAGATCACCAGCGGTCCCAACTGGCTGGAAATTTCCCGTGGCAGTTGGCCACTTCAAGCCATTGACCTGGACTGCAACCACATCCCCGACGCCGCCATGACCCTGGCCGTCATGGCCCTGTACGCCAACGGCACCACCACACTACGCAACATCGCCAGTTGGCGCGTCAAAGAAACCGACCGCATCGCCGCCATGGCCTGTGAGCTGCGTAAACTCGGTGCCACCGTTGAAGAAGGGGTCGACTTCATCCGCGTCACGCCGCCAGCCACAATCGCCGACTGGAAACCCGCCAGCGTCCACACCTACGACGACCACCGCGTGGCCATGTGCTTTTCTCTGGCCGCCTTCAACCCTGCACAGCTACCGGTTCGCATTCTCGATCCGAAGTGCGTGGCCAAAACCTTTCCCGACTACTTCGAGGTTCTGTTCTCGGTCACACAGGCCGTTGCTGACGCCATCCCGGTCATCTGCATTGATGGCCCGACCGCCTCCGGCAAGGGCACGCTGGCCGCACAAATCGCCCTGCACCTGGGCTACCACTTACTGGACTCCGGCGCGCTCTACCGAGTGACAGCACTGGCTGCGCTACGCACCGGTCTGACGCTGGAGCCCCAGTCTGAGCAAGCCATTGCCGCGCTGGCACAACGTCTGCCCGTGCGTTTTGTCGGTGAACAAATCCTGCTGGATGGCGAAGACGTGAGCGATGCCATTCGCAGCGAAGAAGGTGGTATGAACGCCTCCAAGGTGTCCGCCCTGCCCGCCGTGCGCACCGCTTT
Source organism: Comamonadaceae bacterium (assembly GCA_043757205.1). Classification (GTDB taxonomy): domain Bacteria; phylum Pseudomonadota; class Gammaproteobacteria; order Burkholderiales; family Burkholderiaceae_C; genus CANCDA01. The sequence continues at coordinate 523 of JAYVPU010000198.1, read as the reverse complement.
GGTGGCCCTGCAACACAGCTTTTGCCAACTGCCTGGCCTGGTCGCCGACGGTCGCGACATGGGCACGGTCATCTTCCCCGCGGCACCACTCAAGGTGTTTCTCACGGCCAGTGCCCAGCATCGGGCCGAGCGACGCTATAAGCAGTTGATTTCAAAGGGAATTTCGACTACAATCGACACTCTTTGCGCGGACTTGGAAGCACGCGACGCCCGGGATTCCTCCCGCGCTGTTGCACCTCTCATGCCCGCACAAGATGCCTTGCTACTGGACAACTCAGACCTCTCGATTGAAAAGTCGATTGATATGGTGTTGAACTGGTGGCAGGACAAGCAGCCTTTCGGGTCAACCTGAAAAGCTAACCGGCCCACACGGCTCCCTTCGCGCCCTCTTTGCGCTTGGCTGTGTGGTTCAAAAACTTAACCCGTGGTTAAACACCACAAACAAAATGTCTGAATCATTTGCCGCCCTATTTGAAGAATCGCTGACACGCACAGAAATGCGCCCGGGCGAAGTCATTACCGC
>JAYVPU010000197.1:0-5185 GCA_043757205.1 Comamonadaceae bacterium | reverse complement strand
GCTTTTATGCTCTAAATCCACGCAATATTTATGCCGGAAATGCCTCGCTAACCCGCATGGATGCTGAGTTCATTGGGTTTCTCAGGGGCGACTAGTTAAGACTCGTGTAGCCAATTTCCCCATAAAGACCTTTGCCTCCAGCGGTACCAGACTGAGCTTGGGCAGAAATTGATACGGCAGTGATGGCGGCGGCAATGACGAGCTGAGAGAGTTTCATGATTTTCCTGTTCCTGAATGTTGATAGGTCTTGGTTGTAGGCATTGGCTATACCACCAGCACCTTTGTGAAGTATGCCAGAAATAGTTTTAATTGGACTATTCTGGTTTGGACTAGAGCATCGATGGGTGCCCATCTCGATTCATGACCCCCGCTACCAAGTGCTGCAAGCGCAATTGACCCAATTGCGACAGGCGGCGGGCTTGACCCAGGTACAACTTGCAGAGCGTTTGAAACTCGGCCAGTCCTTTGTGTCAAAGATCGAGCGTGGTGAAGCGTATGTGGAGGTTTTGTTACTGGTCGAATGGTGTGCCGCCTGTGGCGGGCAAGCAACGGACATCATTGGGCAGTTGGCAAAACTAAATAGCAAAGCAAAAGTCGTAGCCCCCAAAATTTGAGGACAGCCTGCGATGCCTTAAGCGAACGTGGATGGGTCTGTCTCGCAGGTTTTCAGGATTCACCTGACACCCGTCCGCGTAGCTTCTTCACCTCTCCCCGCGTCGCCTTGACTTCCAGCCGCTTGCGCTGAGAGCTTTTCGTGGGCTTGGTGGCTTTGCGCGGCTTGGACGGGGTGGCCACGCTGTCCACCAGGGCTTGCAGGCGCTCTATGGCATCGAGCCGGTTTTGCTCCTGGCTGCGGGTGGTTTGCGCCTTGATCACAACCACGCCATCTGACGTGATGCGCTGGTCTCTCAAGGCCAGCAGGCGTTCCTTGATGGCATCGGGCAGGCTTGATGCGGGGATGTCGTAGCGCAGGTGAATGGCGCTGGAGACCTTGTTGACGTTTTGTCCGCCCGCTCCCTGGGCACGGATGGCGGTGAACTCCATCTCGTCTTCACGGATCTGGTGTGCGGGCGCAAGGGCGGGAGAGTTCATGTGATGTTAGCGCGGAATTTCGATGTTGACCTTGCGCGGGCGTCGTGTGCTCAGATCCAGGCCAAGGTCGTTTTGCTTCATGCCGCTATTGTCTTGGCTTCGCTCGCATCGCATCAGCGGGTTTGTGCTGGGTTTTTAACACGATTGTTGACAACTCAAGTCCGCAGAGGCGTCGGAATCGGGGGCTGTGCTATAATGAGCCACAAGCTATGAGTCGCCCTGTAGAAAACACCCGTCGCAAACGTTCCTTCCTTGGGGCCTTCCTGAGTGGCGTGGCGTTGCCCGCAGAAATCGAAAGCCGACATGTTTATTTGCACCTCGCAGGGTCTGATGTTGAGCGTATCCGTGGTGACGTTGTGCGCGTGGGTAGAGGCTTCAAAACTGTAATCCATCGCGAGAATGGCCACAAAAAAGACCTCTCCAGCGCTTTCTACACAGAAGCAATCTAATCAGCCAAACAGCCAGCAGAGGCTGTCTGCCAACTGGTCTGGTCCACTGCCTCCGCCTGGGGCGCTTCAACAATTCAACAACATCATCCCTAACGGGGCTGAGCGCATTATGGCGATGGTTGAGAAAGAGCAGGCTCATCGCATTGTGATTGAAAGTAAAGCATTGCGGGCTGAGGTGTGGGACACCATCGGCGGTAAGGTGCTGGGCGCTGTCATGACGCTTGCTTCCATAGGGGGTGCCGTCTACACGGCGCACATCGAGGCGCACTGGGCCGTCAGTGTCGCCATCGTGGGAGTACCTTTGATGGCGTTGATCGGGAAGTTTGTTAGGTCCAAGTGATCCGTATTGGGTGGGCAGCCAGTACCCCGGCGTTTAGCGCCTTGACCTGGTGACCTCGACCTTCGGCGGTTGCCGACCAGTGCCTCCAGCTTCAGTGTCGTGACCTGACGCCCCGTCGTGGATTTTTTGATGGTGATAGGGTGCCCGAGGGCGAATAGCCAACCTGACGTGTCCTCCCCGCGGTGGGCCTGTAAGGGTTGCGTTCGGCCTTGTTCCGTTTTTTCTTCTTAGCGCGGAATTTCGATGTTGACCTTGCGCGGCCCAGGGGGCGGGTTCGGGAAGTCTTTCAAGGCCGCATCCAGCAGCACGGGCAGGATATTGCGCGTGTCCGACCAGGGGCCATCATGCAGGGCACGGGTTTCATACACCACTTGACTGTTACGCAAATCCCGCAGCAAGAGGCTTACCTCGTGGCGGTAGCCGCTGCTGATGAGTGGATAACGCATACCCATGCCGTAACCCATGCCCGGCCCCCAGGAGCCGCCGCCCAGCATGATGCTGCCATAGCCTCGGGGTCGAGCCACGCCATACCAAGGGTAGCTGCCGTTGTCGCTCATATAGGGCTGTACGCTCATGCCCAGCAACACGCTATGGGTCGCAGCGGCGTCGTCGCGCGTCAGGCCCACGCGCGCCAATGCCGCCTGGGCCAGCGCTTCGGTCCCCTCCACGCCCGCTTGCAGGGCCTGGGAAGGCAGGTGCTCAAAGCGGTAGCGCACCCCTGTCATCGGCGGTGCGTTGGCAGGCAGGGTGGAAATGGCCAGCACCTGGGTATCAATCACCCGCATACTGCCGCAGCCCGTGAGCCAGAGCATCAGTGAGAGGACAAAAAGCAGGCGCTTCATGCTCGTGAGCCGGCCTTGGTTGGGTTAAAGCGCAACGACCTGTAAACCGGGCAGGGTGGCCGCGCTGAATGTTTCCTCATCGAAGGCCTTGTCGCCGTCGTCACTGGCGACGCCCGTGGTTTGCAGGTTTTTGAAGTCATGCCGCGCACCGTCCATCAGGTGCGAAGGTACGACGTTGTGCAGCGCGCTGAACATGCTCTCAATCCGTCCGGGAAACTTCTTGTCCCATTCCCTCAGCATATGGCCAACCTGCTTGCGTTGCAAGTTTTCCTGGCTGCCGCACAGGGTGCAGGGGATGATGGGAAAGGCGCGGTGCTCGGCCCAGCGGGTGAGGTCTTTTTCGGCCACATTGGCTAGCGGACGGATCACCATGTGGCGGCCATCGTCACTCACCAGTTTGGGGGGCATGCTTTTGAGCTTGCCGCCAAAGAACATGTTGAGAAAAAACGTTTGCAACATGTCGTCACGGTGGTGGCCCAGCGCAATCTTGGTGGCCCCCAGCTCGTCGGCCACGCGGTACAAAATGCCCCGGCGCAAGCGGCTGCACAGGCTGCACATCGTCTTGCCCTCGGGGATGACGCGCTTGACGATGGAATAGGTGTCCTGGTTCTCAATGTGAAACGGCACGCCGAGTTGCTCCAGGTAGGCGGGCAGGATGTGATCGGGAAAACCGGGCTGCTTCTGGTCCAGATTGACGGCGATCAAATCAAAGTGAATCGGTGCACGGGCTTTGAGTTTGAGCAGGATGTCCAGCAGGGCATAGCTGTCCTTGCCACCCGACACGCACACCATGACCTTGTCGCCCTCTTCGATCATGTTGAAGTCCACAATCGCTTTGCCGACCTGGCGGCACAAGCGCTTTTCGAGCTTGTTGAGCTCAAAGTCGGCGCGTGGCAACGCGTCCCGATCAATCTTCATTCCTTGATCGAGAGGAACGACCTCGTTTTCAATCCAGACAGCACTCATGATTTTTCTTGCAGGTAAGTAGGGTTCATGCAGTTATAGGGGACCAGGTTCGGCGTTCGTGTAGAGGTCAATGCTGTTGCGTATCCCGGTTCTTGCTACCGACTGAGTCATCATTGCGACATCCTGTACCCAGAACAATTGCTCAGATGGGTTTCCCAAGATTGCATGCTCGGCCTCTGCGGTTGACCACATGGACACCACATGCTCGCCGTCAAGCAAAGCGTATTCAAAGTTGGTGTGATATCCAACTTTTTCCGCGCCTCCAAAGGTGAATTTGAACGCTTCTTTTAGATCCTCAAGTGCTTCAGGGCCATGGACTTTCGCAAAATAGATAACGCCCAGGCGCTTGACGTTGATTCCAACCCACATTCTCATTTTGAAATGACCCAATTTAATTTCATAGTTGGATCCGTAGATGTCCTTGCGCTTGCCATGGATACCTTTGCCCCGCACAACGGGGACGACAATGACAGTTTTACCTTTTTCAATTTGCGGCAGCTCAATTCGGGAAAGGCTTTCGATCAAGTGAACGTCAAGGAATTGATTGGTTTTTTCATACAACCGGTCTGTGCTCAATTGCTTCTCGGCAAAAATCACAAACAACACGACCGCAAAAGCGGCAGCGGCTGTTTGTGCAATCGACAAGATAGGTGCTACTTTGTCCCTGAATTCGGGATAAAACAAAAAGGCCACACCGCAAAAAGTGGCAGAAATAGCCACCAGACCAATTAAGCCCAAAAAGCAAGCGCGCGCCCAAAAAGGCAGGAATACAACCTGCTCCGCGTCGAGAAATTTGACTTTGTTTTCTGAATCACTCATGGATTTACCACTGTCCTACTTGTTGCTCAATAGCGACTTCACAATCGTCAAAAATTTCCAGCTTCACGATCCTGGCGCGAACTCCCAAAACACCGGGTAGCCCCATCAGGCGTTTGCACAGCTTTCCTGTGAGGCTTTCCAATAAATTGACGTGCTTTTCGGTGCATTCTGCGATCACTATTTCATAGACCTTTCTGTAGTCGAGAACGCTTTGAATATGGTCGTCTTCGGGTTGCAATGGTTGAGAGCCTTGATTAAGTTCGACATCGACGGAGATCGGTTGAGGTTTGTTGATTTCGTGATCCAGAATGCCCAAATTGGCATCGAATTTCAGTCCGGTCAGTGTCAGTTTTTGAGTGCCTTTGGTGAGCATGCCAATCCTTACATCATCGAAAAATCACGCTCGAACTTCATCAGGTGCTGTCCACCATCGACGAGTAGCGTGGTGCCTGTGATGGAGGCGTTCTCCATCGCAAATTTGACTGTCATCGCGACATCCTCGGGCGTTGAAGAACGACCTAGGGGCGAGAGCTTATGTAGAGCCTCGAATTTTTCTAGCGTCAGCAGCGGGCTGGTGATCGTCAGACCGGGTGCCACACCCACTACGCGCACCAAGGGGGCCAATGCCATGGCCAACATGGTGTTGGCTGACTCCATGGCGGCTTTGGAGAGTGTGT
>JAYVPU010000196.1:0-20229 GCA_043757205.1 Comamonadaceae bacterium | reverse complement strand
TTTCGACGTTCAAATCGAGACCAGACTGAAACACCAAATTCAACAAGTAAATCATTAACTTACGACGTCCTGATGTGCAAACGTTGGGACACTACTGGTATGGGGTATGTGGATTCAGAGCGGGAAGTGGGAGACCTGACCCTGTATTCGAGCTGTGTCAGACATCGCAACTGCGGTGATGACCGCATCTTCTTTCGGCGTAGGAACAATGGCTCCGGGTTTAAGTTTTGGCATAGCGATTCACCTCTCTCGAATTGGCCTTGCTCAAGCTGATGACGCGCCGTCCATCGGGCCACACTTCAGCCGAATCCCACTTCATCTGCGTCGTCTGCGTCAGTGCCACGCCATGGTTAACGCTTTTGTCGTGGAGGTTAGACGTCTTCCGGATTCAGACCCGGATTTCGAGCCCAATCAGCTCGCTCTCCTCTGAAGAACGTTGGGACACTACTGAATAAGGATCATTTGTGGATCGAAAGCGCCGACCACGGCAAAACTCTTTGACCGCTTCCTGGTATGAGTACTCAAGTCGCTGGACAACTCGATTACGAAGTACGGTCGAATTGAACTGGAGATCCTTGCCGTCAGGCACGGTCTCCGTGACGTTGTTGATCAAACAGGCTGTTTGGCAAATCAACTGTGTAAGCCAATAATCACCCTTTGCCTCCAAAAAAACCGCGTTTACATCACCGAACCGTACGTTCAGTCGCTCCTCGCCCTTCCGCACCAATTCAGCCGTTGTCTCTATGGAAGCTGGTTCAATTCGATGAATGCCGCAGCGCTTGGCAACGTCATGTACCAAGTGAATAAGCTCACTCCCAACCCGATTGATTCCGATGAGGACGACTTTAGGGTGACTATCGTCATCGTATTCTTCAGCTGAAATTTTTACGATATCCGCGATCTTTGCCTGTATCGCACTTTCAAGGCGGTGGAAGTCATCAATGATGAACTTTCCCTTCGGTGCAGTGTTGGCGAGCTGCAGAATTCTTGCCATGTCCTTGCTGCGGCGTGCGGACAAGTATTCAAAGCCTGCTCCGGAAAGCGATTCTTCAATAATCTTCTTCACCGCCGTTGTCTTTCCAGTTCCCGACTGCCCTTCGACGATGACTGGCTTACCAGGATTGCGGATATCCACGAGAAGCTCGCCGAAGTTTGGAGGCCGAACGAACGTGAATTCCGGAACGCCTTCGGTGCGAAATACTTCTTCAAGTGGATAGTTCATCTGTTTCCCTGGCGGATGTGTTTCAAAATTGTGATCCTAGGCGTCATCGCGACATAGATCGAACACCATACTCTCAGTTTATTCGACTGAATATGCTGGTGCGGAGCCCTCTCAAACCCTCCCCAACCCCCGCAAAATCTTCTCCGGCGTCACCGGCTGTGACCACACCTGCGCACCCAAAGGCCTCAGTGCATCATTTATAGCATTCACCACAGCCCCCGGTGCCCCCGCCGTCCCCGCTTCCCCCGCGCCCTTGGCCCCCAGCATCGAGCTGCGCGTCGGTGTCTCCACATGCGCCACCACGATGTCGGGCATCTCACCGGCCATGGGCACCAGGTAGTCGGCCATGTTGCCGTTTTTCATCTGGCCGTCTTCGTCGTACAGGCATTCTTCAAACAGCGCGCCGCCTATGCCTTGCACGATGGCGCCGCGGATTTGTTCGTCCACCAGCATGGGGTTGATGACGCGGCCGCAGTCTTCTACGGCCCAGTGTTTCAGTAGCTTCACAAAGCCGGTTTCGGTGTCCACCTCCACGTAGCTGGCCTGCACGCCGTTGGTGAAGATGAAGGGGTAGTCGCGCTGGGCGTAGTGGCGCGTCACCATCAGCTCGGCGGTAAAGCCCGCAGGCAAGGTGTCGGGGCGGTAGTAGGCCACGCGGCCCAGATCGGGCAGGGGCAGCAGGGCTTCGCCACTGACAGCGTCCGTCACTACACCGTCGCTTAAACGCAAGGTGGCGGCGTTGCGTTTCAAAATCGCCGCGGCCACTTTCAAAATGTTCTCGCGCAAGGCCAGGCCCGCTTGCAGCACGGCCTCGCCGCCAATGCCCGCCCCGCGCGATGCCCAAGTGCCGCCGCCGTAGGGCACGGCATCGGTGTCGCCGGTGAGCAGGCGCACGTTGCGCATGGGCACGCCCACCGCGTCGGCGGCAATCTGCGCAAAGATGGCCTCCGTGCCCTGGCCTTGCTCGCCCACGCTCACCATCACGGCCACGCCGCCACCGGGCTCCAGCCGCATCGTGGCGCCGTCTTGCGCCGAGATGCGGGCGCCACCCACGCCGTAGAAAGCGGCGCCGGGGTTGGTGAGTTCAATCAAGGTGGCAAAGCCGATGCCGCGGTAGATGCCCTTGGCGCGCAGCGCGGCTTGCTCGGCCTTGAGTGCGGGGTAGTCCATCAGCGTCTCGATCTTGCGCAGGCAAGCTTCGTGCGACAGCACTTCGAGCTTGATGCCTGATGCGCCGGTGGCGGGGTAGGCGTCGTCGGGGATGACGTTGCGCTTTCTGAATTCCAGCGGGTCCATGCCCAGCTTGGCCGCGGCCAGATCGACCAGGCCTTCGGTCACGGCGCAGGCAATCGGGTGGCCCACGCCCCGGTACTGGCAGGTGGGCGTTTTGTTGAGAAACACCACATCCAGCTTGGCGCGGTAGGCCTTGTGTTTGTAGGGGCCGCCGGTGAGGTTGACGACCTGGTTGCCCTCAATGCCGCTGGTGCGCGGGAACATGGAGAACGGGCCGATGCCGGTGAGGTCGTCAATCTCAAAGGCCAGAATGTCGCCGTCTTTATTCGCGGCAATGCGGCCTTTGATGCGGTGCTCGCGCGCGTGAATGTCGCTGACGAAAGATTCGAGCCGATCCGCCACAAACTTCACCGGGCGCTTGAGCAGCATGGCAATCGCCACGGTGGCAAAGTCGTCTGGGTAGGCGTGCACCTTGATGCCGAATGACCCGCCCACGTCTTTGCAGATCACCCGCACGTTGGCCTCCGCAAGGTCAAACTGGCGCGCGTACAGGTCTTGCATCATGTGCGGGGCCTGTTGCGAGTGATAGACGGTGAGCTGGCCGCTGGCGGGGTTGTAGTCCGCAATCTGGCAACGCGGCTCCAGCGTGACGCCGGTGTGACGGCCAAAGTCAAAGGTGGCCTCGGCCACCACGGCGGCGCTGGCAAAGGCCTCGTCCACGCCGCCGGTGTCTAGGCTGCGGGTGAAGCACAGGTTGTCGCCCAGCTCGGGGTGGATCACCGGGGTGTCGGGGTGCAGGGCGGTGGCCATGTCCAACGCGGCGGGCAGGGCTTCCCACTCCACCTGCACATGCTGCAAGGCGTCTTCGGCCTCGGCGCGGGTTTTGGCCACCACGGCCACTACCGGCTCGCCCTGCCAGCAGGCGCGGTCTATGGCCATGGGGTATTGCGGGGCAGACTTGAGGCCCACCAGGTGGGTGAGGGTGGCGACCCAAGGCTTGCAAATGGTGGCCAGGTCGGCACCGTCGTACACGGCCAGAACGCCGGGCATTTGTTGGGCGGTTTCTCGTTCGATTTTGACGATGCGGGCGTGGGCCACGGGGGAGCGCCAGAACACGACGTGGCCCATGCGCGGCAGCTCGATGTCGTCCACGTACTGGCCGCGGCCTTCGGTCAGGCGCTGGATGTTGGGGCGGGGGATGGCTTGGCCGATGTGGCTGGCGTCTTGCAGCGCGCCACCCAGGGGCGGGGCGGTGGGAGTGTGCGGTGCTTCGGCCCGTTGCAAGGCTTGTGTCCCTTGGCGGTTTTCTGGGGCGTTCATGCGACAACTCCTTGGGCGCGGGCGGCCAGCACTTCACAGATCGCGTCCACAATGGCTTGGTAGCCGGTGCAGCGGCAGTAGTTGCCAGAGATCCATTCGCGCACGTCTTCACGGCTGGCCTGGGGTTTTTGATCGAGTAATTCACTGGCGGCCATCAACATGCCTGAGGTGCAAAAGCCGCACTGCAAGGCGTTGTGCCGGATGAAGGCGGCTTGCAGATCGCGGATGACGCCGCTGTCGCTCAGGCCCTCAATCGTGTCCACGCGTCGGCCATCGGCCTGCACGGCCAGCACCAGGCAGCCGCGCACGATGTTGCCGTCTAGCTGCACGGTGCACGCGCCGCACACGCCGTGCTCGCAGCCCAGGTGCGAGCCTTTGAGGCCCAGGTCTTCACGCAAAAAATCAATCAGGTGCGTACGCGGCAGCACCGCGTGGGAGTCGCACGTGCCGTTGATGGTGATGCGCACGGTTTGGGCGGCGGTGCTCAAGCCATTGGGGTTAGGTTCGTTGTTCATGGGGTGGCCTTTTTGGCGACGAGAGCGTGCAGGCAGCGCTTGAGCATGACGCCTGCCAGGTGTTGTTTGGTGGCGCTGCTGTGGGTCAGGTCGGCGTCGGGCTCTAGCTCGCCGCGCAGGGTGGTTTGGGCTTGGGCCAGTACAGCGTCGCTCAGGGTTTGGCCTTGCAGCACCTGTTCGGTGGCGGGGGTGCGCTGCGGCATGTGGCCCACGCCCAGCCAGGCCAGACGAACTTGATCGAACGCGCCGTTTTTGAGATGCGCGACTGCGGCCAAGCCCACCACCGCGTAGTCGCCATGGCGGCGCGCCAGCTCGTCAAAGGCAAAGCGTTGGGTTGATACGGCCAGAGGGAATTCGCACGCGGTGATGAGTTCACCTGCCTCTAGTGCCGTACCGTACAGACCGGTAAAGAAGTCTTGCGCGGCGATGCGGCGCTCACCCCCGTGGCTGCGCGCCAGCACCACGCCGTCGAGTGCCAGCAGGCAGGCAGGCCACTCCGCCGCCGGGTCGCCATAGGCGATGGAGCCACCCAGCGTGCCCAGGTTGCGAATGGCGCGGTGGGCGATGTGCGGGACGGCCTGCGTCAAAAGCGGCGCGTGTTGCGCCACCAGGGCCGAGGCTTCAATCTCGCTGTGGGTCACCATGGCGCCGATGCGCACTGTGTTGCCGTTGACGCTGATGCCTTTGAGTTCGCTCAATGACTGCAAGTCAATCAAAATCGCGGGCTCAGACAAGCGCATATTGAGCGTGGCCATTAAGGTTTGGCCACCGGCCAGCAGGCGGGCCTCGTCGCCGTGCTGTTCCAGCAGGCTGAACACCTCGGCCAACTGCGTCGGGCGGGTATAAGAAAAAGCGGGAGCTTTCATGGGGTTTGTCCTGATTCGGAGCGGGGTGGCTAAGCGTTAAATTACACCCTAACTATCGGGCAAAAATTCAACGGCTTCCATTCGTGATAACCCTGCTCTCTTATCGGGTGCAGACTAAGCCCCCCAAGCATCAAGAAAGTTTTAAGCATGGCCTACTCATTGAATCATTTCTCCGTCCGCACCACGGACATCAACGCCACCCGCGTTTTTTACGAATCGGTGCTGGGCCTGACCGTTGGGCCGCGCCCACCCTTCCCCTTCCCGGGGCTGTGGATGTACAACGGCGACCACGGCAGTGTGGTCAACGCCATGGTGCACGTCATCGGCATTGACCTGAATGACCCCGAGGGCTTGAAGAAGTACCTGGGCGACCGAGACCTCAGCACCCTGCACGGCACGGGCGCGGTCGATCACATCGCCCTCATGGCCACAGGGCTGGAGGCCATGCTGGTGCATTTAAAGAAGTTGAACGTACCATGCCGCGAGCGCACCGTGCCGTCCATCGGCCTGCACCAGATTTTTCTGGACGATCCGCAAGGGGTGGTGATTGAGCTCAACTACCCGGCTGACGAAAAAACCAGCCTCGACGCCAAATCCACAAGCCCCCCGGCCTGATGGCTCAAATCATCGTCATCGGTGGCTCGCTGGGCGGGCTGCTGGCCGCCAATATGCTGCACCGTGCCGGGCACGATGTGACGCTGTTGGAGAAGGCCACCACCTCGCTGGACGGGCGCGGTGCGGGCATCGTGACGCACCCCTTGCTGGTGCAGGCCATGCAGCGCTGTGGTGTGCCGGTGGATGAGTCTTTGGGCGTGACCGTCAACCAGCGCGTGGTGCTGGGGGCTGATGGTGCTGTGCAAGACAAGGTCACCGTGCCTCAGGTCTTGAGTTCCTGGAGTCGCCTGTACGCGCTGCTGCTGGCGCAGCTGCCCACCACGCGCTATGTGCAGGGCGCTTGTGTTTCCAAACTCATCCAAGACGCCCATCGCGTGAGTGTGCAGTGTGAGGACGGTCGCCGCTTTGAGGCCGATTTGGTGATTGCCTCTGACGGCATTCGCTCTGTGGTGCGAGGGCAGTATTTGCCCGAAGCGCAGGCCGAGTACGCAGGCTATGTGGCCTGGCGCGGCGTGTGCGATGAATCGGTGCTCTCCAAGTACACGCTTGATTCGTTGTTTGACAACTTTGGCTTTAGCGTACCACCCGGTGAGCTGATCATCGGCTACCCGGTGGCCGGTGCGGGCAACGCCATTGCCAAGGGCCGACGCCGCTACAACTACGTCTGGTACCGACCCGCCACGAGTGCGCCTGAACTGCAAGCTCTGATGACCGACGCCGATGGTCAGCACTACCCGCTGGGCATACCGCCCGCCAAGGTGTCGTGGCGGCAGGTGGCCGCAGCACGCCAAGCCGCACGCGAGCTGCTGGCCCCCCAATTTGCCGAGGTGTTGGAGAAAACCGCGCAACCGTTTTTGCAACCCATTTACGACTGCGCCAGTTCAGCCATCGCCTTTGGCCGCGTGGCCTTGATGGGCGATGCGGCCTTTGTGGCGCGCCCGCATGTGGGCATGGGCGTGACCAAGGCGGCCGAGGACGCGATGGCGCTGACTGACGTGATTGCGCAGTTTGGTGCTACACCGCAAGCCGTGCAGGCTTTTGAGAAGGCGCGTCTCGCACCCTGCCAAGCCGTGATTGCGCGCGCCCGTGCCCTGGGCGGCTACATGCAAGTCCACAGCAAGGGCGATGCACGCATTGCAGCCCGCACCATGATGATTGAGACGGCGATTGACCTGTCAGCCACGCCGCTGGAGAAAATTGACCAGTTTGAATCGCTTGCCGCTTGAAATCTTTTTCCTTCCCTTTAACCCCAGGAGACATCACCATGACCTTGAATTCCAAATCCTTCAACCCCAGCCGTCGCACGCTGGTCGTCGGTGGCGCTGCGGTTGCCGTGGCCCCGGCCTGGATGGGCATCGCCAGTGCCCAGACCACGCCCATCAAAATCGGATTCCCCGTGCCTTTGACCGGCGCGTTCTCTGCCGAGGCGCAAGACCAGGTGCGCTGCGCCGAGATCGCCATCAAGGAGTTCAACGACAGCGGTGGCTTCAACGGGCGCAAGGCCGAGCTGCTGGTGCGTGACGACAAGCTCAACCCCGGCGAGGCGGCCACCCGCACGCTGGAGTTGATCGAGAAAGACAAGATTGATTTTGTGGTGGGCTCGCTGTCTGCCGCCACGCAGTTGTCCATCAACGCGGTGTGCCGCGACCGCAAAGTGCTGTTCAACTCCATCAGCCAGTCCGACGCCATCAACGAGGTGAAAGACTGGAGCATGTACACCTTCCACGAGGCGCTCACGCCCCACCTTACCGCCGGTGCGGTGGGCCGTTATGCCTTTGCCAAGTACGGCAAAAAAGTGGTGTACCTCACCGCAGATTACGCCTACGGTCACGAGATGGTGCGCGGCTTTCAGCGTGCCGGTCAATCCATGGGCGTGCAAATGCTGGCTGACATTCGCACGCCGCTGGGCACGGCTGATTTCTCAGCCTTCTTGCCACGCATCCAGTCACTCAAGCCCGATATTCTGGTGATGAACAACTTTGGCCGAGACCAGCTCAACGCGGTCAAGCAAGCCACCGATTTCGGCTTGAAGTCGCAGATGAAAATCATCTCCCCCGTGCTGCTGTTCACCGCGCGCATGGCCGGTGGTGCCGAGGCCTTTGACGGCGTGATGGGCGGCACTTCTTACTACTGGGGCATGGAGGACAAAATCCCCGCTGCCAAAGCCTTTAACGACAAGTTCCGCAAGGCGCACAACGGCGGCGTGCCGTCCGACTACGGCGCTTTGGGCTACGCCGGTGTGCGCAGTGTCTTGCAGGCCGTGCGTGAGGCCAAATCCACCGATTCGCTCAAAGTCGGCATTGCCCTGCGCCAGTTGCGCTACAACTGGTACAAGGGTGATTCTTTCTACCGCAAGTGTGACCACCAGTCGGTGCAGTCGGTGGTGCTGATCGAGTCCAAATCCAAGAACATGAAAGACAAGTTCGACGTGTTCAATGTGATCGGTATCGAAGCGGCTGATGAGAAAAACTTGCGCAGCTGTGACGAACTCGGTCACAAAATCTCCACCTAATCTCCATCTAGGCTCCACCTGAAATTCGTCTGTGAAAGTTGCTCGCCATGTTTGATATTTCCCCGCAACTGTTTGCCTTGCAGTTGATGACCGGTGTTGCGCTGGGAGCCGTTTACGCGCTCCTGGCCATTGGCCTGTCTTTGATCTTCGGCATGCTCACCGTGGTGAACTTTGCCCACGGGGCTTTCTTCATGGTGGGCGCTTTTCTGGGTGTGTACAGCATGGCCTTGACGGGCAGCTTCTGGTTCAGCCTGCTGATCGTTCCCTTGATGACAGGCAGTATTGGCTTGGTGTGCGAGCGCTTCTTGGTGCGCCCGCTCTACGGGCGTGGCATTGACTACCCGCTGCTGCTGACCTTTGGCCTGTCTTATGTGATGGTGGACGTGATGCGGGCTAGTTTTGGCATTGAGGGCATGCCGTCGTCCACCCCGGCGGATTTGCGCGGCGCGGTCAATTTGGGCTTTGGCCACTTCCCGCTTTACCGTTTGTTTTTGATTGCCGCCACGGCGGTGATTGTGCTGGGCCTGTGGCTGTTCATCGAGAAGACGCGCTACGGCCTCATCATCCGAGCCGGTTCGCGCGACCCGGAGATCGTCAAGGTGCTGGGCATCGACATTGCCAAAGTGTGGCTGTTGGTGTTTGGCATCGGCACGGCCATCGCGGGCCTGTCGGGCCTGCTGGCCGCGCCAACACGGGCGGTCAATCCGGAGATGGGCATCCCGATTCTGGCTGAGTCCTTTGTGGTGACGGTGGTAGGCGGCATGGGCTCGCTGCCCGGTGCGGTGGTGGCGGGCCTGCTGGTGGGTGTGGTGTTTGCCATGACCTCACTGGTCGCGCCCGAGTACGCCGAGCTGTCGATTTTTGTCTTGATGGCGGTGGTGCTGCTCATTCGTCCTCAAGGATTTTTTGGTAAAGCGGGGTTGATGAGCTGATGAACTTCTTACTCAATGCGTTGAACTTGGCGCGCGCGCACCGCGTGGCCACCACGCTGCTGTTTTTGCTGGTGTTTCCCTTCCTCATGCCGTATGACGCGCTGTCGGTCAACATCTTGTTGTTTGGCTTGTACGCCGTGGGCTTTAACCTGCTGTTTGGCTACACCGGCATCTTGTCGTTTGGTCACGCCGCCTTCTTGGGTGTGGGCTCTTACCTGGCGGGCATCGTGATGGTGCACTTTGGCTGGCCTTGGTGGCTGGCTATTGGGGTAGGGGTGGTGTCGTCTTGCCTTGCCGGTGCGGTGATTGGCTATTTGGCCATTCGCACACGCGGTATTTACTTCTCTATGGTCACTTTGGCCTTGGCGCAAATTGTGTACTACGCCTTTTACAAAGCCGAGAGCTGGACGGGTGGCGAAAACGGCTTGCGCGGCGTCAAGGTGGAGGCCTTTGACGTGCTGGGTTTGCACATTGATTTTCTCGACCCCTTGAGCAAGTACTATGTGATCCTGGTCTTTGTGGCCTTGGCCTTGTGGTTTGTTTCCCGCGTGCTCAACTCGCCTTTGGGCGCGGTGATGGAGGCGATCCGTGAGAACGAGAAGCGCACTGTGGCCTGCGGTTATGACGTGGCGCGCACCAAGCTGCTGGTGTTTGTGTTGTCGGCGGGTATTTGCGGTTTGGCGGGCGCGCTGCGGGCCTTGCACCTGTCCATCGTGCCGATTGATTCGCTGCATTATTTGCTGTCGGGCCACGCGGTGATGATGGCCTTGCTGGGCGGCATGGGCACCTTCTTTGGCCCGTTTGTAGGTGCGGCGGTGTTCCTCTACCTGGAAGACGTGGTGACCAACCTCACGCGCTACTGGATGGGCGTGGTGGGCATCATCTTCATGGTGTTTGTGCTGTTCTTCCCCAAAGGCATTTGGGGCACGGTGCTGCACCAGATCGAGCGCTGGCAACGTCGGCAAAAAGGCGCAGCATGAACGCGGCCAACATGAGCTCCATCAACACGACGCCGATTCTTGAAGTCAAAGCCGTCTCGCGCAATTTCGGCAAATTCCGCGCGCTCAACAAGGTCAGCGTGTCGTTTCAGCCGGGTGAGCTCACCGCCATCATCGGCCCCAACGGCGCAGGTAAAAGTACTTTCTTCAATGTGATCAGCGGCGGCGTGCCGCCCAGTGAAGGCCAGGTCTGGTACGAGGGGCGCGACATCACCGGCATGGCACCGCATGAGTTTGCGCGTCAAGGCATTGCCAAGAGCTTTCAGATCACCAACGTGTTCAAGCAACTCAGCGCCCATGAGAACGTGCGCGTAGCGCTGCAAATGAACGTGGCGCGTTTTGAGTTGTTGCGGCCCCGCGATGCCTATGCCGAGTTGATCCGCAAAGCCGATGCGCTGCTAGAGCGCGTGGGACTCACCCCCAGCCGCAACAAACCGGCGGGTGATCTGGCGCACGGCCAGCAGCGTTCACTGGAAGTGGCCATGGCGCTGGCCTGCGACCCCAAACTCTTGCTGATGGATGAGCCCACCGCGGGCATGTCGCCCCAAGAAACCACGGTGATGATGGACTTGATTCGCCAGCTCGCGAGTGAGCGCACCGTGATTTTGGTGGAGCACAAGATGAAGCTGGTGATGAACCTGTGTAACCGCCTGATCGTGCTGCACCACGGCGAGCTGCTGGCCGAGGGCACGCCGGATGAGATTCGAAACAATAGCGAGGTCAAGCGTGTGTACCTTGGCAAAAGTTGAAAGCAATGCATGTTGAATGACGTCATGTTGAAAGTTGAGCAACTCAACGCTTGGTACGACCACAGCCACGTCATTCAAGGCTTGAGCTTTGAAGTCAAACGCGGCGAGATCGTCACCCTGATGGGGCGCAACGGGGCAGGCAAGACCAGCACCCTGCGCACCATCATGGGCTTGGTGTCGCAATGCAAGGGCAAGGTGACCTTTGACGGCGAAGAGCTGCTGGCCTTGCCCCCGCACACCCGCTTTCACCGGGGCCTGGCCTATGTGCCCGAAGAGCGCCGCATTGTGACGGGCCTGACGGTGCGTGAGAACCTGCAACTGGGTCTGCTGGCCAGTGAGCGCCGGGGTGAAATGAACGAGATGGTGGACGAGATTGCACAGACTTTTCCAAGGCTGAAAGAACGCTTGGACCAAGACGGCACGTCCTTGTCCGGCGGTGAGCAGCAAATGCTGGCCATTGCCCGCGCGATGATGGCGAGGCCCCGCATGATTCTGCTGGACGAGCCGTCCGAAGGCATCATGCCGCTGCTGGTGGACGAGATGTTCGAGCTGTTTGTGCGCATGAAGCAGCAGGGCACCACGATTTTGCTGGTGGAGCAAAACGTGGAACGGGCGCTGTCGATCTCAGACCGGGCCTACATCCTGGATCAGGGGCACATCGTGCACCAGGGCGACGCGGCGGAACTGCTGGCCAACGCAGAGATTCAAGAGAAATACTGCGCGGTTTGATGTCACAGAGCGTGCGGGGATAATCGAGGTCATGGAATTCATTGCCCTTCTCCTCGACTTCATCCTTCACGTTGACAAACACTTGGAGGTGTTTGTGCAAACGCACGGGGCCTGGGTGTATGCCCTGCTGTTCCTCATCATCTTTATCGAAACAGGTGTCGTGGTCATGCCGTTTTTGCCGGGGGATTCGCTGCTGTTTGTGGTGGGGGCCATGTGCGGTGTGGGGCTGATGAGCTACCCGGTCTCGGTGAGCCTCTTGCTGGCTGCCGCCATTCTGGGCAATCAGTCCAACTACACACTGGGTCAATATTTTGGGCCGCGCGTTTTCAAGTGGGAAAACTCGCGCTACTTCAATAAAGACGCCTTCAACCAGGCGCATGCGTTTTACGAGAAGTACGGCGGCATCACCTTGATCGCCGCGCGCTTCATGCCTTTTGTGCGCACTTTTGCACCCTTTGTTGCGGGTGTAGCGCAGATGACGCGCAGCCGCTTCACCTTCTTTGATGTGACGGGTGGTGGCTTGTGGGTGGGAGGCATCGTCACCATCGGGTATTTCTTTGGCAACTTCCCCTTCGTTAAAGCGCATCTGGACAAAATCATCTGGGCCATGATTTTGATCCCCGGCTTGTTGATCATGCTGGGTGCCTGGCGGGCCAGGCGCAGCCGCTTGACGGATGCTGTCCTGCACCAGCGGTGAGCCATGACGCCATTGCCTGATGAAGAGAAGGGCTTCCTCAGTGCGGATCCTGCCTGATTTTGAGGGCTGAGAGATTTTTCACTCCCAAAAGGCGTATTTGGCTACACTTTGCCAATGCCTTACAGGAAGTATCCCCTGAATTCAGAGGAGTTGAGGCGTCTGGCACAGGAGCGACTGGCTCAGCAGGCGTCCGGGTTCGCGCCTGCCTTGAGTCTGGCGCAAGCACAGCAATTGATTGACGCCTTAAGAGTTAACCTGATTGAGCGGGAGTTGCAAAGCGAGCACCTGGAGACATCCAGAGCGCAACTGGAGATGTCGATCAATCAGAGCGGTGAGCTCTACGTTCTGGCGCCGGTGGGGCATTTCAGCCTGGACGGCGCGGGCAGCATCACCCAACTCAATCACGTGGGGGCTCAGCTATTCGGGCTGGATCGGACCCAGCTCCTGGGCAGCGTGTTTGAGATGTATTTGCCTGAAGATCAACGTGCCGTATTTCGCTTGTTAATTGATCAGGCCACCCACACGGGTGAAGTCCAAAGCGGCGAATTCACGTTGCGCAACAATGGCGATATAGCGGTGCATGTCCTGTTGAGAATGGCGACTTTGCCTGATGGACAGAGTTGCCAAGTGGTGTTGACCGACATCTCGGAGCGGCGACTGATGGAGGAGGCCTTGCGCGTGAGCGAAGAGCGCTGGAAGCTGGCGCTGGATGCCTCGGGCGATGGGGTGTGGGACTGGAATGTGCGTACTGGTGCCGTCATGTTCTCTCAGCGGTTTGCACAGCTTTATGGCTTTGCTGGTGACGAATACGGCAGTCGCCTGGAGGACTGGAGTGCACGCATTCACCCCGAAGACAGGTTGCGCGTGATGGCCGATATCCAGGCCCATTTGGAGGGCAAGACCCGCAGTTTTTCCAACGAGCATCGGGGGCACTGCAAGAATGGTCGTTGGAAATGGGTGCTCGCGCGTGGCACGGTGGTGAGCCGGAGCGCGGACGGACAGGCCTTGCGCCTGATCGGTACGCAGGTTGACATTTCGAGCCAGAAAAAAACGCAGGTTGCCTTGCGCGTTGCCAGTGAGTTGCAGCAAGCCGTGTTTGACGCCTTGTCATCTCATATTGCCGTGCTGGACCAGCAGGGGCTTATTTTGCAGACCAATGCCGCTTGGCAAGACTTCGCCAAATCCCAAGGTTTTGACAATCCCTTTGGCTTTCCCGGTGCCCGGTATTTTGAGGTGCTGGAACACTTGGTTGGACGTGAACAGGGCAGCATGCTGCTGGCGGCGTCGCAGGGTATTGCGGCGGTCATCCGTGGGGACCTTCCCAGTTTCCAGTTGGAGTATTCATGCCAGACGTTTGAAGACAAGCGTTGGTTCATCATGCGGGTGACGCCGGTGTTGGACGAGCAGGGGCGTGTGGTGGTGAGTCATGAAGATGTGACACGCCTCAAAGCCGCCGAGCTGGTCAATCTGATGTTGGCCAACGTCGATTTCTTGACGAGTGCCCTGAGCCGTCGCCATTTTTTGGACGTTGCCGAGCAGGAGTTCTCACGCTCTCAGCGTTACAACCTGCCGCTGATGGTGATGATGCTGGATCTGGATCATTTCAAGCAAACCAACGACCAACATGGCCATGACGCAGGTGATGCGGTGCTGCGGGAGTTTGTGCAAACCGTGCGAGCCGTGTTGCGGGAGTCGGACGTGATTGGCCGTTTGGGCGGAGAGGAGTTCGCGGTGCTGCTGCCCAGCACGGCACGCGAAGGCGGGCAAGCCTTGGCCGAGCGGGTGGTTGAGCTGGTGCGTGAAAGTCCGGTGGTCGTCGCGGGTTATCCCATTCATTACACGGTCAGCATCGGTGTGAGCTGCCTGGATCGAGAGTTGTCTTTTGCTGCTCTGCTCAAACGTGCCGACACAGCGCTCTACCGTGCTAAAAGCCAGGGACGCGACAGCGTGCACGTGGATGTTGCCGCCAGCCCGTTTGACTGACGGATCCACGTCTGCACGCTGCGGTCAACTGGGGAGTGCGAAAAGTCTGTCATGCGATGAAATGTTTGATCTATCGCAATACCGATGCCGTGATCAGGATTGATGATGATCAAAGTTGAAGGCTCAGCTTTGAGGAGATTGAGATGAAGCGCAAGAAAACAGCGGTGGAGCGAGCGGTGTCGGACCGTACCGCCATTCAGAAGAGTCGTGAGCAAATCATGTCGCGGCCCGACGGCTACTACTGGCGCACCTTGGATGGGCGCAATGAGTTTGGCCCCTTTGAGAGCTTGGAAATGGTGCTGGCCGATCTGGAATCGGCTGATGAGGAGACACCCGTCCCCGGAGAAACCTTGCAAGAAGCCGAGGACGAAATTGGCATTTCTGACTGGATTGACCCCGACACCGGAGCGCCCGCAGAAGGCCTGTCACACCCCCGATTTGACGACCACTGAGGAGTCTTTGATGCCGACCCGACTCAAGGATTTTGCCTCCTCCGTGGTGGCGGTGGTGGAGCCCGATACCACGGCGCTCATGGCGGCCCAGCTCATGCGGCATCACCACATCGGCAGCTTGGTGGTGGTGGATACGACGCAAGAAAGCCGACCCATGGGCATCCTGACGGATCGGGACTTGGTGCTGGCCCTGATGGCCGAGGGGCTGGACCCGGCGCTCTTTACCGCGGGCGACATCATGTCGGTTGAATTGGTGCTGGCCAAGCCCGAGATGGATGCGATGGACGCGGTGGAGTTGATGCGGGCTCACCGGCTGAGACGTCTGGTGGTGGTGGACGATGCGGGCCGACTGGTCGGCATTGTGACCATGGAGGACGTGCTGGAGTTACTCACGCGTGAACTGAGCAATCTGGCCACGGGCGTGCTGGGTGCCAGAGACCGGGAGTTTGAACAACGCAATTGAACCCTGGGCATGCCCCATCGCCTGCGCGCTCAGGTGCTGCGGCTGCGCGCCAGTGGTGGGTTGCGGGCAAAGTAGCCCTCGATGCCGCGCATGAGGGCGTTGGCGAGCTGCTCTTGATAGGCCTCGCTGTTGAGCTTGGCTTCTTCTTCTGGGTTGCTGATGAAGGCGGCCTCCACCAACACACTCGGAATGTCGGGCGCTTTGAGTACCGCAAAGCCAGCTTGCTCCACCTTGGGCTTGTGCAACTTGCCTACGCGTCCTATCTCGGCCAGCAGCGTGCCGCCCAGCTTGAGGCTGTCGTTGATCTGCGCAGTGGTGCTCATGTCGAGCAGGGCGTGCTGCACCTGGGCATCTTTGCTTTGGGTGTTGATGCCGCCGATCAAGTCGGCCTTGTTTTCTTTGGCCGCCATCCAGCGTGCCGCAGAGCTGGAGGCACCGCCCTGGCTCAGGGCAAAGACGCTGGCCCCCTGAGGACTCGGGGTGAAGAAGGCGTCGGCATGCAGACTCACGAACAGGTCGGCCTGGACTTTGCGGGCTTTTTGCACCCGCACATGCAGGGGTACAAAAAAATCAGCATCGCGCGTGAGGTAGGCGCGCATGGGGTTGCCCTTGACGGTGCTGGCGTTGATGCGGTCGCGCAGCAGGTGGGCGAGCTTGAGCACCACGTCTTTCTCACGCGTGCCATTGGGGCCTATGGCCCCGGGGTCTTCACCGCCGTGGCCGGGGTCCAGGGCGATGATGATGAGGCGGTCGGTGTGTGATGGCGATGGCGATGGGGATGGGTTTAAGGCCTGGTTTTCAGAGCAATTTTGGCCTGTAAGCCTTTGTTTATTAGCATGAGAAGCTACTGAATTGATAGCAACATCAGGGAAGATCGTGGCTGGTTTTTTGGTCGCCGGGCTCAATCGCTGCGCCATGAGATCGCCCAACGGGTCGCTGCCTGGCTTGGGCTGGGCGGTTGAGCTGGTGGCCGTTTGTGTCGTGGGTTCACTCGCCTTGAGTCTCTCGGCAATCAGGGCGGCCAGTGGATCTGCGGCCTGCACCGGGTACAGGTCAAACACCAGCCGGTGCTGGTAGGCGGCCACCGGGGTCAGGGTGAAGACCTGCGGCGTGATGGGCAGTTTGAGGTCTATCACCAGGCGCACCACATTGGGCGCGTTTTGCCCGACGCGGATGCCCGCGATGTTGGGGTCATCGCTGCGCACCTTGGCCACCAGCTCACGCAGGGTGGGGATGAGGTCTATGCCTTCGATGTCCACCGCCAGACGCGGCGGGTTGGCGACAAAGGTTTGGCGCGCGACCAGTGCGGTGTCGGACTCGATGGTGACGCGTGAGTAGTCTGGCGCGGGCCAGACGCGCACCGCCACAATACTGGCCCCGCGTGCCAGTTGCTGGTGGCCCAGCAGCAGCACCAGGGGGCCCGAGGCCAGCAGGGCACGGCGCTTCATGCCATGCCCTCGCTGTGCAAGAGCGCTTCGCCCGTGGGGCTGTGCGAGGTGAGGGTGATTTGACGCGCGTCGTCGGCCCCTGTCGCCAGCTGAATGCTCATATCGGCGCGCGGCAGCAGCTCGCCCACTTTGTCCGGCCACTCGGCCAGTTTCAGGCCGGGGCTGGTGAAGATGTCGCGAAAGCCCGCGTCTTCCCACTCTTGCGGGTCCGAGAAGCGGTAGAAGTCAAAGTGCCAGATGTTGAGAGGGCTGCTGGGGTTTGTGCCCATCACGTCATAGGCCTCCACCACCGCGTAGGTCGGGCTCTTGATGCGCCCCTGTACCCCTAGAGCCCGCAGCAGGTGGCGCACCAGCGTCGTTTTGCCCGCTCCCAGGTCGCCCTGTAACTCAATGAAGGCGTTGCGCAAAGCCGGGTTGACGGCTAGACGCTCTGCCAAGGCCTGCGTGGCAGCCTCGTCCGGGCAGAGCAGACTTTTTACAATGGGCGGGTGACGCTCAACAACACTCAATTCGTTTCCTTGATCCAGGGATGGGCCCGTGAGCTTGGATTCTCTCAAATTGGCGTCAGTGGTGTGGATTTGCGCAACGCCGAGGCGGGCTTGCTGGATTGGCTGGCGCAAGGCTTTCACGGCGACATGGCCTATATGGCGGCGCACGGCCTCAGAAGAGCACGCCCGGCCGAGCTGGTGCCGGGCACGGTCAGCGTCATCACCGCGCGCATGGATTACCTGCCCGCGCACACGCCTGCGGGTTGGCAGGCGCTGGAGTTTGAGCGTCTTCAGCGCCCGGGTGAGGGCGTGGTGTCTGTCTATGCGCGCGGGCGGGACTATCACAAGGTGCTGCGCTCGCGTCTGCAAAAGCTGGCCGACCGCATGGCGCAGCACATGGGGCCTTTGGGTTATCGGGTGTTCACCGACTCGGCACCGGTGTTAGAGGCCGAACTCGCCACACGCAGCGGCCAGGGCTGGCGCGGCAAGCACACCTTGGTGCTGAACCGCGAAGCGGGCTCGATGTTTTTCCTGGGTGAAATTTATGTTGATGTGGCCTTGCCCGCGACCGAGCCCGTCACCGGGCACTGCGGCAGCTGCACCTCCTGCATTGACGTGTGCCCCACCCAAGCCATCATTGCGCCCTACCGGTTGGACGCGCGGCGCTGCATCTCTTACCTGACGATTGAGCACGCAGGCCCCATCCCGCTGGAACTGCGTCCGCTCATAGGCAACCGGATTTATGGCTGTGACGATTGCCAGTTGATCTGCCCCTGGAACAAGTTTGCCCAGCGCAGTGCGCTGCCCGATTTTGACGAGCGAAAGGGCTTAAGTGGGCAGCAATTGGTGTCGATGTTCATGTGGAGTGAAGCCGATTTTTTGAGCCATACCGAAGGCACGTCAATCCGGCGCATTGGTCATGAGCGCTGGCGGCGCAATATTGCTGTGGCCTTGGGCAATGCCTTGCGTCATGCGTCAGAGGCGGGCATTAAAGCGGGCATTAAGGCGGCCTTGCAGCACAGCGTGTCCGATACCAGCGCACTGGTACGTGAGCATGTGCAGTGGGCGCTGGCGCAGGTGGGCAGAGATGTGCGGGGAGATGAGTCGTCGGGAGATGTTCAGTAACCATTCAGTGAGGGGAGGGTTAACCATGGCTATGCAATACACCTATGTCTCGAACCAGTTGCCCGAGAACAAGATGCGCTTGTACCCGACCCAGGTCATCAACATCATTGGCGGGCCAGGTTGCGACAAGTCGCTGTTCACGGCGGCCATCATCTTGCACTTGAGCCTGCACCAAAAAACGGTGGAGCAAATCCCTGATTTCGCCAAGTCCCTGGTCTGGCAAAAAGACTACGAGGCGCTGAAAAACCAGTACCACATTGCCCAGCAGCAGTTCCGCATGATCGAGCTGCTGGACGGCCAGGTGCAGTACCTCGTCACGGAATGTTCGCTGCCGCAAATCCTCTACTACAACGAACACTACCTCGACAATATTTGCGACCGGGCCAAGACCCGTAGCCAAATCTTGAACTGGTACAAACAACACAATAACGTCAATGTGCTGGTGGAGCGCAGCGAGCGCAAATACATCCACGCCGGGCGTTTCCAAGATGAAACGCAGGCGCGCGAAGTCGATCAGGGGCTGCGCCAAACTTTGCGCCGCGAGGGTTTGACCTTCACCGCTTTGCCGCCCGAGATTGAGGCGATCAATGCCTTTGCGGCGACCTTGATTTAATCAGTTTGAAGAATTCAGGTCTTGATTCAGTAAAACATTACTCCACGCGCAGTTATCGGGTGTGACGCTGGACTATTTTTGCCGACGGATCAGAATAACGGGGCCAGAATTTCCTGGTGCTTAACTCCATCCATCATGAAGAAAATACTTTTCGCCCTACTTGCACTGGCGGCTTCTTCTGTGTTTGCCCACAACTGCCCCAATGAGATGAAAGCCATCGACGCCAAGTTGGCTACCAAGCCTGTTTTGGCCGCCGCCGATTTGAGCAAAGTTCAGACCTTGCGGGCTGACGGTGAGCGGTTTCATAAGGCGGGCAAGCACACCGAATCCATGCAGGCCTTGGGAGATGCAAAAAAAATCCTTGGTCTTTAACCGACCATTCTTCTACTGAGCGCATCCCGGCGACGTCACTGAGACGTTGTGGTTTTCGTCTGTGCGGGCTGTGATGCCTTCGGCGTGGATGGGGGCGTCTTGTCGGCTCTTGTCTGTACCTTTTTCATCCCCTTCATAATGTCTCCAGCATCGCTCTTAAAAACCGAACATGGAGACATGACATGAGTTTGAAACTTCGCATTGCACGATGGACTTTGACCGCGTTGGCACTCACCGTGGCCACCTGCGCCGCCGCGCAAACCGCTGCGCAGGCCAGCGCGACAAGCTTTCCCAATAAACCCCTGCGCATCGTCGTCACCTTCACCACCGGTGGCGCGCCCGACATCATTGCGCGCTTGCTGGGTGAGCGCTTCACGGCGGCCTGGGGGCAGCCGGTCATCATCGACAACAAGCCCGGCTCCGGCGGCAACATAGGCGCTGACTTTGTGGCCAAGGCCGCGCCGGACGGCTACACCCTGGTGCTGGGCACCGTGGGCACGCATTCCATCAACGGCGCGCTGTACGCCAAGATGCCTTACGACATGGTGCGCGACTTCACCCCCGTCAGCCTGCTGGCCACCACGCCCAATCTGCTGGTGATCAACAACGATGTGCCCGCCAAAACACTGCAAGAGCTCATCACCCTGGGCAAGCGTGAGGGCAAGATGAGTTTTGCCTCGCCCGGCTCGGGCACCTCGGTCCATGTCTCGGGTGAGTTGTTCAAAAGTCTGACCAGCATTGACATGTTGCACATCCCCTACAAGGGCCGCGCCAGCGCCATTCCTGACCTGCTGGGCGGGCGCGTGACCATGATGTTTGACAACATGCCCTCCAGCCTGCCGCTGGTGCGCGAGGGCAAGCTGCGCGCCCTGGGCGTGACCAGCTTGACGCGCTCCG
>JAYVPU010000195.1:0-20254 GCA_043757205.1 Comamonadaceae bacterium | reverse complement strand
CCACGATTTCGGTGCCGATGCCGTCACCGGGTAGAACTGCAATTTTCATGGGTTTTATTTTACTTCGATGATTAAGAATTTATATCCGCGTCGGGGTGACAGCACCTCAGCAGGGCGTCTTTGTGGCTTTATTTTTTGGGCGCGTGAGCAGGATCGACAAAGCGGGTAGCGGATGGCCCTGTACCCGTGATCTGGACCACCACACCTTCTTCCCTGATTTGCGAAAAATGACTCACATTCGCCGGTTCGGTATAGAAGCTTCCTGCGGGCAGCGCTTTCAGTTTCCCAGTATCAAACTTGTCGCCATAGCCCACGTACCAGATGCCTGAAATGATGGTGTAGACGCGTGCCTCTGGATGGGAATGTGCTTGCGAAATACTATTGGCCGGGAATTTCACTCGCTCCACATAAGGCCCAGGCTTGGTGGAGTCGCCAATCAAGGCGGCTATTTCATGGCCGGGTACGCGCCCTGGTTTCCAAGTTAGTTCATCAGTGGTGATTCTGACTGCGCCTTCGGGTAATTCATCCGCTGCATGAGCGCAGAAAGAGGCCAGGCTCAGTGCCAGTCCGGCGATTGCAATGTGTTTGTTCATGGTGTCCTCCGTGAGTGGTTGAGAAGCCAGCTACGCAAGTAGCTGTTTCAGTATGAACTTGCACGCTAGAAAAGTCATGTAATCAAGCTGAATAAAGTCGATATCTAGCTGAATTCAAAGCGGGGGCTGGGATCAGTCGCTCGGATTTATTGGATTTTAAAAAAAGTTCAGGGGGCGACGCTGTGCGCCAGCCAGGGCTTTTGCGCCAAACGCTGGGCTTCAAAGGCCGCGATCTTGTCGGACTGGCGCAGGGTCAGGCCGATGTCGTCAAAGCCGTTGAGCAGGCAGTATTTGCGGAAGACTTCCACTGCAAACGGAATTTCTTCTCCCTGCGGTTTGACGACCACCTGACGCTCCAGGTCCACCGTCAAGGTGTAGCCAGGGAAGGCCAGACATTCATCAAACAACTGGCTGATGGTCGATTCAGGCAAGACGATGGGCAGCAGGCCGTTTTTAAAGCTGTTGTTGAAAAAAATGTCGGCGTAGCTGGGGGCGAGGATGGTGCGAAAGCCGTACTGATCCAGTGCCCAGGGCGCGTGTTCGCGCGAGGAGCCGCAGCCAAAGTTTTTGCGCGCCAATAAGACGGAAGCACCGGCATAACGTGGTTGGTTTAAAACAAAGTCCGGGTTGGGCTTGCGGCTGGTCGGGTCCTGGCCGGGGAAGCCCGCGTCCAGGTAACGCCATTCGTCAAACAGGTTGGGGCCAAAACCGGTCTTGCGGATCGACTTTAAAAACTGCTTGGGGATGATGGCGTCGGTATCGACGTTCTCGCGGTCCATGGGGGCGACCAGACCTTTGTGCACAGTGAAGTTTTGCATGGTGTTCAGGCGAATTTACGGACATCAACAAAATGGCCGTGCACTGCGGCGGCGGCAGCCATAGCCGGGCTGACCAGATGCGTGCGGCCCCCCGCGCCCTGGCGGCCTTCGAAGTTGCGGTTGCTGGTGGAGGCGCAGCGTTCGCCGGGCTCCAGCCGGTCGGCGTTCATGGCTAGGCACATGGAGCAACCGGGTTCGCGCCATTCAAAGCCCGCCGCCACAAAAATCTTGTCCAAACCTTCGCGCTCGGCCTGTTCTTTCACCAAGCCTGAGCCGGGCACGACCAGTGCCAGCTTGACATTTTTGGCGACCTTGAGTCCGAGTTTTTTCACCAGCGCAGCGGCTTCGCGCATGTCTTCAATGCGGCTGTTGGTGCACGAGCCGATGAAGACTTTGTCCACAAAAATATCGTTCAAGGCCTTGCCGGGTTGCAGACCCATGTAGGTGAGCGCACGCTCAATCGCGGTGCGGTTGTTGTCGTCTTTTTCCTTGTCCGGGTCGGGCACGCGGCCATCAATGCCCAGCACCATCTCGGGCGAGGTGCCCCAGGTGACTTGCGGCGGGATTTGCGCGGCGTCCAACTCCACCACGGCGTCAAAATGCGCGTCGGCGTCCGAGTGCAGGGTGCTCCAGTAGGCGGCGGCCTGATCCCACTCCACACCACCGATGAATTTGCCGCTGATGGGGTCGGTGCCGGGGGAGAGTAAGCGACCTTTGACGTACTCAATCGTTTTATCATCCACTGCAATCAGGCCCGCACGCGCACCGGCTTCGATGGCCATGTTGCACACCGTCATGCGGCCTTCCATGCTGAGCGCGCGGATGGCCGAGCCGGCGAATTCAATCGTGCTGCCTGTGCCACCTGCTGTGCCAATTTTGCCGATGATGGCCAGCACGATGTCTTTGGCGGTGCAGCCTTTATTGAGCGTGCCGTTGACACGGATCAGCAGGTTTTTAGCCTTCTTGGCCAGCAACGTTTGCGTAGCGAGCACGTGCTCAACTTCGCTGGTGCCAATGCCGTGCGCCAGCGCGCCAAAAGCCCCGTGGGTGGATGTGTGAGAGTCACCGCACACCACCGTCATGCCGGGCAGGGTGGCGCCGTTTTCAGGGCCAATCACATGCACGATGCCTTGGCGTTTGGACAGAAAGGGGAAGAAGGCGGCCGCACCGTATTCCTTGATATTGCTGTCCAGCGTGGTGATTTGCTCCTTGCTGATGGGGTCAGTGATGCCGTCGTAGCCCAGATCCCAATCGGTGGTGGGCGTGTTGTGGTCGGCGGTGGCGACGATGGAGCTGATGCGCCACACCTTGCGATGCGCTTGACGCAAGCCTTCAAAAGCTTGCGGGCTGGTGACTTCGTGCACCAGGTGGCGATCAATGTAGAGGATGGCGGTGCCGTCTTCTTCAGAATGGACGACGTGCTCGTCCCAGATTTTGTCGTAAAGCGTGCGTCCCATAGCGTATTCCTAGATGTTCCTGGTACTTGTGTTCGGCTGGTCGTCTATTTTATTCTTCAATCGGTGATCGTGAGCTGGGCGCTCAGTTCCCGTACGCGGTGATCGACGTAGTAGCCGCCAAACTCGGTGTAGCGCATCAAGTGCCGCTGGCATTGCGTGCAGTGCCAGACCTCGGCGCGGTTGTAGGGAAAGAACTTGACGGCCACCGGCGCGGTGGCGGAGGCGTAGCGTGTGCCTTCGGGGTGGTGTTCCTCAAAGGTGGGCTCGTAGAGGTCTGGGTCACGCAAGGTGCCCAGGGGCGTGACGCTGGCTTTGGGCCAGCGGTCTTCACTCAGGCTCTCCCAGCCCGTGCACGGGCCCAGGCCGCAACTGCACGGTGTGATGGGTGAGGTGGGTGCCGTGATGCGTTTGAGTTCATCGGCACTGGGGATGAAATCCACAGATCAGCGTTTGGCCAGTGGCTTGACTTCGCGGTGAGCGTCGCCCGTGTAAAGCTGACGTGGTCGACCGATTTTGTACTCAGGGTCGCTGATCATCTCGTTGAGCTGGGCGATCCAACCCACGGTGCGGGCCAGGGCGAACACGGCGGTGAACAGGCCGGTGGGAATGCCGATGGCGCGCTGCACTATGCCAGAGTAAAAATCGACGTTCGGGTAGAGCTTGCGCGAGACGAAGTAGTCGTCTTCGAGCGCAATCTTCTCCAGTGCCATGGCCAGCTTGAATAGCGGGTCGTTTTCCAAGCCCAGTTCGGCCAGCACTTCTTTGCAGGTTTCCTGCATGAGCTTGGCGCGGGGGTCGTAGTTTTTATAAACGCGGTGACCAAAACCCATGAGCTTGACGCCGGAGTTTTTGTCTTTGACCTTCTCCATGAACTCAGCCACTTTAGCCACACCGCCTTGGCGCTGGAGGTCTTCGAGCATGTTCAAGCAGGCCTCATTCGCACCGCCGTGCGCAGGGCCCCACAGGCAGGCCACACCGGCGGCAATGGCGGCAAACGGGTTGGTGCCAGAGGAGCCGCACAGGCGCACGGTGGAGGTGGAGGCATTTTGCTCGTGATCAGCGTGCAGGATGAAGATGCGGTCCAGGGCGCGTTCTAGCACGGGGCTGACTTTGTACTCAGCACACGGGGTGGCAAACATCATGTGCAAGAAGTTGCCGGCATAGCTCAGCTCGTTCTTCGGGTACATGAAGGGCTGGCCGACGCTGTACTTGTAGGCCATGGCGACCAGGGTCGGCATCTTGGCAATCAGGCGGATGGCCGAGATCTCACGGTGCTCTGGGTTGTTGATATCGGTGCTGTCGTGGTAGAAGGCCGACAGCGCGCCCACCAAGCCGGTCATGATGGCCATGGGGTGGGCGTCACGGCGAAAGCCTCGCAGAAAGAACTGCATCTGCTCGTTGACCATGGTGTGGTTGGTCACGCGCTTGGTGAAGTCCGCCTTGGCTTGCGTGTTGGGCAGATCACCGTACAGCAACAAGTGGCAGGTTTCAAGAAAGTCGCACTGGGTGGCCAACTGCTCAATGGGGTAACCGCGGTACAGCAGTTCGCCTTTGTCGCCGTCAATGTAGGTGATGGCTGACTGGCATGACGCGGTGGAAAGGAAGCCCGGGTCGTAGGTGAACAGGCCGGTTTGGCCGTAGAGCTTGCGGATATCGACGACGTCTGGTCCGACGCTGCCTTGGTACATGGGCAGGTCGATGCTGGGGGTGCCGTTACTGAACGACAGGGTGGCTTTGTTATCAGCGAGTTTCATGGGTGGCCTTTCAGAAGGGTTCTCTTAACATTTTTAAAACTTCGTGGACTTCGGCGCGATCCAACTCCGCATCGACTTGCACCAGCGACTGGCGACCCAGGTGCAGGTCAAGCAAGTCGTTGTCGCTCAAGTCCATCAAGGCCATCAAACCCTCGGACTGTCTAACAGTCAGCGAGGATTCGTATTTTCGGAAAAACCGGTCAATAAAGAGATCGTTTTCCAGCAGGCCACGGCGGCAGCGCCACTTCAGCTTGCTCAGGGCTCTTTCTTCGATCAGTTCATCGTTCATCGGTATTTTTAATGCCGAGCTTAAATCGCCCGAGCCACCATCATCTCTTTGATCTTGCCAATCGCCTTAGTGGGGTTCAAACCCTTGGGGCAAACATCGACGCAATTCATGATGGTGTGGCAGCGGAACAGGCGGTAGGGGTCTTCCAGGTTGTCCAGGCGATCCGCAGTGGCTTCGTCGCGGCTGTCGGCAATGAATCGGTAGGCTTGCAGCAGACCGGCCGGGCCGACAAACTTGTCGGGGTTCCACCAGAAGCTAGGGCAGCTCGTCGAGCAAGAGGCGCACAAAATGCACTCGTACAGACCATTGAGCTCTTCGCGTTCTTCGGGGCTTTGCAGTCGCTCTTTCTCGGGTGGGCGGTTGTCGTTGATCAGGTAGGGCTTGATCGAGTTGTACTGCTTGAAAAACTGCGTCATGTCCACGATCAAGTCACGCACCACGGGCAGGCCGGGCAGCGGCTTGAGCACGATGGTGCCCTTGAGCGAGAGCATATTGGTCAGGCAGGCCAGACCGTTTTTGCCGTTGATGTTCATCGCATCAGAGCCGCACACGCCTTCGCGGCAGGAGCGGCGGAAGGAGATGCTGGGGTCCACCGCTTTGAGCTTCATCAACACGTCAAGCAACATGCGTTCTGTACCGTCGAGTTCGACCTCGATGGTTTGCATGTAGGGCTTGGCGTCGGTATCCGGGTCGTAGCGATAAATCTGGAAAGTGCGTTTGGTCATGGGGGTTCCCGCTTATTTTTAGAAGGATCGAACGGTGAGCGGCACTGACTCGACGGTCAGTGGTTTCATTTGAACCGGCTTGTAGCTCAGGCGGTTGCCCTCGCTGTGCCACAGCGTGTGCTTGTGCCATTCTGCGTCGTTGCGGCCATTGGGGTGCTCGGGCGTGTCGGCGTAGTCGTCCACAGTGTGGGCACCACGGCTCTCATGGCGGGCAGCGGCTGAGACGATGGTGGCCTCTGCGGCTTCAATCAGGTTTTCAACTTCGAGGGCTTCAATGCGCGCGGTGTTGAAAATCTTGGACTTGTCTTTGAGACCAATGCTGTTGACGCGCTTACGCAGCGCCGCCATTTTGGCCACGCCTTCATCCATGAGCTTCTGGGTGCGGAACACGCTGGCGTGTTGCTGCATGGTGGCGCGAATGTCGTCGGCCACAACTTGCGCGTACTCGCCGCCCGTGGCGTTGTCTAGGCGTGCAATGCGGGCCAGGGTTTTGTCGGCGGCATCAGCGGGTAGAGCCTTGTGCTGGGCCGTTTTGTTGAACTCCACAATGTGATTGCCCGCAGCGCGGCCAAACACCAGTAAGTCCAGCAGCGAGTTGGTGCCCAAGCGGTTCGCACCGTGCACGCTCACGCAGGAGCATTCGCCCACAGCGTACAGGCCGTTGACGACCACGCTCCCATTGGCGGCGTTTTGCGTGACCACTTGGCCGTTGATATTGGTCGGAATGCCGCCCATTTGGTAGTGGATGGTGGGCACGACGGGAATCGGCTCTTTGGTGATATCGACGTTGGCAAAGTTGTGGCCAATTTCGAACACCGAAGGCAGGCGTTTCATGATGGTGTCGGCACCCAAGTGGGTCATGTCGAGGTTGATGTAGTCCTTGTTGGGGCCACAACCACGGCCTTCCTTGATCTCTTGGTCCATGCAGCGTGACACGTAGTCGCGCGGGGCCAGGTCTTTGTAGGCGGGGGCATAGCGCTCCATGAAGCGTTCGCCGTTGCTGTTGCGCAAAATCGCGCCTTCGCCCCGGCAACCTTCGGTCAGCAGCACGCCAGCACCGTGCACGCCGGTGGGGTGGAATTGCCAGAACTCCATGTCCTCAAGCGGAATGCCCGCACGCGCCGCCATGCCCAAACCGTCGCCGGTGTTGATGAAGGCGTTGGTGGAGGCTTCAAAAATACGACCCGCACCGCCGGTGGCC
Source organism: Comamonadaceae bacterium (assembly GCA_043757205.1). Classification (GTDB taxonomy): domain Bacteria; phylum Pseudomonadota; class Gammaproteobacteria; order Burkholderiales; family Burkholderiaceae_C; genus CANCDA01. The sequence goes on along the minus strand of JAYVPU010000195.1, from coordinate 13,417 downwards.
AGCAGCGTGGTTTTGGCTTCGAAAATATGCGTTTCGCCGGTTTCCATCTCAATCGCGGTCACACCAATCACGTCGCCATCGGCGTCGCGGATCAAGTCCATCGCCAGCCATTCGACGAAGAACTGGGTGCGCGCCTGCACGTTTTGCTGGTACAGCGTGTGCAGCATGGCGTGGCCGGTGCGGTCAGCGGCGGCGCAAGCACGCTGCACGGGTTTTTCGCCGTAGTTGGCGGTGTGGCCACCAAACGGGCGCTGGTAAATCGTGCCGTCCGGGTTGCGGTCAAACGGCATGCCCATGTGCTCTAGCTCATAGACGACCTTGGGTGCTTCACGGCACATGTACTCGATAGCGTCTTGGTCGCCCAGCCAGTCGGAGCCTTTGACGGTGTCGTAGAAGTGGAAGTGCCAGTTGTCCTCGCTCATATTGCCCAGCGAAGCACCAATGCCGCCTTGCGCCGCAACGGTGTGTGAGCGGGTCGGGAAGACTTTGGACAACACGGCCACATTCAGACCCGCGCGGGCCAGTTGCAGCGAGGCGCGCATGCCAGAGCCACCGGCCCCGACGATGACGACGTCAAATTTGCGTTTGCTAACGGAGTTATTGCTCGACATGAATTACAGCCTCCACAGGACTTGAACAGCCCAACCAGCGCATGCCGCCAGCCAGACCAGGGTGAATACTTGCAGTGACAGGCGGATCGAGACGGGCTTGATGTAGTCCATCCAGATGTCGCGCATGCCCACCCACACGTGGTAGGCCAGCGCGATGATGACGGTGAAGGTCAAAACCTTCATCCACTGGGCAGCAAAAATGCCGGCCCAGCTCTCGTAGCCGATAGGGCCTTTTGACAGCAGCACCTGTGCCAGAACAAGCAGGGTGAACAGGGCCATCAGAGCCGCTGTAACGCGCTGGCCGAGCCAGTCGCGCAGTCCGTAATGGGCACCGACAACGGTGCGTTTGGAGCCGTAGTTAACAGTCATGGAGTGTCTTTCTTTTTTAGTACAAGCCAAACAGCTTGGCACCTAGAATCGCCGTCAGGCTCAGGCTCGAGGCCAAAGTGACGACGGCGGAGGATTTGCCGAACTCTTTGCTGACCGCGGCGTGGCTGATGTCCATCCAGAGGTGGCGCAAACCGGCGATCAGGTGATGCAAATAAGCCCAGATCAGTGCCAGTGCCACCAGCTTGATCAAGAAGCCTGGAAACACCCACAGGCCCACATTGAATGCCGCCGTGAATTTGGCGAATGAGATTTCTGAACTCAGCGACTTGTCAAACAGCCAGATGATGAAGGGCAGCAAGATGAACATCAGCGCGCCGCTGATGCGGTGCAAGATGGAAACAATGCCGGCCATGGGCAAACGATAGCCAGGCAAGTCTGTGAAGGCGTTGATGTTGCGAAATTCGGGCCGCTTGGGCCGGGGTGTGTTGGCAAGATCAGTCATGGTGGGGCTTTCTTGGCTTTCTGTGGTGTAACCGCTTGGTCGTTATGGAAGGAAGGGTTAACCCGAAATTCTATTGCAATGCAGCAATTGAACGGCGGAGCTTTGTTATTTTTCTTTGACAAACGCGTGAGGAAAAAAGGCAATTCAAAAGTTTCAGTTCAGTTCGTTGTGGTAGTGGTGGGCGTCCGTCAGGTACAGGCCGCGTCGCAGTTCCATGGGCGCGTCGTTGTAGGTGTAGGCGATGCGCTCGACGCTGAGCAGTGGCGTTGTGGTGTCGATCTTGAGCAATTGACACTGCAAATCGTCGGGCATAACGGCGCGGATTCTCTCTTCAGCGCGCACCATGCGCACGCCAAATTCGGTTTCAAACAGGGCGTACATGGGGCCGTGGTACTGGCTGAGTCGCTCTGCGGTTAAGCCTTTGAATGGGTTGGCAGGCAGCCACAGGTCTTCCAAAATGGTGGGTGTGTCCGCAAACGAGAGCACGCGCCGCACTTGCAGCACGCTGTCACCGGTGCGCAGCGCCAGGGCACGGGCGATCTCAGCGCTGGCGCGGAGTTTTTTGCAGTCGATGATCTCGCGCTGCGCCGGGCCTTCGCTTTGGGTGTCGCCGTTGTCGGGCATCAGTTTGAGGAAGCGGTATTGCACGTGATGCTCGGCGTGCGTGGCAACGAAAGTGCCTTTGCCTTGTCTGCGGATCAACAGGTTCTCAGCCGCCAGCTCGTCAATGGCTTTTCGTACTGTGCCTTGGCTGACGTGGTAGCGGGCGGCTAAATCCATTTCGCTGGGGATGGATTCACCGGGACGCCAGTCGCCGGACTGCAAACCCTGCATGATCAGCCCCTTGATTTGCCTATACAGGGGGCTAAAGGCGGGCGTGACGCTTTCTGAACTTGGAACCTTGGGGTCCACAACAGAGGGTGACGCTGAATTCATGACGGAGTGGATATGGAAAAGTCCTTAAGTCGGGCATCATAACTTATATAAGACATAAGACAAATTGACGTTTTCACCGATTCGCGGGTAAACTCTGTGGCTGTTTTGTTGCGTCTGGTTAGCGCCATTCGCCAGTCGATTTCCTGTCTATACCTAATCAACTTTCTGGAGCTTTCAAGATGACTAAAAAACCCGTCCGCGTGGCTGTTACTGGTGCTGCTGGCCAAATTGGCTACGCTCTTTTGTTCCGCATTGCCTCGGGTGAAATGCTGGGCAAAGACCAGCCTGTCATCTTGCAGTTGCTGGAAGTGCCGGTTGAAGGCCCGCAAAAAGCACTCAAGGGTGTGATGATGGAGCTGGAAGACTGCGCATTCCCCTTGCTGGTGGGTATGGAAGCCCATGGCGACCCCATGACCGCCTTCAAAGACACTGACTACGCCTTGCTCGTGGGTTCCATGCCCCGCAAAGCCGGTATGGAGCGCGCTGAACTGTTGGCCATCAACGGCCAGATTTTCACCGCCCAGGGCAAAGCCCTGAACGCCGTGGCCAGCCGTGATGTCAAAGTGCTGGTGGTGGGCAACCCTGCCAACACCAACGCCTACATCGCCATGAAGAGCGCGCCTGACCTCAAACGCAGCAACTTCACCGCCATGCTGCGTCTGGACCACAACCGCGCTGCCAGCCAGATTGCAGCCAAGACCGGCAAGGCTGTGGCCGACATCGAAAAATTGTGCGTCTGGGGCAACCACTCGCCCACCATGTACGCCGACTACCGCTTCGCTACTATTGGCGGCGCTTCAGTCAAAGACATGATCAACGACCAGGACTGGAACGCCAACACCTTCTTGCCCACCGTGGGCAAGCGCGGTGCGGCCATCATCGAGGCGCGTGGCCTGTCGTCTGCGGCTTCGGCTGCCAATGCGGCCATTGACCACATGCGCGACTGGGCCCTGGGCACCAACGGCAAATGGGTCACCATGGGCTTTGCGTCGGACGGTCAATACGGTATCCCCAAGGACACCATGTTTGGCTTCCCCGTCACCTGTGCCAACGGCGAATACACGCTGGTCGAAGGACTGCCTATTGACGCTTTTAGCCAGGAATGCATCAACAAGACGCTGAAAGAATTGCAAGACGAGCAAGCGGGCGTGGCGCATTTGCTGTAAGCGTTTGGAATGTCGGTGAAAACTCAGCATCCGCGCGAAGTACTTCTCGGCGCTCAGGCCGCAGCCGCGCTTTTGCCCGTCTGTGACCACTACAGCGGCGTGGAGGTGCGCATGCGCAAGAGCCTGCAATTGCAGGCCGAGTTGACGGCTGAATTTGGCGCTTGCGTGTTCGATGTCACGTTGGACTGCGAAGACGGCGCGCCTGCGGGCGGTGAAGTCGAGCACGCCGCACTGGTGACTGAGCTGGTTTTGGGTGCTGACGCACACGCACGTGTGGCTGTGCGCGTGCACCCGGTCGATCACCCGTCGTTTGAGGCGGACATTGCGCACATCGCGGGCCGGGCTGGGCAGCGCCTGTCGCACATCATGATTCCCAAGGTCGAATCAGTGGCTGATTTTCTGCTGGCCGAGCGAGCGTTGGCAGCGGCTGGCGCACCGCACTTGCCCTTGCAAGTGCTGCTTGAATCACCTGCTGCCGTGCACAGGGCATTTGACATTGCCGCGCATCCGCGTGTGCAGTCGATCAGCTTCGGACTGATGGATTTTGTGTCAGCCCATGGCGGCGCCATTCCTGCGGCGGGCATGGGCGCTACAGGCCAGTTCACCCACCCGCTGGTGGTGCGTGCCAAGCTGGAGATTGCCTCGGCCTGTCACGCGCACGGCAAGGTGCCCTCGCACTGTGTGGTCACCGAGTTCAGCGACACGGCGGCCATGCAAGCCGCAGCACTGCGTGCGACCCGCGAATTTGGCTACACCCGGATGTGGAGCATTCACCCTAGCCAGATCCGCCCCATCTTGGCGGCATTTGCGCCGAGCGAGGCTGAACTCGAAATCGCTACACAAATCATCATGGCTGCCGAAAAGGTGGATTGGGCCCCTATCAGTTTTAAGGGTCATTTGCATGATCGGGCGAGCTACCGGCTTTACTGGCAGCTGATCGAGCGCGCGCACCAGACGGGCCAGCATTTGCCCGCCGAAGTGCAGCACTGGTTTGCGCCCGTGGCTGTACCTGTTGTTGTGCCTGCTGCAATGGCCACTTGATGATTTTTCTTAACCCTAAGACCTTTATTTTTTGACTCACTGGAGAAACGAAATGTTGAACACCTACCGTGACCATGTTGCCGAGCGCGCCGCCCTGGGCATCCCTCCGCTGTCTTTGACGGCCAAGCAAACCGGCGAGCTGATTGAGCTGCTGAAAAACCCACCCCAGGGCGAAGAAGCCCTGTTGGTGGAGTTGATCACCTACCGTGTGCCCGCAGGCGTGGACGATGCCGCCAAGGTCAAAGCCAGCTATTTGGCTGCCGTGGCTCACGGCACTGAAAAATGTGCGCTCATCAGCCGCGAGAAAGCCACAGAACTGCTCGGCACCATGCTGGGCGGCTACAACCTGACGCCGCTGATTGACTTGCTCGACGACGCTGCCGTAGCTGCCGAGGCTGCACAAGCGCTGAAGAAAACCCTGCTCATGTTCGACCAGTTCCATGACGTACAGGAAAAAGCCGACAAAGGCAATGCCCACGCCAAAGCCGTGCTGCAAAGCTGGGCCGACGCCGAGTGGTTCACCAGCCGCCCCGAAGTGCCCCAAAGCATCACGCTGAGCATCTTCAAAGTGGCCGGCGAGATCAATACTGATGACCTGAGCCCAGCCCCTGACGCCTGGAGCCGCCCCGACATCCCTCTGCACGCTTTGGCCATGCACAAAAATGCCCGCCCCGGCATCACGCCCGAGGAAGACGGCAAGCGCGGCCCGGTCAAATTCATGGAGGACCTGCGTGCCAAAGGCCATCTGGTCGCCTACGTGGGCGATGTGGTGGGTACGGGCTCCAGTCGCAAATCGGCCACCAATTCGGTGCTGTGGTGGACGGGTGAGGACATTCCTTTTGTGCCCAACAAGCGTTTCGGTGGTGTCTGTTTGGGCAGCAAAATTGCGCCCATTTTCTACAACACCATGGAAGACTCTGGCGCGCTACCGATTGAGCTGGATGTGAGCCAGATGGCCATGGGCGACGTGGTGGAGTTGCGCCCCTACGACGGCAAAGCACTCAAAGACGGCAAGGTGATTGCCGAATTCGAAGTGCGCAATGAAGTGCTATTTGACGAGGTGCGTGCGGGTGGTCGCATTCCCCTCATCATCGGTCGCGGCTTGACCACCAAAGCGCGTGAAGCGCTGGGCCTGCCGGCCAGCACGCTGTTTCGCCTGCCGCACAACCCGGCCGCTAGCAGCAAGGGCTACACCCTGGCGCAAAAAATGGTGGGCCGCTCTTGTGGTCTGCCCGAAGGCAAGGGCGTGCGCCCCGGCACCTACTGCGAACCCAAGATGACCAGCGTGGGCAGCCAGGACACCACCGGCACCATGACGCGCGATGAGTTGAAAGACTTGGCCTGTCTGGGCTTTAGCTCCGACTTGGTCATGCAGTCCTTCTGCCACACTGCGGCCTACCCCAAGCCGGTGGACGTGAAGATGCACCACGAACTGCCCCAGTTCATGAGCAACCGTGGCGGTATCTCGCTCAAGCCCGGCGACGGCATCATCCACTCCTGGCTCAACCGCATGCTGCTGCCCGACACGGTCGGCACGGGCGGCGACAGCCACACCCGCTTCCCCATCGGCATCAGCTTCCCCGCAGGCTCTGGTTTGGTGGCTTTTGCAGCCGCCACCGGCGTGATGCCGCTGGACATGCCTGAGTCCGTCTTGGTTCGCTTCAAAGGCAAGATGCAGCCCGGCGTCACCCTGCGTGACCTGGTGCATGCGATTCCCCTGTACGCCATCAAGGCGGGCCATTTGACGGTGGAAAAAGCCGGAAAGATCAACATTTTCTCGGGCCGCATTCTGGAAATCGAAGGCTTGCCTGATATGAAGGTTGAGCAGGCGTTTGAACTGTCCGATGCATCCGCTGAGCGCTCGGCTGCCGGTTGTACCGTGCAGTTGAACAAAGAACCGATCATCGAGTACATCAACTCCAACATCGTGTTGCTCAAGAACATGATTGCTCAGGGCTATGCCGACGCACGCACCATTGGACGCCGTATCAAGGCGATGGAGGCTTGGTTGGCCAAGCCCGATCTGCTCAAAGCCGACGCCGATGCCGAGTACGCCGCCGTGATCGAGATTGACATGAGCGAAATCAACGAGCCCATCGTCTGCTGCCCGAACGATCCGGACGACGCCAAGACCCTGTCCGATGTGGCTGGTGCCAAGATCGACGAAGTGTTCATCGGCTCGTGCATGACCAATATCGGCCATTTCCGCGCCGCCAGCAAGTTGTTGGAGGGCAAGAAAGACATGCCGGTCAAGCTCTGGATGGCCCCCCCGACCAAGATGGATGCGCAGCAGCTCACCGAAGAAGGTCACTACGGCGTCTTTGGCGCTGCTGGTGCGCGCATGGAAATGCCGGGTTGCTCGCTGTGCATGGGCAACCAGGCGCAGGTCAAAGAAGGTGCCACGGTCATGTCCACCAGCACCCGCAATTTCCCGAACCGTCTGGGTAAAAACACCCAGGTGTACCTGGCCTCGGCCGAGCTGTCGGCCATTGCCTCCAAACTGGGACGCATCCCCAGCAAGGCCGAGTATTTGGCCGACATGGGTGTACTCTCAACGAACGGTGCTGCCGTGTACAAGTATCTGAATTTTGACCAAATTCAGGAATACAAAGACGTGGCGGAGACCGTGAGCGCTTAAACTCTTAACCGACACAACGCCGGATGCGCTTTGGCTCCGGTTTGGGAAAGCCCCCTTGCCATGTGTGACGGGGGCTTTTTATTGATGAATTCGAAAGCAAGGATGGCTTTATGCTGTTTGCAAAATTGATGCCACGCGATGGCAATTTCTTCCTGATGTTCAACCAACATGCGGATCGAATTGTCGAAGCGGCACATGCCTTTTCTCAGTTGGTAGCGCACTACCCCGACCTCAATCTGCGCGAGCAGTACAACCGCGATGTGGACAGTGCCGAACAAGCCGCAGACCGCATCACGCACGAGGTCAATAAAACCCTGCACAAGACCTTCATCACCCCGATTGACCGCGACCAGATTCATTCGCTCATCAACACCATGGACGATGTTGCGGATTTGATTCAGGACTCGGCCGAGACCATGGCCTTGTATGACGTGCGCCACATGACGGAAGAAATCGTCCGCTTGACCGAACTCAGCGTGAAGTGCTGCGAGCGGGTCAAAGATGCGGTCTATATGCTCGACAGCATTGCTGACCCCAAAACGGCGGAAGCAGCGCTCAAGACCTGCGAAGAGATTGACCGCCTGGAGTCTGACGCTGACCGTGTGATGCGCACGGCCATGAGCAAGTTGTTCCGCTCCGAGCCCGATGTGAGGGAGGTGATCAAGCTCAAGGCGATTTATGAGTTGCTGGAGACGGTGACCGATAAGTGCGAAGACGTGGCCAATTTGATCGAGGGCATCGTCCTCGAAAACTCCTGAGCGATTGGACTGAGGCATGGAAACCGTACCAACCGCCTTGTGGGTGGTGATTTTGCTGGTGTTTTTGGCGCTGGCTTTTGACTTCATGAACGGGTTTCATGATGCAGCCAACTCAATTGCCACCGTCGTCTCCACAGGCGTTCTCAAACCCGCTCAGGCGGTGTTGTTCGCGGCTTTTTTCAATTTTGTTGCCATCTTTATTTTCCATCTGAGTGTGGCGGCAACCGTTGGCAAGGGCATTGTGCAGCCTGGCATTGTGGACACCCATGTGGTGTTCGGCGCACTGGTGGGGGCCATTGTCTGGAACTTCATCACCTGGTTTTATGGCATCCCCAGTAGTTCGTCGCACGCGCTCATTGGGGGTATCGTGGGCGCCGTGATTGGCAAAGCAGGCGCGGGCGCCTTGATCTCTGGCGGCATCATGAAGACCGTTATTTTTATCTTTGTGTCGCCTCTGTTGGGATTTCTTTTGGGCTCCTTGATGATGTTGTTGGTGGCCTGGGTCTTCAGGCGCTCCACGCCTTCCAAAGTGGATCGCTGGTTCAGACGCCTGCAACTGGTTTCGGCCGGTGCTTACAGCCTGGGTCACGGCGGCAATGATGCGCAAAAAACGATTGGCATCATCTGGATGATGTTGATCGCCACGGGTTATGTGGCGGCAGGCGATGCTTCGCCTCCGGCTTGGACAGTGGTGAGTTGCTACATCGCCATCGGCGCAGGCACCATGTTTGGTGGCTGGCGCATTGTGAAGACCATGGGTCAAAAAATTACCAAGCTCAAACCTGTGGGTGGGTTTTGTGCCGAAACGGGTGGGGCCATCACGTTGTTTATTGCGACCGCCATGGGCATTCCGGTGTCCACCACGCACACCATCACAGGTGCCATCGTTGGCGTGGGCTCATCGCATCGGGCCAGTGCTGTGCGTTGGGGCGTGGCGGGCAATATCGTCTGGGCCTGGATCTTCACCATCCCGGCCAGCGCGTTCGTGGCCATCGTGGCGTACTGGTTCAGCTTGCAGCTATTTTGAGGGTTGAGCGGATGAGAGATCCGGCGATTGGCTGATGGCCCGTGCGGCCTCCGCCTGGTATTCAAAGTAGCGCTGAAAGCTGAAGGCCAGGCTAGCCATCAAGGCGGTTGTGCCGATCAGCAGGGAGCAGACGACGCAGCCAATGGTCAACCAGTGGCTTGTGCCCGAGGGGTGATCGCAAACCTCGCTTGGATTGAAGCGGGCATTCCACTTTTCTGGCGACATCAGGCCGTACACAATTGCGGTCAAGGCACCAGCTGCGATGGCAAAGCCCAGCAAGGGGATCAGTAGCCAACTGGTCTGATCGTCCAGCCCCAATTGCTGCGCTCTTTGCACGCCATACCAACCCAGCGCTGTGGGGATAGGCAGCAGCCAGCCGATGGTGTCTCCCAAGCCGAACAGATAAAAGCGGTGCAACCCCAATGGGCCCCCCAGTAAAGCAAGCCAAGCGGCGGCAGTTTTGTTTTTTAGCATGGTTCGATTATCGGTGCAGCTCATCTGTGAATCGAGCCGTGCCCCGAAAATGCTACACTAGCAGGCTATTCAGTGTGCCGCTGGCCGGGTGGTCAGTCGCGTGTCTCAAGCACTGGGTTATTTGCTCTCATGGCTGGTCATTTCGATCAGTTTCCAAAGGATTAATTATGGTCGTCATTCGACTCTCCCGTGGCGGCGCTAAAGCCCGTCCGTTCTTCAACATTGTCGTGACCGACAAGCGCAACCGTCGTGACGGTCGCTTCATTGAGCGCATTGGTTTTTACAACCCGATCGCTACCGCCAACGAAGAAAGCATCCGCATCGCTCAGGATCGTCTGACGTACTGGCGCGGTGTCGGTGCTCAGGCTTCCCCTACAGTTGAGCGCCTGATCAATCAGGCCGCCAAAAAAGCAGCCTGATCGCTTATCTATGATGCCCAACCTCGAAGCTGCTGAACTGCCAGCAGATGCCATCGAAGTTGGGCGCATTGCAGATGCCTGGGGCATCAAGGGCTGGTTCAAGGTTTTACCTTACAGCGCTGATCCCGAGGCACTCTTCTTCTCCAAGCGCTGGTTTCTTTTGCCCGCTGAAAAAGGTTTAAAAACTTTTTCTGGCGTGTTCAAACTTGCCATCCAAGAAGCCAAGATTCACTCCGGCACGGTTGTGGCCACATCACGTGATGTGCTTGACCGCAATGCAGCCGAGGCCTTGCGCGGCGCACGCATTTTCATCGCACGGTCGAGCTTCCCCACGGTAGACAAAGACGAGTACTACTGGGTCGATTTGATTGGCCTGGATGTCATCAACCGTGAAGGTTTGTTGTTGGGCCAGGTACATGAACTGATCTCTACCGGCCCCCAGACCGTGTTGGTCATCGCTTACGAGCAAGACAGCAAGCAGCAAGAACGCATGATCCCCTTTGTCGCGACCTATGTTGATGACGTTGACTTGGTTACGCGCCAGATCCGGGTGGACTGGCAGCCCGACTACTGAGCTTTACGCTTCACGTGCGACGTCACAGACCGACTCCATGCGCTTCGATGTCCTAACCCTTTTCCCCGAGCTTTTCGCGCCTCAGCTCACGACTGGCATTACCCGGCGTGCGTTTGAGTCGGGTCAGGTTGATGTGCATTTGAGCAGCCCCCGTGATTTTGCGCAAGGCAACTACCGCCGCGTGGACGACCGCCCCTTTGGTGGCGGCCCCGGCATGGTCATGATGGCTGAGCCACTGACCCGTTGTTTGCAACACGTGCGCACACAACGTGCCGACACGGCGCCGGTGGTTTTGTTCTCTCCATTAGGCAAACCGCTTAATCACGCCATGGTCGAGCGCTGGGCGGGTAGCGCTGGTGCCATTTTGGTTTGCGGTCGCTATGAGGGCATTGACCAGCGCTTTATCGACGCGCATGTGGACGAGCAAATCAGCCTTGGCGACTTCGTGCTCTCAGGTGGCGAGATTGCCGCCATGGCCTTGCTGGATGCGGTGGCGCGCCTGCAACCTGGCGTGCTTAATGACCAAGAGAGTCATCAGCTCGACAGTTTCAATCCGGCGCTGGACGGCCTGCTGGATTGTCCCCACTACACCCGCCCCGAAGACTGGGAGAGCCACAAAGTGCCAGAGGCCTTGCTCTCGGGCCATCATGTCCAGATTGAGCGCTGGCGGCGCGACCAGCGCCTGCAACTCACGGCCAAGCTGCGCCCGGAACTCATCCAGCGTGCACGCGCGGCTGGAAGATTGAGCATGCAAGACGAAGCCTGTCTGGCCCAGCAGAACTGAGTCTGCTGTCAACCCAAAATAGAAACACTGCTGCGCCCTTACTCCGGGACGATTTTTGCGTCCCGCACCACCTTGGCCCAGCGCGGGGCTTCGGACTTGATCAGAGCCGCAAATTGCTCCGGTGTGCCTCCACCGATTTCATTGCCTTGGCTCAAAATTTTCTCTTTGACGTCAGGGTCTTGCAGTGCCTTGTTGCAAGCGGCGTTGAGTTTGCTGATGAGTTCAGCCGACATGCCTTTGGGGCCGATCACGCCTTGCCAGTTGAGCACCTCCACGGCGGGGTAGCCTTGCTCGGCCATGGTGGGGATGTCAGGGGCCAGGGGCGAGCGTGTTTTGCTGGTGATGGCCAGTGCGCGCAGACGCCCGGCCTTGATGGCGGGCATGGCGGCGTACATTTGCTCGAACATCATGTGGACTTGGCCACCCATCAGGTCGGTAGCGCCCGCCGAGCCACTTTTGTAGGGGGCGTGAATCATGTCGATGTCGGCGGTATGTTCAAACAAGGCACCGCTCAGGTGGTGCGATCCGCCGATGCCGCCGGAGGCGTAGCTGAGCTTGCCGGGTGAGGCTTTGGCTGCGGCCACCACGTCTTTGACCGATTTGTAAGGCGAGTCGTTGCGCACCATCAAGATCAGCGGGCCGCGCTCGATCAGGCAGATGGGCATCAGGTCTGTGGCGGGGTCGAAGTTGAGTTTTTTAAACAGGGATTGGTTCACGGCCAAGGGGGCGAAGTTGCCCATGCCGATGGTGTAGCCATCGGGCTTGCCACGCGCAATGGCCTCAGTGCCGATGTTGCCGCCCGCACCGGCCTTGTTGTCAATGATGATGGGCTGGCCCAAGATCGAACTCATGACTTTGGCGACTTGACGAGAGCGTGAATCGGCATTGCCACCGGCGGCATAAGGGCAGACCCAGGTGATGGGTTTGCTGGGGTATTTGTCTTGGGCTTGCGCCAGGGAAGGTGCTAAGGCCGCGGTGGCTACGGTGCTGGCGGCTTTCAGAACTTGTCGTCTTTGCATGGTCGTTTTTCAGTTCGGTTGGGGTGGTGAATGGTACTCTGGCAATTACTCGGCTGTCACGGACGCCAGTTTGATCAAGGCAGCCCACTGGGTGGATTCTTTGCGGATTTGTGCTGCGTATTCGCTTGAATTTCCCAGCCGCAGTACCGCGCCCTCGGCATTCAAACGAGTTTGAAACTCGGCTGTGGCCGCGGCCTTAAGCACCTGAGCTGACAACTCTTTAACGATGGCCTCGGGCGTGCCGCGTGGTGCGAGCAGGCCGTAGGTGAGAGAGCTCTCAAACAAGGCCAAGCCGGCCAGGCTAGATTCACCCATGGTGGGCACCTCAGGCATGCTGGCCAGACGCTGGCTACCTGTGACGGCGATGGCGCGCAGGCGGCCGCTCTTGATGAGCGCCAGGGCGGGTGGTATTACGCTGAACATGAACTGCACCTGCCCACCCACCAAGTCAGTCAAAGCCGGGGCTGTGCCCTTGTAGGGCACGTGTGTGAGCTTGGCCCCGGTCTTGTAGGCCAGCAACTCACCGCTCAGGTGCGAGCCCGTGCCGTTGCCGCTGGAGCCGTAGTTGAAGCCACCGGGTTTGGCTGCGGCCAGCGCCAGCAATTCTTCAATGGTTTTGGCCGGGAGCGATGCGGGCACAACCAACACCAAGGCGGACGAGGCAAACATGGCCACGGGAAGCAGGTCTTTTTGCGTGTCGAACTTGAGGTTGCCGTACAGCGCCGGGTTGATGGAGACCGTGCCGGTATGGCCCAGCAACAACGTTGTGCCATCGGCCGTGCTGCGCACCACTTGCTCGGTGCCCACATTGCCGCCCGCGCCGGGCTTGTTCTCCACCACCACGGGTTGTGAGCGCATCTCGCTCAAGAGTTTGGCCATTTGGCGCGCAAACACATCGTTGGCACCGCCGGTGGCAAAGGGCACGACGATTTTTAAAATTTTGTTGCTCTGCGCCTGCGTGGGCAGGGCCAGTGTGGCGAGGGCTGCGCACAGCAAGCTGCGGCGTGAGGGGAGCTTTGCGGTCATTCGTTTACTTTGCTTCAGTAGTGTCCCAACGTTCTTCAGAGGAGAGCGAGCTGATTGGGCTCGAAATCCGGGTCTGAATCCGTTGAGGGTGGGGTAAGTAGTTGATTTATAG
>JAYVPU010000194.1:0-5222 GCA_043757205.1 Comamonadaceae bacterium | reverse complement strand
CTGAGCCCGAGTTCTTCGTGTTTGACGGCGTGCGCTGGAAAAACGAGATGAGCGGTGCGTCCTTCGAGATCGACGAATACGAAGCCCCATGGAACAGCGGTGCCAAACTCGAAGGTGGCAACCGCGGTCACCGCCCCACCGTCAAGGGCGGCTATTTCCCTGTGCCCCCGGTGGACAGCATGCAAGACATGCGCTCCGAGATGTCCCTGATTCTTGAATCCTTGGGCGTCCCGGTCGAAGTGCACCACCACGAAGTCGCTGGCCCAGGCCAGAACGAACTCGGCACCCGTTTCAGCACGCTGGTTGAGCGCGCTGACTGGACCATTTTGCTCAAGTACGTGGTGCACAACGTGGCCAATGCCTACGGTAAAACCGCCACCTTCATGCCCAAACCTCTGGTGGGCGACAACGGCTCTGGCATGCACGTGCACCAGTCGGTCTGGAAAGACGGCAAAAACCTGTTTGCTGGCGACGGCTATGCCGGTCTGTCGGACTACGCGCTGTACTACATTGGCGGCATCATCAAGCATGCCCGCGCTTTGAACGCCATCACCAACCCCGGCACCAACAGCTACAAGCGTCTGGTGCCTGGTTTTGAAGCTCCGGTGAAGCTGGCTTACTCCTCGCGTAACCGCTCGGCATCAATCCGTATCCCGTTTGTGGCCAACCCCAAAGGTCGCCGCATCGAGGCACGTTTCCCCGATCCACTGGCCAACCCTTACCTGTGCTTCTCGGCTCTGTTGATGGCCGGTCTGGACGGCGTAGAGAACAAGATCCACCCGGGCGAAGCCGCCACGAAGGATCTGTACCATCTGCCGCCCGAAGAAGACGCGTTGGTGCCGACCGTGTGCCACAGCCTGGATCAGGCGCTGGAGTATCTCGATAAAGACCGCGCCTTCCTGACCAAAGGTGGCGTGTTCACTGACAGCATGCTGGACGCCTACATCGATCTCAAGATGCAGGAAGTCACACGTTTCCGTCAGGCCGTGCATCCGGTCGAATACGACATGTACTACTCCCTGTAAGGGGCTCACCAAGGCTTGTGACTCGTTACAAGCTGACGCACAAAAAAGGACGGCGCAAGCCGTCCTTTTTGCTTTGGGGCCGCCACAAGGCTTGATTTATTTCGGGGTTGAGAGATACTGTGAGACCGGCCCCGCGTTCACTGCGGTGCGGAGACCGCATGAAATACGTTTTATTGATTCCACTCCTAGCCACTTTGGGTATGGGCCATAGTTTTGCCCAAGACCGCATTTACCGCTGCGGCAATGAGTACACCAACACCGTGCCTGCCGGTCAAAAACACAACTGCAAGTTGCTTGACGGTGGCAATGTGACGGTGGTGCAGGCCCAGCGCCCCGCAGCAGCCGCACCGGTGCGCGTGGCGGCCGCCACGCAGACGGGGCAGCGCATTGACGCACCTGAACAACGCTCGCGTGATTCGGATGCCAAGCAGATTCTGGAATCCGAGTTGAAGCGCTCACAACTCCGTCGCGAAGATTTGCTCAAGGAATACAACAACGGCGAGCCCGAAAAGTTGGGCCCTGAGACCCGTAATCACCAGAAATACCTGGACCGTGTGGCCGAACTCAAGGCCAACATTGCGCGCAATGACAGCGATATTGCTGGCATCCAGCGTGAAATTGGTCGCGCACCTGCGTCAAAATAGAGGCTTGAAAAAGCCCACCAATCCCTCCTCTCGTTTTCAGCCGTTTGATCTACTGGCGACCTTGGTTGCCGTTGTCCAAGGCAACGGCCGCGTGCTGTTTGCCAATGCCGCCCTGGAAGACGCACTGGGCACCTCGCGTCGCCTGATTGAAGGCGCTGACTTTGCTGACAGCTTTGCCGAGCCCCAGGTGCTTAAAAATGCTTTGCAGGGTGTCGCCGACAACCAATTTGCGGCCCTGCGCTATGACGCCTGGCTCAAGCGACCCCACCGTGATTTGTTGCCCGTTCACGTCATCGTGACGCAGACCGATCAGCCCGAGGCCATCATCGTTGAGATGCTACCGCTGGAGCAGCAGGCCCGCCAAGAGCGTGAAGAGCGGCTACTTGATCAGGCGCTGGCCAATAAAGAGT
This sequence comes from Comamonadaceae bacterium, assembly GCA_043757205.1. GTDB lineage: Bacteria > Pseudomonadota > Gammaproteobacteria > Burkholderiales > Burkholderiaceae_C > CANCDA01. Next base: position 3,143 of record JAYVPU010000194.1, on the reverse strand, counting down.
TGATTCGCAACCTGGCCCATGAAATCAAAAATCCTTTGGGGGGCATCCGTGGCGCGGCCCAGTTGCTGGAGATGGAGATCGACTCGCGCGAACTCAAGGAATACACCCAGGTCATCATCCATGAAGCAGACCGACTGCAAACCCTGGTGGATCGCCTGCTGGCACCGCACCGTAGACCCCATGTGGTGGGTGACGTCAACATCCATGAGGTCTGTGAGCGGGTGCGCTCGCTGATCTTGGCTGAGTTCCCCAAGGGCTTGCGCGTGGTGCGTGACTACGACACGTCAATTCCTGAGTTTCGGGGGGACAGGGAGCAGCTGATCCAGACGGTGCTCAATATTGCCCACAACGCCTGTCAAGCACTGGCTGAGAGGATGACCTCAGGCGATGCGCGCTTGACCTTTGCCACCCGAGTGGCGCGGGGCGTGACCTTTGGCAAACAACGTTACCGATTGGCACTGGAATTGCATGTCATTGACAACGGGCCTGGCGTGCCAGACTCGATCAAAGACCGCATTTTCTACCCCCTGGTGTCAGGACGAGAGGGCGGTTCGGGCCTGGGGCTGACATTGGCGCAAACCTTTGTCCAACAGCACCATGGTTTGATCGAGTGTGACAGCGTGCCCGGACACACGGATTTCAAAATATTGATACCGCTGCCCTGAAAGGTTCAGGGCAGCACGACCAAAGGGAGCAAGCACACATGAAGCCGATTTGGATCGTAGATGATGACCAGTCCATCCGCTTCGTGCTTGAAAAAGCGTTACAGCGCGAAGAATTGCCTACCCGCAGCTTTACCAACCCCAAAGACGTGCTCGCCGCGTTGGAGCACGTTGACGAAGACGGTGGCCCGCAGGTGCTGGTGAGCGACATCCGCATGCCGGGCGGTACCGGGCTGGATTTGCTGGACAAAGTCAAAGCTCGCTTTCCGGGACTGCCCGTCATCATCATGACGGCGTTTTCTGACCTGGACAGTGCGGTGTCGGCCTTTCAAGGCGGGGCCTTCGAGTACCTGCCCAAACCCTTTGACGTGCCCAAGGCGGTGGAGTTGATTCGCCGTGCCGTGGAAGAAAGTCAGCGCGAAGAAGTGGCGCTGGAGGCGGTTGACGTCACCCCAGAAATGCTGGGCCAGGCCCCGGCCATGCAAGACGTGTTTCGCGCCATCGGTCGCCTGAGTCAGAGCAACGTTACGGTGTTGATCACGGGTGAATCCGGAACAGGCAAAGAGCTGGTGGCGCATGCGTTGCACAAGCATTCCCTCAGAGCCAAAGGCCCGTTCGTGGCCATCAACACCGCCGCCATTCCCAAAGACCTGTTGGAATCCGAGTTGTTTGGTCATGAGCGAGGTGCCTTTACCGGCGCACAAACCATGCGTCGGGGCCGCTTTGAGCAGGCCGATGGCGGCACGCTGTTTCTGGACGAAATCGGCGATATGCCGTTTGACCTGCAAACACGGCTGCTGCGCGTCTTGAGCGACGGACATTTTTACCGGGTGGGTGGCCACAGTGCCGTCAAGACCAATGTACGGGTGATTGCGGCCACCCACCAGGATTTGGAGCAGCGCGTCAAAGAGGGTGTATTCCGCGAAGACTTGTTCCACCGCCTCAACGTCATCCGCTTGCGTCTGCCTGCGCTGCGGGAACGGCGCGAAGATATCCCCATGCTGACGCGGCATTTCCTCAACGTCAGCGCGCGTCAGTTGGGCGTGGAGTCCAAACGCATTGCCGACTCGGCACTGAGCTGGTTGAGTCAGTTTCGATTTCCCGGCAACGTGCGTCAACTGGAGAATATCTGCCACTGGCTGACTGTGATGGCCCCGGCCCAGGTCATTGAGCCCAAAGACTTACCCCCTGAGGTCGATGTGCACAGCGTCCAGGCCGGCTTGGCCGTGGCCGCTTTGACAGACCAGGCCCCAAGCCCTGCGAGGGAAGATCTCAGGACCCCGTCTCCTGCCAGCAGGGCGGCGGATGCTGTGTCACCTGACCCATCGCCAACCCTGCTGAGCGAGGGCTGGGAAGCCGCGCTACAGGTCGAGGCAATTGCCCTGCTGAGCAGCGGGCGAACCGATGTGTGGGACGTGCTCACGCGGCGCTTTGAATCCTGCCTCATTCAGACTGCGCTGGACAACACCAAAGGCCGTCGGATCGAGGCGGCGCATAAATTGGGCATCGGGCGCAACACGATCACCCGAAAAATCCAAGAGCTAGGGCTGGAATAAGTCACAAAATCAGCGTTTATTGCGCCGATCAAGTGGCCCTACAGATTCTGATTGGATCTATGATGGTCGGGTCGCTTTACGGCACCCGCCATGCCTGATTTCATTCAACTTTTTATTGCACCTCCCGACAGCAGCCTGATCTACACCGGGGTCTATGACCCCGTGTTGGTCTCGATGTCGCTGGTTGTGGCGGTATTGGCGTCTTATGCGGCGTTGCTGGTGTCTCTCAACCTCACCCAGTCCTTAAGGGGGCAGGCACGTCGCTTATGGTTCATCGTCGGCAGCTTGTGTCTGGGTTTGGGTATCTGGGCCATGCATTTCATTGGCATGCTGGCCTTTAGCTTGCCTTGTGCCACTGGGTTTGATTTGAGTCTCACGCTGCTCTCCGTGCTGCCCAGCATTTTGGCCAGTGCGCTGGCTTTGCGAATCATCAGTCGACCGACCATTTCTCCGCCTCAGCTCGCGCTGGGTGGCGTGTTGATGGGCGCGAGCATCGGCATCATGCACTACGCCGGTATGGCCGGCATGCGGCTGGAAGGCCTGGTTCGCTACCACTTGGGCTGGGTGCTTGTGTCATTGGTGGGAGCGGTCATGTTGGCCACGCTGGCCATCTGGCTCAAATTTCGCTTGCAGGCCTTGGCGTCACGCTGGCGGAAATGGAGCGTGCCCTTGTCTGCCTTGACGCTGGGTCTGGCAGTCTCGGTCATGCATTACACGGCGATGGCGGCGGCCTATTTCATTCGCGATGGAGATGCCAGCGGCGTTGATGCTGTGCTGGCACCGAGTTTTCTGGCGTTTATCGTGTTGGTCGCTTCTTTTGTGGTCATTACTCTGACCGTGATTGCCAGTTATGTGGCCAAGCCCAAGCTGCGCTCGCGGGGGCATTCCTACAGAATCGTCACCGCCTTGATCCTGGGCTGGACGC
>JAYVPU010000193.1:0-5232 GCA_043757205.1 Comamonadaceae bacterium | reverse complement strand
CGTCCACTTCGGTGGAGACGCGACCGGGAATCAAAGAAAGAATTTCACAGCCGAAGCGCACCAGCAACCGGTCCATCACCTCATCCAGCGCCCGGCCCCGAAATTGCGTCACAGCCTCTTTGAGCAACGGTGCGTAATCCGGCTTTTGCACCGCCTTGAGGATGAGGGAGGGGTTGGTGGTGGCATCCTGAGGCGCAAACGCCGCCAGTTGCTTGAAGTCACCGGTATCGGCGACCACGGTGGTGAGGAATTTAAGGGCTTGGAGTTGGTTCATGGCTTGTCTCGTTGAAGGACGTTCGACGTAAACTGCAAAAAATCGTCCAGGTGATGGGTAATGATGCTGACCGTAATGGGCAAAAGCAGGGCTTGGTAGTCATGCACGGCGATATTGCGAAACCCGACCATCTTTTTCAACCCCTCAGACAAGGCCGCGTCAACCCAGCCCGCCTGGGCCAGCAAATCGAACACATGGCGTGCGCTCTGGGGTAGGCCCAATTTATCGCGACGGACCAAATGCTGCCCCAAATCCAACGCAGCCTCACAAGCGCGTTGAATGTTCAAAATAGCAGCGTCCTGATGCGAAAAATTGCTGGCAAAGGAATCCTCTGCCGCCGCGTATTCCTCCCGCGCGCGACGAACGCAACGCTCAATCACCGCTGCCTTGTTCAAAACCACATCATCGGCCATAGACCCGTCCTTCTTTAGCAATATCCGCCAACAAGCCTGCCCGAGCGGCATCGAGCGCAGTTTTCTCACTGAGCACAAAACATTCAAAAAGCCCAGCGGCCAGCCCCTGGCTCCATAGCCGCCGCCCCCGGCCAATGACCTGATACTGCATGACGGTGCTGGCTGCCCGCAAGTCGAGCAAATCCACAGCGCAGCCTAAAACTGAGCCAAGCTCGCCCGCCAAGGCCCACAGCTGAAGCGGCTCGGCATAGCCCGCCACCAGCAGCGCCAGATCCAGATCGCTATCGTCGTTGGCCGTGCCCGAAACCCGGCTGCCGAAGGCGTAAATCGCCAGTGCTTGCGGAAAGGCCGCAAGAAGCCCGGTAACGACCGGGCCGTCGGCGGCGAGGGCCGCTTCAATCTGCGTATGGAGCGCGGTTGGGGGAGGGTTTAGGGGCATGGATTCAAAAGCCCCTTAAAAGTTTGAGTGGCTATCCAACGACTCAGAAAAACTGCTTCGCGAAATTCGCTACGGCTACCGCCAGCAAGACACCGATCATCCATTTGAGCAAGGTTGCCTCATGATCAAGCTTGGACTCCAGGCGCATCACATCCAGTTTTGTTGCCAACGTCGTATCAAGTGCTTCAGAAAAAACGTCTTTTTGCGCTTCAGCAAATACCTGCGCCTGCTCGTCGGTCAAGACTGCATTCTTTAACCGATTGGCAAATTTAAGCGTATCGAAAGTGATGGTGCTCATGGGGAAATCTTATCACAGCAGGTGCAAAACCTGTGCTGCATGGCTACAGCAGAGGCTTTGAGATTCAAGCGGCAGGATTAATTATTTAGGAAAATACTTTCCAAAGCACGGCCATGGTAAATGCCAGATTAAAACCAGCCATCCATTGCAGCAAAGAAAATTTCCCATCGTGCTCAATGAGCTTGCGCTCAATACGCTCTACATCGGTATGAGTGGCCAGCGAGGTACCAAGCGCCTCCGATAGAATATCGCGCTGAGCATTAACAAACGCCTCAGCCTGCACAGTAGGAACACCAGCAACTTCGAGTTGCTTGACAAATTTATGCGTGTCAAAGGTGATGGTGCTCATGGGGAAATCTTATCACAGCATGTGAAATCCACGCTGTGTGGCTACAGCAGGTTTTTTGAGATTCAAACTTCAAGACGGGAGCAATTGGAATCTGACCCCAATTAGACTATGACCCCAATTAGACTACGTGTCGGCGACCACAGTGGTGAATTGTTTGAGGGCTTGGAGTTGATTCATGGGGGTGTTCATGGGTACTTACCCTTAAAGCCTTTCATTTTCGTCGCTTTTACACCACCACCGCATTGACGCCCAAAATAGGCCTATTACACTGAGTTTCAAATGCTACAGCGTGTTTTATACGTCTGAAGTATTTTGACCCTTAACCCCGTTGGAGAAAAAATTATGCATTCATTCAATAAATCCGTGCTGTTCAGCGCCGTCTTGCTGGCCGTTGCCAGCGGCGCTCATGCCCAAAAGGCCGGAGACAATATTTTGGGCATAGGCATTGCCCAAATCGTACCCAGCACCTCTTTGGGAACTTTGAATACGACTGGGCCCAGTGCCCCAACAAACGCGTTCTTCAACAGCAACACATCGGGTGCCAGCTCCAGTATTGACAGCGCAACGACAGTAACCGTCGGTATCCTCCACATGTTCACGGATAATATTGGGGCCGAACTCACGCTGGGCGTGCCGCCCAAGCTCACCATGAACCTGAACGCACCCAACGGAAGTGCACCACAGTCCCACCCCGGCGCCGCCACCGCCACGTACCTGGCGCCCGCTGTTGTGGCCAAGTACTTGTTCAACAAACCCGGTGACCAGTGGCGCCCCTACGTAGGCTTGGGCGCGACCTATGTGTCTTTCGCTGATGTCACCGCCAACAAGTCGGATGCTTTGGTCAACAATCTGGCCGGGACATCGGCGTCGCTGAGTTCGGCATGGGCACCGGTTTACAACTTGGGGGTGATCTACAACATCGATGCGCGTTGGTCGATCAGCGCCTCTGTGTCCTACATTCCCCTCAAAACCACGGCCACCTTCACGGGTGCTGGCGCAGGCGCTGGCACCACCACCACCGGCACCGTGGACCTCAACACCACCGACTACGTCATCCGCGTCGGCTACAAGTTCTGATCTGACGCACTCACCGGGCACCACAGCCCACAAAAAAGCCGTGCTCTACAGCACGGCTTTTTCTTTGTCGACATTCAATAATCTGCACAGTCACAGCGACCTCGAGCTGCTTGATGAATTTATGAGATTTAATTGGAATCCGACCCCAATTATTCTTGTTGGCCATTGCTGGTGGCGTTCATGCCCAAAAAGCAGGCGACGACATCATTAGCGCCGGCATTGTCAATGTTAATCCCAACCCATCTCTTGGTGTGTTGAACTCAACAGGGGGAGGCCCTGGTGTTGCAGGATTTTTCAACTCCCAGACCGCAGGAGCAAGTGCCAGCATTACCAGTGTCAACACGCTGACCGTGGGTTGGTTACACATGTTCACCGACAACATTGCCGGAGAAATTGCGCTTGGCATCCCTCCAAAGATCACCATGGACGTGACCACACCCAGCGCAGCGGTTAAATCACACCCCGGAGCGGCCACAGCCACTTATTTGGCACCGACCGTTATTGCCAAATACCTCTTCAATAAACCTGGTGAACAGTGGCGCCCCTATGTCGGCTTGGGTGCAACTTATGTCTCATTCAATGATGTCACTGCCAATTTGACCGATCCTTTGGTGAACAATCTGGCCGGAACATCCAGTTCCTTGAGTTCCACTTGGGCACCGGTTTACAACGCCGGCGTGATCTACAACATCAATGATCGCTGGTCGGTTAACGCCTCGGTGTCCTACATCCCTGTGAGCACCACCGCCACGTTTGTCAGCTCAGCGGCAACGGGTGGTGCCACCACCACCGGCACACTCAAACTCGACACCATGGACTACGTCCTGCGCGTCGGCTACAAGTTCTAATACCGATTGATGTGCCAGGGGCGTAAGCCCATAAAAAAGCCGTGCTAAATAGCACGGCTTTTTTTGTTCATTTAATCCGGGCATTCTCTAAAAGCCTCGCAACGCCTCGGCGGTTTTGCGTGCCTTGTCCTCTGGCAACTTCCCCGTTGTGAGCAGTCTGCCGAATGGAAGTGCTTCTCACCGTAGAACGTAAAAACCCCCGCCACGTTGCCGCAGCGGGGGTTTTGAACTTTCAAACCGTCAGCTGGCAGATGCCAGCGTCAAATCAGAAGTTGTGCTGAATACCAACCAAGCTGTAGGTTGGGCTCGAACCAGCAGCAGCGGTGAAGGGCATGAAGCCGCCACCGCTGGGCATGTAGTTGGCACCAGCGCCGTTGTTAACTTTGCCGTAAGAAGCGAACAAAGCGGTACGCTTGGACAGCTCTTTACGCACACCAACGCTGTAAGCGGTGGTGGCGGAATCAACCGTGTCAGCACCAACCGTGCCGTTCACGTTACCCAGGGAGCCGTAAGCACCATAGCCATACCAACCATTGCCCAAGTTATGCGACAGGTTCACAGCCCAGCCGTTTTGCTTGGCACCGTTGGTCACGCCATCAGTGAACTCTTTCTTCAGATCCCAGTAGTGCACAGCAACCATGCTGCCTTCGGCATAGCGGTAACCCAGGCCCAGCTTGACGGAAGTCGCATTGAAAACAGCAGTGGACGCTGGTGGGAGTCCAGGGATGTCGGTAGCAATATTGTTACGGTACTGGTAGTCACCCATGAAATGGAATGCACCTTGGTCCCAGTTCAACTTGCCACCCCAGGTGGAAGCGTTGGACGTTACAGCAGATGAACCTGCGGCCTGCGTCTCGCTGGCCACTTCAGGTGCCCAGTACAGTTGCGAACCGGAAAAAGCACCAGCGCCACCGTTAAAGTTCACCAAGATGGCATTGTTCTGGCGCACATTGGCGATGCGTGTGTACATGTCGGCAATCACGTCTTTACCAACCTTGTTGGCACCTTGTTCGCTCAGGTCACCCTGGGTCCAGTACACGTTTTGACGACCGAGACGGACTTCAGCGAAGCCGTTACCAATACCGACGTGGGATTCACGTGAACCACCAAAGCCGATGGAAGTGTTGCCATTGGCAGCGCTGCCAGAAACACCAGCAACAGGTGCAACACCGTTCTGACCGTTCTCGGTACCGGTATCAAAAGCCAGGCCAAATTCGTAAGCGGCGAAAGCACGCAAGCCGCCACCCAAGTCTTCATTGACGGCGAAGCGCAGGCGTGAAGAGAAGTCTTCGGTCACGGTACGGGCAGAGAAATCACTACCAGCACCACCAGCAGCACCGGTAGCGCTGATACTGGCGACACCCAAGGAAGCACGACCAGAGATCGTGACTTGAGCAAAAGAAGCGGTGGCGGCCAGAGCGGCCAGTGCTACGAGGGTCTTTTTCATTTAAAAATTCTCCAAAGGTTAAACAAAGGGCGCCGGTACGAGGTATCGGATCCCCGGGCCAACCTCCTGAATCAGGAAGTTGGGGTG
>JAYVPU010000192.1:0-20360 GCA_043757205.1 Comamonadaceae bacterium | reverse complement strand
GGATGCGCAGCTGCAAAATATTGCCAATGATCCAACCTTGGTGAAGGCATTCTTTCGCCATCCTTCTGTCTCCTATATTACTGACTGGTGAGTAAGTGTTGACGGCCAATTGTGAAATGCGCATCGCGAGAATACAAACCGTTACACTCGCGCCGTTCTCATGTCAGTGTCAATGGATCTCGCTCTAGGTTTGCGAGAGACGGGGAGGCTGAAATAATCAAAAAACGGGAGTGAATAGTGACTTCAAAAGTAAACATGATGGTGGCGGTGCCATTGGTCTCGCTGCTTGCAGCGTGTGGTGGTGGGGGTTCGGGTGGCAGCGCCAGCAGTGGCGGGGCAAGCAACAACCGCAATGGGTCGATCGTCAAAGGCCCAGTGAATGGGGCCACCGTCTGTGCCTACGCACTGCTGGCCACAGGCAAAGGCCCTCAAATTGGCTGCACGACCACACGAGCCGATGGCTCTTACAGTTTTGATTTGACTTACGTGGGCCCAGTCGTGGTGGAGGCCACGGGCGGCAGCTACACCGACGAAGCGACGGGCGTACCGGGTGTGGCGTTGAGCACACCCCTCACTACGGTCGGCATGATCGGCGGAGGTGCCAAGAACTTGATCGCGACACCGCTCACCACCATCGGCTTCAAGCAAGCCGTATCGGGCAACAGCCTGACGGTGCAGGGGTTTGAGGCGGCAAACACCCAGGTGAAGTCGGCGTTTGGTCTGGGTGCAGAAGTTGATCTGGCCCGCACATGGCCCAACGTTGTAAGTGGTCAAGCCAACGCTTATGGCAGCGCGCTGGTGGGAGTCAGCAAGATGTTGAACGCAGGCGCGTCCTTGTCGGGTATTGTGAGTACCACGGATGTGGCAGGACTTGGCAGCAGCTATCAGCGTTGCAGCGATGCGCCGACCAATGCTTCCGTTGACCTTCAGGTCAAGCTCAGTCCCGATGTGTTGGCCACCGGTGCGCCGACCGTGATTGATGTCACAGGCCCCTATGCGCTGTAGCGCTCAACGCTGCCGAGCACCGGCCGGGTCAACCAAAGCGCTTGCACGGTGAGCGTTAACACCCCCACCCTGGTGCGCCTGTCATGCGCGCAAACCACCGGCTGGGGCAACGTGCAAATCTATGCGGGGGGCAGCGCCAGCAGCCATATCTTCCAGGCGGCCCCTCTGTCCAGCGAACTGCCCGCAATCGCGGGAGACAAAGTCGTGTTCTCGGGAGGCGATATGCGTATAGGTGCATTGGCCTCGATCTCTATTGAGGGAGGGACGGGCACCGTGAAAGCGCTCGAACTGGGGGGCAACATGCTCAGTATCAATAGCCCCACGGCCATCGTCGGAACGTGTCAGTTGTTGTCGTCTGGTGCGCTTGTAACGAGCAGCGAGTTGATACCTACGGTTGGCGGCATCAATCTCAATTCAGGCAGCAGCTCGGGAACGTTCATGCTCCGCAGCAGTGGAGGCGATTTGAGCATCAGTTCCGGAAGCACGACAACGGGGGGTACAGGATCGACCAGTACAGGCGGCAGTATCGTGATTACTGGCACTGGCGGAATCAATACGTCCAGTACCGGCAGCGGTTCCATTGGCGGGATAACGGTGACGACAGGCCCGTAACTGAACTTACCACGCCAGGGATTTGGCACCGGCACTGGATTCCCGCCTGCGCGGGAATGACAGACAGAAAGTTTAAGCGAAAAAGTGTGGAAGGCTTACCTCCTCGGCCAGGCCCCATACGCGTGTGATCACCGTACGCATCTCCAATTCGCTCGCCCCGTCGTGGTAGCGCGCCAAGCGCGTGGCCTTGTCTTCCAGCTCTGCGCGTGAGAGTGTATTGCCAGGGTCGCCTTTGGGTTCATCGACACGGCCTTGCAAGACGCGGCCATCCATGGTCTCCACCCGCACCTTGCCAATCCACTGCGCGGGGTAAGCGGTATCGACTTCAGTATCCAATTCCATCACCACCTTGTTGCGGAAATCGACCACCTCGGGGCTCTTAAAGTTGGCGTCGAATTCCGTCAAACCAGCATGGTTCAACACGGCCACCAGGCCCAACACCGTGCCCATGGAAAACTTACTCTGGTGCACGGTCTGCGGGTCGGTCACCGGGCCGAGCACATCAATCGCGCCCTGGTGCACCAGGGCCGTGACGCGCTTAACGTCCGCCGCGCGCAGGCTGTGCATGTGCATCACCTGTTGCAGTGCATCCGCCGCCGGATGGGTGTGGCGGCATGAGGCGTGGAATTTGAACGAGGTCTCGGCCAGTGCCCAGCGTGTGCCCAAGCCTGCCACGAGCTTGCGCGGATCGGCGTCGCTGGACATGCCGGCGGCCATGCCTTGTGGGCCTTCCAGAATGCGGCGTGCACCGGTGAAGCCACCCTGCGCCAGATAGGCCGATGTGAGGCCCGCACCGGCGGCGTGAGCGGTGTGCAGTTGTTTGGAGTCGGCGGCATCGCGCAAAAACTCCCACAGACCGCCCGACTGCGTGCCCGCTGAGCCAAAGGCGTGCAGCATTTGCTCGGGCGTCAGTTTTAGTAAATGACCGACCGCCGCCGCCGCTGCCAGCGTGCCTGCCGTGCCGGTGGTGTGAAAAATCTTGTAATGCGAGCGGCCTAAAAATTCCCCCACGCGAATGCCCACCTCGTAGCCCGCCACGCTGGCGGTGAGCAGCTCGCGCCCGGAGCTACCCAGGGCCTGCGCCACAGCCAAGGCCGCGGAGAACACCACCGTGGCGGGGTGAAACACCGAACCGTTGTGCACGTCGTCTTGCTCAGCCACGTGAGAGGCGGCAGCGTTGATGCTGGCGGCAATCAGCGGGCTGCTGCGACGCCTGTGAATCAAAATTTCGCTAAGGCCATCAGCGGGGCCCATGCTCTCCATGAACTGCGCCAGGGTCTCGACAGCGCGTGCGCCTTTGCCCGCGAGGGCCGAGCCGATCCAGTCAAGGAAAAGGTCTTCACAGCGGCGAATGACGGGCTCGGGGATGGCGTCAAAGCTCAGGGTCGCCGCGAAGGTGGCTAAGGATTCGGTGGTGGGATTCATGTCAGAAGGACCTTGGTAATCCCAGCACATGTTCAGCCACATGCGACAGGATCAGGTTGGTGGAAATAGGTGCGACTTGGTAAAGGCGCGTTTCGCGGAATTTGCGCTCGATGTCGTACTCACAAGCAAAGCCAAAACCGCCGTGCATTTGCAGGCAGACATTGGCCGCTTCCCACGAGGCTTTGGCGGCCAGGTACTTGGCCATGTTGGCCTCAGCGCCGCAGGGCTGGTGCGCGTCGAAGAGTTCGCAGGCCTTCCAGCGCATCAGGTTGGCGGCTTCGATCTCAATGTAGCTCTCGGCAATCGGGAATTGCACGCCTTGGTTTTGGCCGGTGGGGCGGCCAAACACCACGCGCTCTTTCACGTACTTGGTCACGCGGTCAATGAACCAGTAGCCGTCGCCAATGCACTCGGCGGCAATCAAGGTGCGTTCGGCGTTCAGACCATCCAGGATGTATTTGAAGCCCTTGCCTTCTTCGCCAATCAGGTTCTCAACGGGGATTTCCAGATTTTCAAAAAACAGTTCGTTGGTCTCGTGGTTGACCATATTGGGGATGGGGCGCACGGTCATGCCGGTCTTCTCAGCTTGGCGCAGATCGACCATGAAGATCGACATGCCCTCGGACTTTTTCTTGACGTCAGCCAGGGGTGTGGTGCGCGCCAGCAAGATCATCCAGTCAGAGTGTTGCACGCGGCTGATCCAGACCTTTTGCCCATTGATGACGTAGCGGCCATCCTTTTTGATGGCGGTGGTTTTGATCTTGGTGGTGTCGGTGCCCGTGCTGGGTTCGGTCACGCCCATGGACTGCAGCCGCCACTCGCCGCTGGCTATTCTTGGCAAATACAGCTCTTTTTGCGCTTGGGAGCCGTGGCGCAAGAGCGTGCCCATGTTGTACATCTGGCCGTGGCAGGCACCGGAGTTGCCGCCGCTGCGGTTGATTTCTTCCATGATGACCGAGGCCTCGGTCAGGCCCAGGCCCGAGCCACCGTATTCCTGGGGAATCAGCGCCGCCATCCAGCCCGCCTTGGTCAGAGCGTCCACAAAGGCCTCGGGATAGCCGCGCTCAGCGTCGATCTTTCGGTGGTATTCGTCGGGGAACTGCGCGCACAGATCGCGCACGGCGTCGCGGATATCTTGGTATTTGTCGTTTGAGGTCATGGTTTGTGATTTTGCCGCAGAGCTGCCCATTAAGGATCGGTGTTATCTAGGTGAAAACACCACTTATTGCTAACTTAATTAAGCGTAATCTACGCCCATGGACAAACTAAAACAGTTGGAATCGTTCGTGTCGGTGGCCACAAAAGGCAGCTTGACGGCTGCCGCCAATGCCGAAGGCGTGGCGCCGGCCATCATGGGTCGCCGTCTGGATGCGCTGGAGGAGCGGCTGGGTGTCAAGCTGCTCATGCGCACCACGCGGCGTATCACGCTCACGCACGAAGGCAGCGCTTTCCTAGAAGACTGCCAGCGCTTGCTCACCGATTTTTCCAATGCGGAGGCCAGTGTGTCAGCCGGTGGCGTCAAGGCCAGTGGCTATTTACGCATCACGGCCCCGGCCGGTTTTGGCCGTCGGCATGTGGCACCGCTGGTGCCGCGTTTTCGTGAGCTGCATGCCGATGTCACGATCTCCCTGAACTTGAGCGACCGGGTCATGGACATTGCGGGCGAGGGGTTTGATTGCGCTGTTCGCGTAGGCGACATGCCGGACTCGTCCCTGGTCAGCGTGCGCTTGGCCGACAACCGACGCCTGTGCGTGGCCACGCCCAAATATCTGAAGCAACATGGCACGCCGTTGCTGCCACAGGACTTGGCCCGTTTTGATTGCCTGGTGCTGTCCAGCGATGCGTCGCAGACGCGTGGCTGGGCATTCAAAATGCCCGCCGACCAGGGGGGCGAGGTGATGCACTTCAAACCCCATGGCCCCATGGATTGTTCCGATGGTCAAGTTCTGCATGAATGGTGCTTGGCGGGTTATGGCATTGCCTGGCGCAGCACCTGGGAGGTGGAGGCACAGATCAAGGCGGGTCTGCTGGTGCCCGTGTTGGCGGACTACGCTTCGCCCGCCAATGGCATTTACGCGGTGTTCCCGCAGCGCAAACACCTGCCTTTGCGGGTGCGGCTATGGGTTGACTTTCTTAAGCACCACTACAGTCAAAGCGATTTTTGGCAAGCGCATCCTTGAGCAAGCTTCTTGAAGCGCCAGTCAACAAAAAACCCCGCCAGTCTGAAACGAGCGGGGTTTTTTCAAGCGCAATGGGCGCTTGAGCTGCTTCAGAGTTAGCTGCCTTACTTCTTGGCGGCAGGAGCAGCAGGCGTGGCTGGGGTGGCAGGCGCTGCGGGAGTTGCAGCGGCAGTAGGTGCTTTCTCGTCAGCCATGCACTTCTTCACGTGGCTGCTCTTGGCAGCACCGGCTAGTTTTTTGTCAGCGGCCGACTTCTCGCAGGCGGGGCTGGTGGCGGCGACCGCAGGTTTGGCGCTCAGGCAGGACTTCATGAAGGCTTTGCGTTCATCGCCCTTCTTGTCACCCGCATCCTTGTTGCAGGTGCCCATCTTGCTTTGCTGCGCAGTGGCAGCTTTGTCATCCGCAGCGTGGGCAGCGCCCAGAGAGAGTGACAGACCCAGAGCCAGTATTGCGATCAGTTTGTTCATTTTGATTCCTCGATTCATGGGGTTAAAGTTAATAAGAGTCACAGGGAGAAGCAAGGATATAACGCCGGGACTTGCAAACCGGATGACACGCGCTTCCCCGTAAAATCGCTTCCCTATGTTGTCTGTTAAAAATGAACTGCTCGCTGCGCTAGGTACTGTCCTAGAGCAACTTCTTCCCGGCATGGGCACCAAAGCCGCGTTTGAGTCGCCCAAGGTGGCGGCCCATGGTGACCTGGCCACCACAGCCGCTATGCAATTGGCCAAACCTCTCAAGCTTGCGCCTCGCCAAGTGGCCGAGCACTTGCGCGACGCCTTGCTGGCAGCCCCGGCCTTTGCGCGCTGGGTCGATGCGGTGGAGATCGCCGGGCCGGGCTTTATCAACATCAAACTCAAGCCCGCCGCCAAACAAGAAGTGATTCGTGAGGTCTTGTCTGACGGCGCACGCTTTGGCCAGCAGCCCAGCCACGGGCGGCGCATGCTGGTGGAGTTCGTCTCGGCCAACCCCACCGGTCCGCTGCATGTGGGCCACGGGCGGCAAGCGGCCTTGGGGGATGCGATTTGCAACCTGTTTAAAACCCAGGGCTGGGACGTGTACCGCGAGTTTTATTACAACGACGCAGGCGTGCAGATCGCCACCCTGACCACCAGTACCCAGATGCGTGCCAAGGGCTTCAAGCCGGGCGACGCGCAGTGGCCTGAGAACGCTTACAACGGCGAGTACATCGCCGACATCGCGGCGGACTTCATGGCGGGTAAAACGGTGCACGCCGATGACCGCGCCTTCACCGCTTCAGGCGACGTGAATGACCTGGACGGCATGCGCCAGTTCGCCGTGGCCTATCTGCGCCACGAGCAAGACAAAGACCTGCAGGCTTTCAACCTGAAGTTTGACAACTACTACCTTGAATCCAGTCTGTACACCAGTGGCAAGGTCGATGCCGCAGTGCAAAAGCTGCGCGAAGCGGGCAAGACCTACGAGCTAGACGGCGCGCTGTGGCTCAAGTCCACCGACTACGGCGACGACAAAGACCGCGTGATGCGCAAGGGCGATGGCAGTTACACCTATTTTGTGCCCGACGTGGCCTACCACATCACCAAGTGGGAGCGCGGTTTTGAGAAGGTCATCAACATCCAGGGCACAGACCATCACGGCACCATTGCGCGCGTGCGTGCGGGCTTGCAGGCGGCGGGCGCGGGCATCCCCGAGGGCTACCCCGACTACGTGCTGCACACCATGGTACGCGTGGTGCGCGGCGGTGAAGAGGTCAAGATTTCCAAACGCGCGGGCAGCTATGTGACGCTGCGCGATCTGATCGAGTGGACATCGAAGGACGCGGTGCGCTTCTTCCTGCTCAGCCGCAAGCCAGACACAGAGTACACCTTTGATGTGGATCTGGCCGTGCAGAAGAACAACGACAACCCGGTGTACTACGTGCAGTATGCCCATGCGCGCATCTGCTCGGTGCTGACGGCCTGGCATGACAAAGACGGGGGTGATGTAGCCAGCTTGGCGCAGGTCGATCTGTCGCCATTGCAAAGCCCGCAGGCCCAGGCCCTGATGCTGCAACTGGCCAAATACCCGGAAATGCTGAGCGCAGCGGCGCAAGACTTTGCCCCACACGACGTGACGTTTTACCTGCGTGAACTGGCCGCCAGTTACCACAGCTACTACGATGCCGAGCGCATCCTGGTGGACGATGTCGCGGTCAAGCAAGCCCGCTTGGCCCTGGTGCGCGCCACGGCCCAGGTGTTGCACAATGGCCTGGCGGTGCTGGGCGTGGACGCCCCGCAAAAAATGTAGAAGGCAATCGAATGACACAGCAAAAGCAAGAGCAAAGCGGCGGCACCCTGTTGGGTTTCATAATCGGCGTGATCGTTGGTTTGGGGGTGGCACTGGCCGTGGCGGTGTACATCACCAAAGTGCCTATTCCTGCCTTTCTCAACAAGGGGCAAACGCGCACGGTCGATCAGGACGCGGCCGAGGCGCAAAAAAACAAAAATTGGGACCCTAACACCCCTCTGTATGGCAAGAACCCGGCCAAGCCGGCGAGCCCCAGCTCTGAAACGGTCGCCACGCCAGCCACTCAACCCGTTGCCACAAGCACCGTCAATAAAGTTGAAATCAAACCCGCCGTTTCGGCCGATCCCTTGGGCGATTTGGCCAAAGCCAAGGCCGGTGCTGACCCGTTTAATTATTTTGTTCAGGTCGGTGCCTTTCGCACGCCTGAAGACGCCGAAAGTCAGCGCGCCAAACTCACTTTGAGTGGTGTGGACGCCAAGGTGTCTGAGCGCGAGCAGTCCGGACGCATGGTTTACCGTGTGCGCGTGGGCCCGTTTGACCGAAAAGAAGACGCCGAAAAAAGCAAAGCGAAAATGGATGCCACTGGCTTTGAAACCGCGCTGGTGCGCGTACAACGTTAACCCTATTCTCTACTGATGATGAAGGAGTGTTGAATGATCAAGCGTCGTGAATTTTCTTTGGCTGGCCCTGCTGCTTTGGTGGCTGGTTTGGCTGGTGGCTTAGGCCACGCATCTTTGGCCCAAGCACAGGCCAACGCGTTCAGCGCGGGTGTCGATTACCAGCGTTTGGACAAGCCTGTGGCCGTGGACACGCCCGCAGGCAAGATCGAGGTCATCGAATTTTTCTGGTACAGCTGCCCGCACTGCAATGCCTTTGAGCCCACGCTGGAGGCTTGGATCAAGCGCGCGCCCCAAGACGTGGTGATCAAGCGTGTGCCGGTGGGTTTTCGCCCTGACTTCGCGCCCCAGCAGCGCTTGTTTTTCGCCCTGGAAGCCATGGGTTTGGTTGAGAAATTGCACGCCAAAGTGTTCCACGCCATTCACGTGGAGCGCCAGCGGCTGGACACGCCCGAGGCCATTGCCGATTGGGTGGCCAAACAGGGCGTGGACAAAACCAAATTCATGGAGCAGTTCAATTCCTTCTCGGTGGCCAGCAAGCAAAAGCGCGCAGTGCAGTTGCAAGACGCTTACCGGGTTGAAGGGGTTCCCGCACTCGGCATCGCCGGACGTTTTTACACTGACGGCACTTTGGCCAAGAGCATGGAGCGCGCTTTGCAGATCACGGATTATCTGGTTGCAGAAGTGCGCAAGGGCCGTTGAAATCAATATGAATACGCCGGTCATCCCGTTGCTTTTGTCTGTGGCCTGCGCCCTGTCAGGTGCACTGGCGCACGCCGAAAAGGCGGACAACAACAAGCCCATGAACATCGAGTCCGATACGCTGCGCTATGACGATCTCAAGCAGACCAGCGTGTTCAGCGGGCGGGCGGTGTTGACCAAAGGCAGCATCGTGATTCGTGGTGGCGTGGTGGCGGTGCGTCAAGACGCGCAGGGTTATCAGTTTGGTGTGGTGACGGCCGAGCCGGGTCAGCTCGCGTTTTTCCGGCAAAAACGCGAAGGGGTGGATGAGTTCATCGAAGGTGAAGGCGAGACGATTGAATACGATGGTCGCGCCGATACGGTGAAATTTTCGAAAAATGCGCAAATGCGCCGCCTACGTGGCGCAACCCTGGCTGATGAAGTGACAGGCAGCACCATCCTTTACAACAACGGCACCGATGTGTTCACGGTCGATGGCGGCGTAGCGCGCGGCCCGACTGACAAGAGCCGGGGGCGTGTGCGTGTGGTGCTGACGCCCAAACCGCAGGCCGATGCAAGCCCTGCACCGCCAGCCAGCGGCACGCCGCTGCGTTCATCCACAACCTTGGGCGGGGAGCGCCAGTGAGTGAATCGATCTGGATGCCTTCTGCGCCAACACAAGCAGAAGCGGCTTTGCCCTCGGCCAGTGAGGGTGTCGTATCGGTCAGCGACAGCAAGCTCGAAGCCCTCCATCTGAAGAAGTTTTACGGCAGCCGCGAGGTGGTCAAAGACGTGTCACTCACCGTGCGCAAAGGCGAAGTGGTGGGCCTGTTGGGCCCGAACGGCGCGGGCAAGACCACGTCGTTTTACATGATCGTGGGCTTGGTGCGTGTCAGTGCCGGGGACATCCGCATTGATGGACAACCCGTGGAGCACATGCCGATTCACCGTCGTGCGCGCCTGGGTCTGGGTTATTTGCCGCAAGAAGCTTCGATCTTTCGACGCCTCAATGTCCAAGACAATGTGCGTGCCGTGCTGGAGTTACAGCGCGACGAGACGGGCAAACCACTGGGCAAGCCCGAGATTGAGCAGCGCCTGACCCAGCTCTTGCAAGATTTGCGCGTGGATCACTTGCGTGATTCGCCCGCACTGGCGCTCTCGGGGGGTGAGCGGCGTCGCGTGGAGATTGCCCGCGCCTTGGCGACGCGGCCGCGTTTCATCCTGTTGGACGAGCCGTTTGCGGGTATCGACCCGATCGCGGTGATCGAGATCCAGCGCATCATCAACTTTCTCAAGAGTCGCGGGATTGGCGTGCTGATTACCGACCACAACGTGCGCGAGACCCTGGGCATCTGCGACCACGCCTACATCATCAGCGACGGCCATGTGCTGGCGCAGGGCACACCGGCCGAGATCGTGAACAACGCCGATGTGCGCCGGGTGTACCTGGGCGAACACTTTCGCATGTAAATATGTGGCCCCCACGCTTGTCGCTGCGCGTACTCCGCTGCCCCCCGAGGGGGCGTGCCTTGCTTGGGGCGGCCCTGCGCTGCGGCGTTGAATGAAACAAGGCCTGTCCCTTCGGGTCTCCCAACACCTGGCGCTCACACCGCAATTGCAGCAGTCGATTCGGCTGTTGCAGTTGTCCACCTTGGAGTTGAGCCAAGAGGTTGGGCAGATGCTCGACGACAACCCATTTTTGGAGTTGGACGCTGACGCCGCCGCTGAGCGCGAGGCGTTTGGCTTGGCGCAGGACGATGTGCCAGTGCAGTTTGATGATTTGGGGGCTGACAACGGCACGGAGCTTGCTCCTGATTTAATAGCTTCCAATGCAATTGAATCGGGCATAACAGGCCAAAATGAAGCCGAATCTACAACGTCAAACAACGAAGAAGAGCCCAGTTGGGACGGTGACGGCAGCGTAGAGTCGTCACCTAACGACAGCGAGTGGGGCGACGACGCCCCGGCACGCAGCCAAGCCGCACGCGATGAGGACGATGCCACCGACGCGACGGAGTTGGCGCGCAGCCAGGAGTCACTTACCGCCTATCTGCATCGCCAGGCGCTGGGCATGCGATTGGGCGAAGTGGACAGAGCGGCCTTGCGTTTTCTGATCGAGTCGCTCAATGACGACGGCTACTTGGAAGACTCGCTTGAATACCTCGCGCAGGGTCTGGCAGGCGGCGATGAGGCCCAAGTTGAAGACGTGCTGCACCACTTCACCGTGGCGCTGGGGCTGCTGCAAAGTCTGGAGCCCACCGGTGTCGGCGCCCGCAACTTGGCGGAGTGCCTGACGCTGCAACTGCGCGACCGGCGTGCTGAACTCACGGGTGATGTGCATCAGCTAAACCGCGTCGCGCTGGCCTTGCAAATTTGTGCGCAACCTATGGAGGTGTTGGCCCGGCGCGACGTGCGTCGCCTGGTGCAACTGTGCGGCGGCAGTGATGCCCTGACGCGCGAGGCGTTGGCCCTGATCGCACGGCTGGAGCCCCGGCCAGGCCGCCCCTTTGCGGAGGTGGAGCGCAACATCGTGGTGCCCGATGTAATCGTGAAGCAAGTGGGCAGCGGCGCGCGAGCGAGTTTTCGCGTGCAGCTCAACCCCGATGTGATGCCGCGCCTGCGTGTGCACGATCTGTATGCCAATGCCATGAAGGGCGGGCGTGGCGCCAGCAAAGACAGCGCCCAGTTCGCGGGCCTACAGCAGCGCTTGCAAGAGGCGCGCTGGTTTATCAAAAACATCCAGCAGCGCTTTGACACTATTCTGCGCGTGAGCAAAGCGATTGTGGAGCGGCAAAAAAACTTCTTCTCGCACGGCGAGATGGCCATGCGCCCGCTGGTGCTGCGCGAGATTGCCGATGAACTCGGCCTGCACGAATCCACCATCAGCCGCGTGACCACCGCCAAGTACATGGCCACGCCGTTTGGCACCTTCGAGCTGAAGTATTTCTTTGGCTCGGGGTTGGACACCGAGGCGGGCGGCATGGCCTCCAGCACGGCGGTGCGCGCCCTCATCAAACAGTTCATCGCTGCTGAAAATCCGCGCAAACCCTTGAGTGATCAAAAGATCGCCGATATGCTGCAAGAACAAGGCATTGAATGCGCCCGCCGAACGGTGGCCAAATACCGCGAGGGGCTCAAGATTGCCCCCACGAACTTGAGAAAAACATTGTGAACTCACTCCAACTTTTCCTTCCCTGCGCCGCAGGCGTTGAGGATTTTCTCGCCGCCGAAGTGCACGCCCTCACCGGTCTGCAAGGCCAAGACCTGCTCACGCGCCGGGGAGGCGTGCTGGCCACGGCCTCCTGGCGCGACGCCATGCTGCTCAACCTGCATTGCCGTCTGGCCCAGCGCGTGCTGGTGCAGCTCTCATACGGCGAGTACCGCAGCGAGCAAGACCTCTACCGCGCAGCTTCCGAGGTGGCGTGGGAAATCTGGTTCACGCCCAAGCAAACGATCAAAGTCGAAATCACGGCCCAGCACAGCCCGCTCACTTCGCTCAACTTCGCCGCGCTCAAAATCAAAGACGCGGTGTGCGACCGCTTTCGCGACAAGCGCGGTGCCCGCCCGGACGTGGACACCCAGTGGCCCGACGTGCGCATTTACGCCCACCTCACCACCGACACGCTCTCGCTCTACATCGACACCTCGGGCGAGCCCCTGTTCAAACGCGGTTGGCGTGAGGACAAAGGCGAAGCCCCGCTCAAAGAAACCCTGGCTGCGGCCATGATTGCCGCCTGCGGCTGGGCTGAAGGCAGCGACGACTTGCTGCCCTTGTACGACCCCTGCTGCGGGAGCGGCACCATCGCCATTGAGGCTGCGCAAATCGCCTGCAACATTGCTGCGGGCTCGCTGCGGCGCTTTGCTTTTGAGAAGATGCTGCCCTACCAGTCGCACGTCTGGACGGCACTCAAGCAGGAGGCCGACAGCGAGATCGTCAAGCCCGAGCCCGGCCAAGCGCCGCTGGTGTTTGGCAGCGATGTCTCGCACCGGATGGTGGACTTTGCCCAGCGCAACGCGCAGCGCGCCGGTGTGGCCGATGTGATCGAGTTTCGTGGCGGCGACGCCTTGCAGCGCCTGCCGCCCTCAGAAGTGCCGGGCGTGATGTTGATCAATCCACCGTATGGCGAGCGCATTGCCGTGGCTGGGGTTGCGGGGGTTTCGGGTTCTGAGCAAGAGGCCCGAAGTGGCGCGCGCGAAACCGCGCAGACCGAAGACGGCGGCGAATTCTTCAGTCAGCTGGCCACGCACTGGAAGAAAAATTACAGCGGCTGGACGGCTTGGGTGCTGACCCCGGACTTGAAGCTGCCCAGCAAGATGCGCCTGAAAGAATCGCGCCGCGTGCCGATGTGGAACGGCCCGCTGGAATGCCGTTTGTTCAAGTTCGACATGGTCAAAGGCTCGGCGCGGGCGAAATGATCGTCATCGACACCAACGTCGTCCTGGACTTGTTCGTCTTTAACGACCCGGCCTGCGTGCCTTTAAAGCAAGCCCTGGAGGCCGGGCAACAGCGCTGGATCGCCACCACGCCCATGCGCGAAGAATTGGCGCGGGTGCTGGCCTACCCCAAGATCGTCCCGCGTCTGGCGTTTTACCAACGCAGTGCGGATGAGGTGCTGGCGCAGTTTGATCGCCATGTACAACTCATGCCTGTGGCTCCCCGCGCCCCTGTGCGCTGCACGGATGCGGACGACCAGTGTTTTATTGATTTGGCAGTACAGCACCATGCCCTGCTGCTGAGCAAGGATGGTGCTGTACTTTCAATGGAAAAAAGGCTTGTAGCGCACGGTGTACGTGCACAAGCAGCTATGAAATTGGTAGCTAATTAGGCTTCGTCCGCAATCGTGTTCGACAAAATCCCGATGCCGTCCACCTCGATCTCACACACATCGCCAGGGGCCATCCACACTGGCGGCGTGCGGGCATAGCCCACGCCTGCGGGGGTGCCGGTGATGATCACGTCGCCTGGCTCTAGCGTCATGCACTCGGTGATGATGACCAGGGCCTCCACCACATTCCACAGGAACAGGCCGGTGTTGGAGTCCTGCATGATCTTGCCGTTCAGGCGCGACTGAATGCGCAGGCCTGCCGCACCCGGGGGTAGCTCGTCAGGTGTGACCAGCCAGGGACCAAAGGGGCCGCTGCCGTCAAAGTTTTTACCGATGGTCCACTGGTTGGTTTTGCGTTGGAAATCGCGCAGGCTGCCATCGTTGAAGCAGGAGTAACCGGCCACGCAGTCCAGGGCGTTCTCAGGCGTCAAATGGCGCGCTGTTTTACCGATCACCACTGCCAGCTCGGCTTCGTAGTCCAGCTTGTGGGAGGCCTTGGGACGGATGATGGGAGAGTTATGGCCGGTCATGGAGGTCGCACCACGCAAGAAGAAGCTGGGGTACTCGGGGCGGGCATGGCCACCTTCTGCGGCGTGGTCGGCGTAGTTCAGACCCAGGCACACGATCTTGCCGGGGCGTGGCACCAAGGGCAAGAATTTCACGCCAACCATGGGCTTGATGGCCGAAGCGGGGGCTTTTGCAGCGGCGTCCTTGGCGGCGGCCAGGCCGCCGGGCTGGGCCAGCAAGATGGTCATGTCCGTGGTCAACGCGGGCGCGGCCAGTGACAGGTCGATGAACTCTTGGGCGGAAGCGTCCTTGAGGACGCCGATACGGGCTTGGCCCTGCTCTTCAAAACTGATCAAACGCATGCTGAGTTCCTTGGGTGTAAAAAATTGGATTTTAGCGATCAACCAGGTTGCAAGCCAAAGCTGTGGGCGCTGGACTGGGGCCAGCCGTGTTGAAAGATGTGGGGTAGGGTGCTCAAGTCATCCTGCAAGAGGATGCCATCTTGCAGCTGAGTCAAGATCAGTTGCCCCAGTGATTGGACTTTGTGGTCGCTGGAGCGGCGCACGATGTGGTGCGCCGTGATCTGGCTCGGGTGATCCAGCCCGGCGGCCTGCACCAACTCCTTGAGTGCCTTGAGCGTGCCCTGGTGGAAGCTGAACACGCGCTCGGACTTGTCGCCCACCACCAGAGATTGCTGGCGCAGCGGGTCTTGTGTAGAGACGCCGGTGGGGCAGTGGCCGGTGTGACAGCTTTGGGCCTGAAGACAGCCCAGGGCGAACATGAAGCCGCGCGCGCTGTTGCACCAGTCGGCCCCCAGGGCCATCAAGCGCGCAATGTCGAAGGCGCTGATGACTTTGCCTGCGCAGCCCACGCGGATTTTGTCGCGCAGCCCGACGCCCCGCAGCGTGTTATGCACCAGCAGCAGCCCCTCTTGCAGAGGTGAGCCCACATGGTCGGTGAACTCCACCGGTGCCGCCCTCGGCCCCGTCCACCACAATGAAGTCGGGTGTGATGCCGGTGACCTGCATCGCCTTGACGATGGCAAACCATTCCCAGGGGTGACCGATGCACAGCTTGAAGCCGGTTGGCTTGTCGCCCGAGAGTTCACGCAGACGGGCGATGAAGTGCATCATTTCGATGGGTGTTGCAAACGCGCTGTGTGACGATGGTGAAATGCAGTCCACGCCCACCGGAACGCCGCGTGCCTGCGCAATCTCTGGCGTCACTTTGGGGCCCGGCAGCACGCCACCGTGACCAGGTTTGGCTCCTTGACTGAGTTTGAGTTCGATCATCCGAACATGGGGCGTGCAGGCATTGGCCGCAAACTTTTCTTCGTTGAAGCTGCCGTCTTCGTTTCGACAACCAAAATAGCCCGAGCCAATCTCCCAAATTAAATCGCCCCCGTGCTGGCGGTGGTGTACCGAGATGGAGCCTTCGCCCGTGTCGTGCGCAAAGCCGCCACGTTTGGCTCCGGCATTCAGCGCCAAAATCGCGTTCGCACTGAGCGCGCCAAAACTCAGGGCCGAGATGTTGAAGACGCTGGCCTCATAGGGCTGGGCCGTCGTGGCCCCAATGGTGACGCGAAAGTCGTGCGAGGCAATGCGGGTGGGCACCATGGAGTGGTTGATCCACTCATAACCTTGCGCTTGCACATCGAGCTGGGTGCCAAACGGGCGCTTGTCAGAGTCACCCTTGGCACGCTGATAGACCAGTGAGCGCTGAGCCCGCGAGAAGGGCGTGGTCTCGTTGTCGCTCTCAATGAAGTACTGCCGGATCTCGGGGCGGATGAACTCCAGCATGAAGCGCAGGTGGCCAATGATGGGGTAATTGCGCAGCACAGAGCGCCGCGACTGCCGCAGGTCGTACACGCCCAGACACGTCAGCGCCCCAAAGACCGGGGCCGTGACTGCCGCCTCGCCCGTGTTGAGCCATGAAAGCAAGCTAAATCCCAAGCCCAACACACACAGACCGAAGACGGTGTAGCGAATTGGGAACCAAGTGTTGAGGTAGTTCAGCATGGCGTTCCCGTTCAATTACTCGGCGCTGGCGCCGGTTTCTTTGACCACCTTGGCCCACTTGAGCAATTCGGCTTTGAGGTACTGCGCAGATTGATCGAGGGAGCCGCCCACGGGCTCAAAGCCCACGCCCGCCAAGCGGGTTTGGAAGTCAGGCTGGTGCAGGATTTTTTCAATCTCGGTGTTCAGGCGTTGCACCACATCAGCGGGGGTTTTGCTGGGCGCAAACACCCCCACCCAGGTGTAGTCCTCAAAGCCGGGAAAGCCCGACTCGGCCACCGTGGGCACGTCGGGAAGAGACGCCACGCGCTTTGCGCTGGTCACGGCCAAGGCGCGCACCTTGCCGCCTTTGATCAACTCCACCGCCGGGGGCAGGGCCACACTGGCCAGCTCCACTTGCCCGCCCATGACGGCGTTGGCGGCGGGGCTACCGCCCTGAAACGGGATGTGGGTGACGTTGACCTTGGCCAGCACCTTGAACAGGTACTCGGCGGTGAGGTGGGGCGAGGTGCCCGCGCCAGCGGTGCCGTAGTTGAGCTTGCCCGACTTGGCCTCGGCCAGCACCTCTTGCAGGGTCTTGGCTTTGATGCCGGGGTAGGCCAGCAGGATGTTCGGGCTGGAGGCGACCAGACTGGCCAGTGTGAAATCTTTCTCCGCATCAAAGCCAGGCTTTTTTGACAACGCGGCGTTGACGGCGAAGGACGTGGTGGTGACCATGAGCGTGTAGCCGTCGGGTGCTGCCTTGGCCACCAGACCACTGGTGACGTTGCCGCCCGCCCCCGCCCGGTTCTCCACCACGATGGGCTGGCCCAGCACATCACCCAGCCTTTGCCCGAGCAGGCGCGCAATGATGTCGGCCGGGCCACCGGGGGCGAAGGCCACCACGAACTTGATGGGTTTATTGGGGTAGGGCGCGACTTGCGCGTGGGCCAAGCCCAAGGAGGACAGCAAAGCAGCTGCCGCTGCGGCGACCAGGCTGCGGCGCTGCTGGCCTTTGGGGTTTGTCTTGCTGTTTGTCATGGGGTTTGCGCCAGCACGTACTCGGCCATTTCTTTGCGCGTGCAGACCCAGACCTCGGGGTGTTTGGCCACGATGGCCATGATCTCCTCATAGACCCAGGCACCGGACGGACGCCCCAGCACATGGGTGTGGGCCGTCACGTCCAGCATCAGCGGCGCGACCTCGCGTTGCATGGCGGTTAGGGTGTCGTTGAAGGTGTCCAGCATATGGCGCGGCGCGTGGCCGTAACGGATGCAGGTGGGCAGATCGTTCACGTCCATGGTGAGCGGGATGCCGACAATGCGTTTTCCGCTGAAGTTCATCACATAGGGCCGGTCGTCGTCGTTGCAGTCGCCGTGGTGGGTGTAGCCCGCTTCGGCCAGCAGTTGCGATGAGATGGCGCTGCCGGTGCCGCGCGGGCTGATCCAGCCCACCGGTTTGACACCGGCGACGCGGGTCAAAATCTCGTCGTTGCGGCGCAGGTTTTCGCGCTCCTGCTCTTCATTGAAGTACACCGGAATCACATCCATGCCCCAGGAGTGGTTGACGATTTCATGGCCACGGGTGTGAAGAGATTTCACTGTATCGGGCTCGCGTTCGGCCAGCACGCCGTTGACCATGATGCTGGTTTTGACGCCGTGTTTGTCAGCAATGTCCACTAGCCGGTGGATGCCGCGCACCGCGCCAAACGAGGCCCAGGAGTGGGCGTTGGTGTCAAAAAAACCGGGCTTCAACACATTGCCCATGGGGCCGATGCCGGGGGCTTGGCCGTCGGACCAGGCCTCGTAAGCGATGTTGAAAATGATGGCCAACTGGCGGCCACCGAGCCAGCGAAAGGTGTCGTCCAGTCGGGTGATCTTGGGTGGGGTCTGGGGTGTGAGGGAAGTCATGAAGAAATACTAGTCGATAAAAACTAAAATCAGCTTATGAAAAACCCACCCCTTGACGATCAAACCCCCGCCGTTTCTGAGCCCAACACCAGCCTCGCCCCGGAAGTCTTCGACCGTCTCGATGAGATCTTGGACGAACTGCGCACCCGCTACGACGAAACCCCGCAGTGGGAGTTTTGTGAGGGCTTCATGGCCGCACTGATCTGCTGTCGTCGCCTGATCCCGACCAGCGAATACCTGCCGGTGCTGCTGGGCCTGGG
This sequence comes from Comamonadaceae bacterium, assembly GCA_043757205.1. Classification (GTDB taxonomy): domain Bacteria; phylum Pseudomonadota; class Gammaproteobacteria; order Burkholderiales; family Burkholderiaceae_C; genus CANCDA01. The sequence continues at coordinate 2,075 of JAYVPU010000192.1, read as the reverse complement.
GGACGAAGCCCTGCCGGGCGAGGTGACGACAAGTGCCGATGAAGAAGGCTCGTTTGCCGACGCCGGCCAGGCCGCCGAATTCATGTCGCTGTGGCTACAGCGCTGGAACGAGATTGCCACCTCGCTCGATGCCGAGGTCAACTCCCTGGAAGACGAGGCCGCCTACAACCCCGAGGTGATGGACGTGCGCGGTGGCGTCGCCGCCCTGCCTCCCGAAGAGCAAGCGGATATGGCAGACGAAATACTGCCTTCATTTGCCCAAGTCTGGGCGCTGGGTTTTATGTTTGCGGTGGAGAACTGGCCCGAAGAGTGGACGCCACCGCGCGACAAAGAAGCCGCACAGACCTTGGACGGCGCGCTGGACGCCATTGTCACTTTGACCGATGACGACGAGGGTGTGCCCGAGATTTCAGTGTTCAGCGACGATGGCCCACCCTCCGTCAGCCTGGCGCGCCTGAATGCCTTTGGCGATGCGATCTGGGCCGTGTACGACCTGCGCGAACTGTGGCGCAGCATTGGCCCGCGTGTGGAGACGGTGCACCGCGCACCCACCCCGGGCCGCAATGACCTATGCCATTGCGGTAGTGGCAAAAAGTACAAGAAGTGCCACGGGGCGACTTAAGCGACGCACCGTAGCCGACTGACTCAGGTTCATACTCAAGCGCGCTCGCGCACCAAGTCCACCACGGGCGCAGGTGCGACAACCGCGACGGGGTGCGTCAGGTGCAGCACTTCGGCACTCGTGAACTCCGAGAGGTCCAGCGGCCCATTGCCGGCCCAGCGCTCTAGGTAGAGGTAAATCACCGGGGTGATGTAGAGCGTGATGGCCTGTGAGAACACCAGGCCCCCCACCACGGCAACGCCCAACGGTGAGCGCAACTCCGCACCTGCACCCAGACCCAGGGCGATGGGCAAAGCGCCCATCAAGGCGGCCAGCGTGGTCATCATGATGGGGCGAAAACGCAGCACACAGGCTTGGCGGATGGCCTCTTCGGGTGACATGCCTTTGTTGCGTTGCGCATCCAGCGCAAAGTCGATCATCATGATGGCGTTTTTCTTGACGATACCAATCAGCATCAAAATACCAATCGTGGCAATCAGCGTGAGTTCGATCTTGAAGAACCACAAAAACACCAGCGCCCCCACGGCGGCTGAGGGCAGGCCAGCCAGAATGGTGAGCGGGTGGATATAGCTCTCATACAGCACGCCCAGCAGCACATAAATCACGGCCAGCGCGGCCAAGATCAATACCAACTGGCTGGACTGTGAGCCCTGGAACACCGCTGCGTCACCGCCGTAGCTGGTGATGATGGAAGCAGGCAGGCGCAGATCTTCGGTGAACTGGGCGATCTTGTTGGTGGCGTCGCCCAGCGGCACATCGGGCGCCAAGTTGAAGGAGATGGTGACCGCCTGCAACTGACCCTGGTGGTTCACCGCCGTGGGGCCGACCGTGCGTTGCACGGTGACCACCGATGACAAAGGCACGACTTGCTGGGTCACGCGCGAGCGCACATAGATTTTGCTGATGGCGTCTTCAAACTGTCGGTAAGCCGTCGGCGCTTCCATGATCACCAAATAGCTGTTGACCGAGGTGAAGATGGTGGAGATTTGCCGGTCGCCAAAGGCGTTGTACAGGCCGTTGCGGATGTCTTGCATGGTGATGCCCAGGGCACCGGCCTTGTCGCGGTCCACCTGCACATTGGCTTGCAAGCCGCTGAGTTGGGAGTCGCTGGTGACGTCGCGGAAGTTGTTGTCGGCGCGCATTTTTTGCTGCATCTTGAGCGACCACTCGTTCAAAGATTCAGCGCTCACACTCTGCATCACGTACTGGTAGCGGCTCTTGCTGACCTTGCCGCCGAGCTGCAAATTTTGCACGGGCCGCATGTAGATGGCAAAGCCTGGCATGCGCACTTTGGTGCGGATGCGCTCGACAATTTTGGACATCTTGTCGCGCTCGCTTTGCGGTTTGAGCACAATAAACATGCGCCCAATGCTCACCGGCTGCGGATTGTTGGCCGCTGAGCCGATGAAGGAGGATACATAGGCCACGGCCGGGTCATCCTTGACGATGGCTG
>JAYVPU010000191.1:0-20534 GCA_043757205.1 Comamonadaceae bacterium | reverse complement strand
TTGGCAAGATGCAAGCCGTGGTGGACACCGTGGCCGACAAGGGCATCTTTCACAAGAACAAGGCAGCTCGCGATAAGAGCCGCCTATCAACCAAGGTGAAAGCCTTGGCAATCGCAGCCTGATTTTCAGGCAATCGCACGAATCCTGTTTCAAATAGGATTCGCCGTTTGTAACGGGTGCGCTGTCAGCAAAGCTAAAAAAGCCGTCGAAAGACGGCTTTTTTTGTGGGCGTGAATTTTTTTAACCTTACCCCAGTTCAACGCAACCCGTTCAACGTAAAGGCACAGCGCACAGTTCGCGCTGATCTCGCACCTGCAACTGGTTGTCTCGGGCAAAGTTATAGCAAAACTCCCAAGCCAATAGTTCATGCTCACGCAGATCGTGGTGCACCACCACGCAAGTCACCCCGTCCAAACTCGTTGGAATGCACCAGGGCGAGTAACCCAGATGACTACCAGGCTGCGGCCCACCCGGGCGAAATTGGCTCATGACGCCAGCCAAGCGCTCCGCCCAATCGCTGGGGCGAAACGTTTTGCCGTCCAGCGTCAGGCCTAGGATAAAAAATTCATGCGAAATAACGTCGGACATTGATTTATATTATATCTTATATAAGACATAAGAATTTCATAGAAATTTCCACATTGACGACTGATGAACCGCGACACTCATTGTCTTGGGTTCGATGCCATGTAAAAGCAAGAAAAAAGCCAGTTTCAACGAGTGTTTAAAATCACCCCTCAACGGCCCAACCCACGTTGGGCCGACTTTTTTTGCAAACCCCAGAGTGACAAGCCATGAACGCCGTTGCCCCGCATTTGATTGAAGCCAGCTCCCCCCACGTAATGAACACCTATGGGCGCATGCCGATTGCGCTGTCGCACGGGCAAGGCTGCCGCGCCTGGGACATCAATGGCAAGTCCTACATCGACGCCCTGGGCGGCATCGCGGTCAACACTTTGGGGCACAACCACCCCAAGTTGGTGCCCGCGCTGAAAGACCAGATTGCCAAGATCATGCACAGCTCCAACTACTACCATGTGCCCAGCCAGGAGGCCCTGGCGGCCAAGCTGGTTGAACTGTCCGGCTTGACTAATGTGTTTTTCTGCTCCACCGGGCTGGAGGCCAATGAGGCGGCGCTCAAGCTGGCACGCAAGTTCGGCCACGACCAAGGCATTGACCGACCCGAGATCGTGGTCTATGAAAACGCGTTTCATGGCCGCAGCATCGCCACCCTGAGCGCCACCGGCAACGCGAAAGTGCAAAAAGGGTTTGGCCCGCTGGTTGAAGGCTTTATCCGCGTGCCCTTGAATGACGTGCAGGCGCTCAAGCAAGCCACTCAAGGCAACCCGAATGTTGTGGCTGTTTTTCTTGAAGCGATTCAGGGCGAAGGCGGCGTCAAAATCGCGCACATGGACTACCTGCGTGAGGTGCGCCAGCTTTGCGATGAAAACAACTGGCTCCTGATGATTGACGAAGTGCAATGCGGCATGGGCCGCACCGGCAAGTGGTTTGCCCACCAGTGGGCGGGCATCAAGCCCGACGTGATGCCACTGGCCAAGGGCTTGGGCTCGGGCGTTCCGATTGGTGCGGTGGTGGCAGGCCCTAAAGCGGCCAACATCTTCCAACCCGGCAACCACGGGACCACCTTTGGCGGCAACCCGCTGGCCATGCGCGCTGGCCTTGAGACCATCCGCATCATGGAAGAAGACGGCCTGCTGGCCAATGCCGCCACCGTCGGTGCGCACCTGAAGGCCGCGCTGCGACGCGAATTAGGTTCGCTCCCCGGCGTCAAAGAAATTCGGGGCCAGGGCCTGATGATCGGCGTGGAGCTGAACAAGCCTTGCAGCGTGATCATGCAGCGCGCGGTGGACGTCGGCCTGCTGATCAGCGTGACCGCCGATAGCGTGATCCGCATGGTGCCCTCGCTGATCTTGACCACCGCCGAGGCCGATGAAATCGTCGCCTTGCTGGTGCCCCTGGTGCGCGAAGTGCTCGCCCAGGATTGAGCCATGGACTTCAAGCACTACCTACAGTTCAGCGACCTCACGGCGGATGAATACGCCTACCTCTTCGAACGTGCCGCGCTCATCAAAAAGAAATTCAAGGCCTACGACAAACACCAGACGCTGATTGACCGCACGCTGGCCATGATTTTTGAGAAGGCCTCCACGCGCACGCGCGTGAGCTTTGAGGCCGGCATGTACCAGTTGGGCGGCAGCGTGGTGCACCTCACCACGGGCGACAGCCAACTGGGCCGGGCCGAGCCGATTGAAGACAGCGCACGCGTCATCAGCCGCATGGTCGATCTGGTGATGATTCGCACCTATGAGCAAACCAAGATCGAGCGTTTTGCCGAATACTCGCGCGTGCCCGTCATCAACGGCCTGACGAATGAATTTCACCCCTGCCAGATTTTGGCCGACATCTTTACCTTCATCGAACACCGGGGCTCAATTCAGGGCAAAACCGTGGCCTGGGTCGGCGACGGCAACAACATGGCCAACACCTGGCTCCAGGCAGCCGAGTTGCTGGGCTTCACCGTGCACCTCAGCACTCCCAGCGGCTACGAGGTCGATCAAGCCGTGGCCGGCGTGCGCAGCCGTGACTCCTACAAGGTATTCAAAGACCCCATGCAAGCCTGCGCCGGAGCCGATTTGGTCACTACCGATGTGTGGACCAGCATGGGTTTTGAAGCCGAGAACGAAGTCCGCAAGACCGCCTTTGCCGACTGGTGTGTGGACACCGAGATGATGCGCATGGCCAAGTCGGACGCCCTGTTCATGCACTGCCTGCCTGCGCACCGAGGGGAAGAGGTTGAGGCCGATGTGATTGACGGCCCGCAGTCGGTAGTGTGGGACGAGGCAGAAAATCGCCTGCATGTGCAAAAAGCGCTGATGGAGTATTTGCTGCTGGGCAAGTCTGTGTAAAACACCGTTCCTCACATAAAAAAGAGACGCCAAGCGTCTCTTTTTTATTGTGGTTTCAAGATGGATAAAAATAATGCCCCTCATAGTTTCCCATGAGGGGCATCAAGTATTGGCGGAGAAGGCGGGATTCGAACCCGCGGAAGGTATAACCCTTCGCACGCTTTCCAGGCGTGTGACTTAAACCGCTCATCCACCTCTCCAGAGCCTCGTATTTTAGCCTACTTAAACGCTGTAAAAGAGCCCGATGTTAAAGACAGATCGCAAGTGTTAATCAGCGCACCACGGCCAGTTCGACCCGTTGCCCGCCCTTGTAGGTCAACAAGGTCAACGCGCCGTTCTTGATGTCGCCTTTTTCATCAAATCCGATAGGGCCGGTCACGCCTTTGTAGTCGGTGGTGGTTGCCAGCACGGGCAAGTATTTAGCCGGGTCTGAGGAGTTGGCTTTGACCATGGCCGCCACCATGACCTTGACGGCGTCATACACGTAGGGTGCATACAGCTTTACATCGGTATTGAATTTGGCGGTGTACTTTACTTTGAAGGCGTCCATACCTGCTTTGGCCTCACCTTCCACACCACCGGCTTCAGCGCAGAACACCTGCTCTTCACCCAGAGCGTCGCCCGCGAGCTTGATCAGCTCAGTGGTGCAAATGCCATCGCCGCCCATGTACTTGGATTTGATGCCCAAGGACTTCATCTGCTTGAGCATGGGGCCGGCCACGGCATCCATGCCACCGAAGAAGACCACGTCAGGCTTCTTGCCCTTGATGGTGGTGAGGATGGCGTTGAAGTCGGTGGCCTTGTCGGTGGTGAACTCTTTGGCCACGATCTTGGCGCCTGCGGCCTCCGCGGCTTTGATGAACTCCTCGGCCACACCTTGGCCATAGGCGGTGCGGTCGTCGATGACGGCGATGGACTGACCTTTGAGCGTTTGCACGGCGTATTTACCCAACGTGCTGCCCAAGTGCACGTCGTCAGCCACCACGCGGAAGGCGGTTTTGAAACCCTGACGCGTGTACTTGGGGTTGGTGGCCGAGGGTGAGATTTGCGCAATACCCGCATCGCTGTAAAGCTTGGACGCGGGGATGGTGGTGCCCGAGTTCAAGTGACCAATAACACCAGCCACTTTGGCATCCACCAGCTTTTGCGCCACGGCGGTGCCCTGTTTGGGGTCGGAAGCGTCGTCTTCTGCCATCAGCTCCAGGGTGATCTTCTTGCCATCGAGCATCACGCCCGCCGCGTTGAGCTCATCAATGGCCATGCGCGCACCGTTTTCATTGTCTTTGCCAAGGTGCGCGTTAGGGCCGCTCATGGGGGCCACATGGCCAATTTTGACGACGGTGGCTGCAACAGCGGCGGGAGCTGTTGCGGGGGCAGCAGCGTCTTCTTTTTTGCCGCAAGCGACCAAAAGGGCCGCTACAGCGATCAGGGTGAGTACCGGCGTGATGGTTTTTGCGTTCATGGATTCCTCTTTAAGGTTGGGGTAAGCACTACAAAATCTTAGCTTAGTTCAGCTCGACATCCTGAGTCAAAGCCTGGGTCACCATTTGGCGAGCCATCTGCTCAACTTCTTGCATCAATCGCGGCTCCATCGTACAAATTTCTTCATGAACAACAGAAGCCAGGATTTCACGCAACTTGATCTGCATCACAGGCATCAAACGCTGAATGATACGGTCGGTCAAGTCCTGCGCCGTATCGATTGAATCTTTATGAGTTTCACTCAAAGGCGTGAGGGTGTTGGATGGGGGCAAGTTGACCACTTCGGTCAAGGTCGGCAGATAACGTGGAGGGGTGACCGAGGGGGACGTCATTCAGTGGGTTTCTTGGTGGCGATATCGTGGCGGGTGAGTTTGAGCTCTAGGCTGGCGTAATGTTTCCATCGGCCCCGTGCGCCCTGGCGGTCCGACATGTCGCCCTCGCTGACGATCTCAATGACGCGCTCGAACTGCTCAAACCCTGTGGGCACCTGGTCACCCAGGTTCAGCAAGACTTGTCGGTGAGCGGCCTCAGTGGCTGACTCACACAGTAAAACAGGGGATGCCGCCTTGACGTGGGTCTCATCGGTCGCCCAAGCATGCGGCACAAACTCATGTGCTGAAAAAGTCCAGAGCAGCACGTCAAGTTGCTTCAAAACATCTGTAGGCGCAGTCACCGCCACGGGCACACCGCGATGGGTCGCCTTGCGCAGGAATCGACAGGCATAAATCAGCTTGTCAGGCACGTTGAAATGGAAATCTACCTCGGTCATGGTCAGGCATCAATTCCACTATTTTTTTAAAAAGCTTGATTTTCGTGGACTGGGTTTGACAGCGGTTTGGGCGATTGGGCTGGCCAGTAAAAATTCTAGCAACAAGCCGACCGGTCGCCCTGTGGCCCCTTTGGCTGCGCCGCTTTTCCAAGCTGTGCCCGCTACATCCAGATGCGCCCAGTCAAATTTGCCCGCAAAACGCTGCAAAAACTTGGCCGCTGTGATGGCCCCGCCCATGCGCCCGCCAATATTGGCCACATCGGCAAAATTGCTCTTCAGCCCCTCGGCGTACTCATCGTCCAACGGCATGCGCCAGCACAAATCCATGGAGGCCTCGCCCGCCGCCAGCAACTGCTTGGCCAGCTCGTCGCTGGCTGAGAACAAGCCACTGCGCACATGGCCCAGGGCCACCACACAAGCGCCCGTCAAGGTGGCAATGTCCACCACGGCACGCGGTTTGAAGCGCTCGGCATAGGTGAGTGCGTCACACAAGATCAAGCGGCCTTCGGCATCGGTGTTGAGTACCTCGATGGTTTGCCCGCTCATGCTGGTCACCACGTCACCGGGCTTGAGGGCACGGCCACCGGGCATGTTTTCGCAGGTGGGGATGAGCCCGACCACGTTGATGGCGGGCTTTAACTCGGCCAGTGCGCGGAACACACCCAGCACGCTGGCCGCCCCGCCCATGTCGTACTTCATCTCGTCCATCTCGGCAGCGGGTTTGATGGAAATACCCCCCGTGTCAAAGGTGATGCCCTTGCCCACCAGCACCGTGGGTGCTTGGGTTTTAGCCGCGCCGCTGTAGGTCAACACGATGAAGCGCAGCGGCTGCTCAGAGCCCTGCGCCACCGCCATGAAAGAGCCCATGCCCAGCGCGGCAACCTCTTTGGGGCCCAGCACCTCGCAGGTGATTTTGGGCAGGCGCGACAGTGAACGTGCCGCCTGGGCCAGCAGGGTGGGCGTGGCGTGGTTGGCGGGGCGATTGGCCCACTCCTTGGCCATCTCCACACCGGCCACGGTGGCAACAGCCTGGGTAAAGGCCGACTTCACGGTGTCCGCCAAGGGCACACCCAAGGTCACGCGCCCCAGCGTCACCGCGTCTGCGGCGGCCTTGGGCTTGGTGGTGGTGTAGAGGTAGCTGGCCTCGGCCAGAGTTGTGACAGCGGCGTGCACCGCCTGCGCGCTGGCGGCCGAGGCAAAGCATACAACCAATTTCTTCTCGCCCGCAGCGCCCGACCGCAGCGAGCCCATAGCCGCCGTCAGGGCCTGACGCACCTGTTTAGGCGTGCCCTCCCCCGCCCCCACCAACACGGCCCGCACGCACTGTGCGCCCACGGGCCGGTACAAAGACAGCAACTTCCCGGGTTTGCTTTGCAAGTCATCGGCCTTAAGGGCCTGCGCCACCTGAAGCGACAAGGCATCAGCGCCGGACTTGAAATTCGCCATCACCAGCACCACCAGCGCGTCACTCTTCACAGCAGCGGCACCGGCGAGGTCAAGGGTCTTGAGTTCAAAGTTCATAATTGAGGTTTTCCTTACCTTTGATGTTATTCCATTCCTCCATCCGCAAGGAGCTGGCTCGCAGCTTTGTCGCCACCATGATCGTCCTGGTCACGGTGGTGATGACCATGACGCTGATTCGCACCCTGGGCATGGCCTCTCGCGGCAGCTTCAACCCCTCGGATGTGATGCTGGTCATGGGCTACACCGTGCTCACCTTCATGCCCAACATCATGACCATGGGCTTGTTCATCGCCACGATTGCCACCCTCTCGCGCCTGTACCGTGACAGCGAGATGGTGATCTGGTTTTCCAGTGGCGTTGAGCTGTCTAGCCTGCTGAGGCCCCTCTTGCGCTTTGCCTGGCCCATTCTGGTGGTAATCGCTGCGTTGGCACTTTTTGCCTTGCCTTGGGCCAACCAGCAAATTGAGGATATGAAATCCCACTATGAAAACCGGGGCGATTTGGAGCGCGTCCAACCAGGGCAATTTCAAGAATCAGCGAGCGGCAAACGTGTCTTCTTTGTCGAGAAAAATCAGCTCAATCAACAATCGGCCACCAACATCTTCATGGCCACCTCAGAAAACAACAAGGAAACCGTCACCTCTGCGCGCAAAGGTCACACCGAGTTCATAGGGAATGACCGCTTCCTTGTTCTGGAGAATGGCCAACGACTGGAAAACAGCATAGGTAAGACCGATTTAAAAATCAGCGAATTCGACCGTTATGCCATTCGTGTTGCCCAAGATGCCTTGGGGCCTCAAGTTGAAGCCCCCTTGAGTACCCGCACTTTTCTGGAGTTGGCCAGCAATCCCACACCCGCGCATTTAGGCGAAATTTCCTGGCGCGTGGGTTTCGCGTTGGCGGCCCTGAACCTGATGATCCTGGCCTTGACGGCCTCCCGCGTAAACCCTCGTGTCGGACGCTCGGGCAATTTCATTTTTTCTCTCTTGCTATTTCAGGTCTATCTCAATTTGCTCAGCTTGGGTCAAAACTGGATCGCCTCTGGGCAAATCAGCTTCACCATTTTCAATCTACTGCTCCATGGCGGCGTCATGACCCTTGCCATGCTGTGGTTGACGCAACAAAATCACAACTGGCACTTGGGCCTGAACCTGCGCAAGCTCATTCGGGGCAAGAAAAGGGCAGCCCCATGAAGACCATCCGCCGCTTGATTCAGGCCGAAGTCTTCTCCGCAGTCGCCTTCGTGACCTTGGGATTTCTCGCCCTGTTTACTTTTTTTGATTTCGTGGACCAACTGCCCGCCATTGGCCGCCCCGGCATTGGTGCGGGCTATCTTCTGCCCCAAGCCGCAATTTATGTGGCCCTGCTCGTTCCCAACCACTTGTATGAATTGCTGCCCATCACGGTGCTGATCGGCACTATTTTTGTCATGGCGCGACTGGCCCAAAGCTCGGAGTTCACCATTTTGCGCACAAGTGGTCTGGGGCCCTGGCGCGCCCTGCGAACTCTCTTGGCTACAGGTCTAGCTTTCGTGGTGATGACCTTTGTTATAGGCGACTACCTGGCCCCGTGGGCTGATCGCACAGCACAACTCCTCAAAGCCCGCTTCGAGGGCAACCTCACCATCGGTCAAACAGGTGCCTGGCTGCGTGAAAAACAACCCTATGGTCAGTTTGCCGTAAACGTAAACTCGCTGGCCCCGGATGGCAGCATGCGCGGCGTGCGTATCTTTGAGTTTGATAACCAAGGCTTGCTGGTGTCCACAACCAATGCGCCCACGGCTCAATTCAGCAATGCAGACGCCTGGCAATTGGATCAAGCCCACAGGACTGAGTTCATCTCCCAAGGGGTCGCAACAGCACACGTTGAACGAAGTGTGGTGCCCCAACTGCGTTGGCCCACCGAGATCACAGCCGAGATGGTCTCAGCCGCTGTACTGCGGCCTGAACGCATGAGCACCGTCGATCTGTTCCAGTACATACGCCACCTCAACGCCAACAACCAATCGGCAGAACGGTACGAGATCGAATTCTGGAAAAAAGTGTTCTATCCCTTGAGCTGCCTGGTCATGGTGGTGCTGGCCCTGCCTTTTGCTTACCTGCACTTTCGCAACGAAGGCATTTCGGTCTATGTCTTTGGTGGCGTCATGGCAGGCATCAGTTTCTTTTTTCTTAACAATGTGTTCGGTTATGTGGGCGAATTGCAGCACTGGCAACCTTGGCTCACCGCCGCCTTACCCGGCATGATTTACTCCTTGATATCGCTCACCGCCTTTGGCTGGCTGGTCCTGCGAAGATAAGACCCAATGAACTCCAACAACACATCCCCTCGCGGCATCATCCTGTTTGCCCATGGCTCGCGCGACCCCCTGTGGCACCTTCCCATGCAGGCCGTGGCTAGGCGCGTGCAACAGCTTGACGCCAACGCCGCAGTGGCCTGCGCCTACCTGGAGCTGACCGAACCCAGCCTGACCGCCTGCGCCGCAGACATGATAGCAACAGGTGTTCAGTCCCTCACCATCGTCCCCATGTTCCTGGGTGTGGGCAAACACGCGCGGGAAGACCTGCCCCAACTCATCGCCGCCCTGAAAACCAGCCACCCCAACGTCACCTTCACGCTGCAAGCCGCCATCGGGGAGGACGAGCGGGTGCTGGATTTGCTAGCGCACATTGCTAGCTCCAAGAGCTGATCGCATGCGCAATTCTTCTGCTTACTTCACTGTGCTTGGTGCGTCTCTTGTGATGGCGCTGATTCCCCTGATTTGGCCGGGTGTGGATTTGGCTGTGGCGGCTTTCTTCATGCAAACGCAGCCACCGATCAACCCTGCGAAATGGCTCTGGGTGGATTGGGTCAATGAATATACGCCCGACGTGTTTCGCACCACGGCCATTATTTTTCTGCTGGGCTGGATGATCGCCAGCGTGGTGTCACGCCTTCGTCGCCATGCACTGGCGCTGGCTTTTGTGGGCTTTTCTATCGCCCTCGGGCCGGGTCTGGCCACTTGGGCACTGAAGGAACACACGTTGCGGGCGCGACCGATGGACGTGGTGCAGTTCGGCGGCACGCGCCAGTTCACTCCTGCATTTGTGCAAGCCAATCAGTGCAGCGACAACTGCGCGTTTAGCAGCGGCCATGCGGCCTGTGGCTTCTTCTTGGCATCACTCATGTTGCTGAACCCTCGCCGCCGCTGGCGTTGGGTTGCGACAGGGGTGGTGGTGGGGCTGGCCGTCAGCCTGGCGCGCGTGTCGGTCGGTGCGCATTGGCTCAGTGATGTGTTGTGGGCCTTCCCTGTGACGCTGCTGACCAGTGGCTTGGTCTGGCTGGTGCTCACGCAAATTTATCGTTCGCTACCGCAACACCAAAGGGCTTGAGCCTATGTCATTGATGCTTTCGCTTGTTCGTTTAATGCGGCCCCACCAGTGGCTTAAAAACGTCTTCGTCTTCGCGGGCTTGATATTCAGCCAGTCCTGGGGCGATGGGCCGCTGGTCGCGCGCATTCTGCTCACCTTTGCCGCGTTTTGCTGCATCTCAAGCGCGGTCTATATCCTGAACGACTGGCGAGACCGTGCCAGTGATGCGCTGCATCCCATCAAGTTCAAACGCCCCTTGGCCAGCGGTGCGGTCAGCGTGCCCATGGCCTTGAGCTTGGCGGGCGTGCTCTTCATCGCAGGCGGCTTGCTGGCGGCCAACAACCGGGTGCTGTTGCTGCTGTTGGGCATTTATGTGGGGTTGAACCTGGCTTACTCCTGGGGCCTCAAGCATGTGCCGGTGGTCGATGTGTCCATCATCGCCACGGGCTTCATGCTGCGGCTGCTGGCGGGCACGCTGGCGGTGGGCATTCCGCCCTCGCGCTGGTTGCTGCTCACGGGTTTGTTCATCGCGCTGTTTTTGGGTTTTTCTAAACGCAAGGCCGAGAGCTTTCATGACGCAGACCGGCAACGCGCCGTGATGGAGGGCTACCCCTCCTCCCTGCTCGACACCTTCATGGCCACCACTATGACGGCCACCATCCTCACGTACAGCCTGTACGCCACCAGCTCCGAGTCGCAAATGCAGCACGGTGAGCGGCTGGTGTACACCGTGCCGGTGGTGATTTTTGGCCTGCTGCGCTATGCCTATCAAGTGCACCAGGGGCGTGGGGAAGATGTGTCGCGTGACTTGCTGCGTGACCCTTGGATCATGCTGGCGCTGGTGGCTTGGTTGCTGATTTTTCTGGGCGCGCACTTTTGAAACTGCCGCTCAAGCCCCTGCTGCTGGTGCTGGGTGGGGCGGTCAGCCTGTATGCCATTGCGCTCGTGTTGGCAGGCGACATTGCGCTGGGGCAGTTGCTGATGCGGCTGGCCTCTCCCACCGGGTTGCTCTCCGTCGCCCTGTGCCTGCTCAACTTTGTCTTGCGCGGTCTGCGTTGGCGCCTATGGATGGCGCATTACCAACGCTCTCTGGGTGTGCTTGAGGGTCTGCGCCTGTACTTGGCGGGCTATACCTTCACGCCCACGCCCGGCAATATTGGCGAAGCCGCACGCGGCATGTTGCTGGCGCATCAACCTCTGAGCCCGGCACAAAGCCTGTCGATCTTTGGTGCAGAGCGGTTGGCGGATCTGCTGTGCCTGCTGTTGCTGTGCCTGCCGGGGGTGGGGTGGCTTATGTTGCAAGCACCTGAGAGTCTGATGGCGTGGTGGCCTGTGGCGCTCATCACCATCGGCTTGGGCATGGGGCTGACGACAGTACTGTTCCTGCGCTTCAAACAACGCCTATTTCTTCGCCTCACGTGGCTGCAAGCAGCCTGGCAATGCCTGTCCACCCGGCCCCTCATTTGGTTCAGCTTGACGCTGGTGGCCTGGGCCTCGCAGGGTGTGGCGCTGTGGCTGATTTGTGGTGAGAGCGGGCTGGCTATTTCTGTGCTGCTGGCCAGCGGGTTTTATGCCATCGCCATGGTGGGAGGTGCGCTGGCCATGTTGCCTGCGGGCCTGGGGGGCATGGAGGCCTTGCTGACGAGCTTGCTCGTCAGCCACGGGGCCACGGCCGGTGTGGCACTGGGCATCACGCTGCTGGTGCGCCTGCTCACGCTCTGGCTGGCGGTGGCCATCGGTGCGGTGGCGCTGCTTTATAGTGCTGCGATCAAAAAAGACATCAACCTTATCTAGCACCATCAGTAGACTCTACCGTAGCACCCCGCATGGACAACACCTCCGCTCAAGATTCGAGCATCCCCATCTCGCTCACCCGCTGGTTGCTGGTCGTGGCTTTCGCCTCGCTGGCCTTGCGCCTGTGGATTGCGCAGGCCCTGCCCATCACCGGCGATGAGGCTTTTTTCTACTGGTGGGGCGTTTACAAAGACTGGGGCTATTACGACCACCCGCCCATGGTGGGCTGGCTCATAGCCCTGATGCGTTGGGCCTTGGGGGACGCCACCTGGGCCATTCGCCTGCCCGTGGTGATGCTGCCGCTGGCGATGGGCGCCATGCTGTGGTGGGCCTTGCACCCACTGAGCCGTCAACGCGCGGCCTGGGCCGTGTTGTTCTTCTGGCTGGCCCCCATCAACTGGATCAACACCCTCATCACCACTGACACGCCGCTGATTTTTTGGTCGATGCTCTCGGTTGCCATGCTCTTGCGCGCCGAGCAACGCGATGCGCTAGACCGGCGCGCCTGGGTGCTGTATGCCCTGTCGGGCCTGTTCATAGGCTGCGCGTTTTTGTCCAAATATTTCTCGGTGGTTTTGGGCTTGGCCTACCTGGTTTATTTCATGACCTATCGGCGTGAACGGTTGCACGCCTTGGCCCTGCTGGTGCTGTGCGCCCTGCCCGGCCCGGCCATCAACATCGCGTGGAATATGTCGCACGGCTGGCCCAACATCATGTTCAACCTGTTTAACCGCAACCAGGACGCCGCCTTCGCCTGGCACAAGCCGCTGCTGTACGCGGGCATGCTGCTGTACCTGATGTCGCCTGTGGTGGCTTGGCTGGGCTGGGCGCAGTGGCGTGCGTTGATGCATAGCTACCGTGCACTGGTGCAGAGTTGTCGCGCGCACCGCTTAGTCGCCACGTTGGTCGTGGTGCCGCTGCTGTTCTTCGCCCTGCTGTCCTTCAAAAAAGTGGTGGGCCTGCACTGGGTGCTGGCCTTCTACCCCTTTGGCTTTGTGCTCTTGGCTTTTGCCTTGCCAAATCACTTGTTAAAGCGCTGCGCGCAGGGCTTGGCCGTGTTCACTGCGCTGCATGTGTTGGTGGTGGTCTGCATTTCCATGACATCGCTAGATCAGTGGCAGGACAAACCGCGCTACCAGAGCATCGTGCGTGCCTTGAGGACGCAAGAGCTTCTGACCCAGGTGACCCAGCCCGGCGTGGTGCTGATGGCCGACGGCTATTCGCCCGCCTCGGTCTATGGCTACACCTTGCGCAGCTATGTGCCGGTGTTTGGCCCCGGCAAGTTTCACGCGCGGCAAGATGACATGTTGGTCAATTTCTCCATCTACCAGGGAAAAACGATTCGCGTGATCTTGTCAGCCGCGCCTGATATGGCCGACTTTCAGCCCTATTTCGATTCAGTGCAGGCCCTGCGCTTTGAGCAAAGCGGCGTGACTTTTCACGCCGTAGAGGGGCGCAACTTCAACTACGCGGCCTACCGCACAGGCGTGCTGGGCACGATCTTTGAGCGTTACTACAACATCCCCTCTGGGTTGCCCATGACGGGCTGCCCGTTCTGTGAACGCTACTGCGGGCAGGTGCGATGCCCCATGTGACTCGACCCGTCATTGCCGCCTTTGACTTTGACGGCACGCTGACGCGGCGTGACACGTTGTTGCCTTTTCTCATTCACAGTTTAGGTTGGCCAAAATTTCTGTGGGTGATGCTGCTGAGCAGTCCGTGGCTAGCGGCCTACGCCCTGCGCTTGATGAGCAACCACCGGGCCAAGGCCCGCCTGCTTAAGGTCAGCCTGGTGGGCTTGAGTGAAGTTCAAGCGCAGCAGCAAGCGCAGCGTTTTGTTGCGCATTATTTGCCCACGCAATGGCACACCTGGGGCCTGGCCCAACTGGTGGAGCACCAGCGCCTGGGCCACCGCTGCGTCGTCGTCAGCGCATCACCCAATGTGTACTTGCGCGCCGTGGCCACCCACCTGGGGGTGAATGATTTGCTCTGTACCGACATGACGCTGCGCGATGGCTACTACACCGGCGACATGGCCACACCCAACTGCCATGGTGAGCAAAAAGTCATACGCCTGCAAGCCTGGTTGCGTGAGACGTTTCCCAATCAAGCCCAGCCCGAAATTCATGCCTATGGCGACACGCCGGGGGACTTGCCCCTGCTGCGCTTGGCGGAGCGGGCTTGGTACAGGGGCACGCCCTGGCCTCGTTAAGGCGTATCAGGCCATCTCCACCTTGACATCAGCTGCGGCTTGCTGCCCGTGCGGCAATTTCAGCAAAGTCGGCAGGGTGTGGATGCAAATCAAGCCTGCGGCCTGCCTTGAGAATCTGGCTCGGTACGTCGTGGCCGATCAGATCGGGCAACTGGCTTGCCGCCGCCATTAACCGTGACAAATCGACGCCCGTGTCGTAGCCCATCAGGGCCAGCGCATGGACGACTTCTTCGGTGCAAACATTGCCCGAAGCGCCCGGAGCGTAAGGACAACCACCAATCCCCCCCAAAGAGGCGTCAAAGCGGTCAGCACCGGCATCAATGGCAGCCAAAACATTGGCCAGGCCCATGCCCCGCGTGTTGTGAAAATGCAGGGTCAGTTCAGTGTCCGGCCAGCGCGCGCGAAAGGTCTGTGTGAGCGCTGCAACCTGCGTGGGGTAGGCCATGCCGGTGGTGTCGCACAGGGTGACACCGCGCGCGCCCAACTCCTCCACATAACGACGACACCAGTCCAGCACGTTCACCACAGGCACATCACCCTCCATGGGACAACCAAAGGCGCATGACAGCGACACATTGATAGCAACACCCGTGGCCTGCACCGCATGAACCACGTCGGCCAATCCGGCAAAGGACTGATCGCGCGTCATGCGCAGGTTAGAGAGGTTGTGGCTCTCGCTGGCCGACATCACCAGGTTGAGTTCATCGGCGCGTGACTCCACCGCACGTTCTGCGCCGCGCACATTGGGTACCAGTGCGGTGTACACCACACCGGGGACACGGTGGATCTCGCGCAGCACCTGCTCCGCATCGCGCAAGGCGGGTATCGCCTTGGGGGAGACGAAGGCCGTGACTTCGATCTTCGCCAGTCCGGCATGGGACAAGGCGTTGACCAGCTCGATCTTGTGCTCGCTGGGGACAAAAACCGCCTCGGCCTGCAGGCCATCACGCGTGCCGACCTCTTGCATGTAGATGCGACGTCCTTGGCCTTGCCAGAGTTGGAGACTCATTCCACAACCTTTCTTGTGCGCAATTGGCTGATGGCATCGGCACTCAAGCCCAGCTCAGCCAGTACTGCATCGGTGTCGTCACCCAGGGCGGGCGCGGCGCTGCGCACCTGGCCCGGTGTTCCCATCAGCTTGGGCACGATGCCGGGCACTTCGATCTCGTGCCCAGCACGGGTGGTCTGCTTCAAGATCATGTCGCGCGCTCGGAAGTGCGGGTCTTCGACAATGTCTTTGGCGGTATAGACCCGGCCTGCGGGCACTTTGGCCTCGCCCAGCGCCAGCAGTACATCCGTCACGCTGCGGGTGAGCGTCCAGGTCTGGATAGCCGCATCAAGTTCCGCAACACGGTCCACACGACCGGCATTGTTGGCCAGCGCTGGGTCGTTGCCAAGATCATCGCGCTGAATCACCTGCATCAACCGTTTGAAGATGCTGTCGCCATTGCCAGCGATCAGCACCACACCATCACCGCAGCGGTAGGCGTTGGAGGGCGCAATGCCCGGCAGGGCTGAGCCAGCCGGCTCGCGGATGGCACCAAAAACGCTGTACTCGGGCACCAGGCTCTCCATCACATTGAAGACCGCTTCGTTGAGCGCTACGTCGATGACCTGGCCTTGGCCACCATTGACCTTGCGATGGTAGAGCGCCATCAACACACCGATGGTGCCGTGCAGCGCCGCCAAGGTGTCGCCAATCGAGATGCCGCAGCGCACCGGCACACGGTCCGGCTCGCCGGTCAGGTGCCGTAAGCCACCCATGGCCTCCCCGATGGCACCAAAACCCGGCAGGTCGCGGTAAGGGCCGGTCTGGCCGTAGCCCGAGATGCGCAGCATGACCAAGCCCGGGTTGTCGCGTGAGAGCGATTCGTAGTCCATGCCCCAGCCTTCGAGCGTGCCGGGGCGGAAGTTTTCGATCAACACATCGGCCTGGGCAATCAACTGGCGGGCAATGTCCTGGCCTTCGGGGCTGCGCAGATCCAGCGCAATGGAGCGCTTGTTGCGCGACTGCACTTGCCACCAGACTGAGGTGCCATCTTGCAGCATGCGCCAATTGCGCAGTGGGTCACCCGCGCCGGGCGCTTCGATCTTGATGACATCGGCGCCAAAATCACCCAGCGTCTTGCCCGCGAAGGGGCCGGCAATCAGTTGCCCCATTTCGACAACACGCAAGCCCTGGAGTGCACCGGGATGTAAATGTGGAATGTTCATGGTGTGGCTCATCAATCAACGGTGGCGCCAGAGGCCTTGACGATCTTCGCCCAGCGAGGCAAGTCATCACGGATCAGACTGGCAAATTGTTCGGGCGTGGACTTGTAGGGCTCGCAGCCCACACCGGCCAGTCGCTCCTGAACGTCTTTGGATTCGAGTGCCTTGACGATTTCGGCATTGAGCTGCGTCACGATGTGTTTGGGCGTGCCAGCAGGGACAAACATGCCGTACCAGGGCGTTGCACCAAAGCCCTTGAGCGTTTCGCCAATGGTGGGCGTGTCCGGCAGCGCGGGCAGGCGCTTGGGGTTGACCACACCGAGCACCTTGATTTTGCCGGTTCGGATGAAGGCAATGGAAGAGGGCAGGCTCTGCACCGACACCTGAACCTGACCCGCCACCAGATCCGTCACGGCGGCAGAAGAGCCTTTGTAGGGCACATGCACCATTTCAATGTCGGCGGCCTTGCCCAGCATTTCACCGATCAGATGGTTCAGCGTGCCGTTGCCGGCGGAGCCGATGTTGATCTTGCCTGGCTGCTGCTTGGCCAGGGCGATCAGTTCGGCTGTATTTTTAGCGGGGAAGTTCGGGTTGGCCACCAGCACGTAACCCGCAGTGGCCACGGTGCCAACGGGTTCGAAATCCTTGATCGGATCGAAACCCGTGTTTTTGTAGAGCGACGGATTGATGACCAAGGAGCTGTCGGCGGTGATCATCAGGGTGTAGCCATCGGCCTTGGCGCGGGCGGCAGCCACGGTGCCGACATTGCCGCCTGCACCGGTGCGGTTGTCCACCACAAAAGCTTGACCCAGTTGCTCGGACAGCTTTTGCGCAATGACACGGGCAATGGTGTCGTTAGCGCCGCCTGCGGCCTGCGGCACCACCACGGTGACCGGTTTGCTGGGGTATTTGTTCTGCGCCAGGGCCAATCCCGTGGTGGCCAATGCCAAGGCCAAGGTCAGTAGTGTTCTGCGGGATGGAAGCATCGGGAAACTCCTCAGTGAAAAGGGCTTAAGAAAACATCAGCGCCAGCCAGGCCGGGTCATCAAGCACATTCAAAACGACAAAGCCACCCACACGGTAGGCACGCTCTTCGATGATAGCAATGAGGTCTGTCCAGTTCATCACCTGATTATCCTGTCCAAGCACGCTGGGTCGCCCTCACGAGCCGTCTCTATCCGAAGTGGCATTGATTTACCAAAGAAAAAGGCCGCTAAGTGTATGTCCTTAGCGGCCTTTGTCGTGCGGTATGGTGGAGCTGGGGGGAACGGCGAGAGCCCATCCACCTTCACCAAAGTTATTGAAAATCAAGCACTTAACTACGCTTTTCAACTCCACCATACAGCCTTAAAGGTGCTGGTGGATGGATGTCATGGCCGTGCAGAGTGGCACGGTTGCCGAAGTTTAACATTGCGGACGCGGGTTCAATTCCGCAAATTTCCCAGAAGCATGAAGTGTTCCACAGAAGCCACTCTTCCATGCACAGCGAAGAGGCACCCGCATTTACAGTGGCTTACACTCTTTTGGCGTCGGCGGATTGACACCAGCCAACCACTAGAAGGAAGCATCTGTGCAACAACACCACTCACAAGCAGCAAATTTCTTTGATTTAGCTACTCCACAAGACATGCTTGAAAAAGCGAAGCGAGAGCTGGTGAGGATGGAAGCAGAAATGCATATAGACAATGTCTATAACTTCTATGTCACGGCGTACCACATTCAGGATTATGTCCAAAAAACAAATCCATCAAAAATTAGTGAATTACTGAAATTTCTCGCACAACAGGACTTAAAGGACTGCCAAGACCTCTGCGACAAAGGTAAGCATTTAAAGCTAACCAAAAAGAACAGACCAGACCCACAAGCAATCGTTTATGACAATGTGCTTAGCGGAAATACGCCTCTTGGCTCTATGAAATTTGACGGAGGCACCGAATGGACGTTAATCACATCAGATGGCCGATATGTCGATGTTTTGCATTTAGCGCGAATCATCATCAACCGCTGGGAAGCATTTTTGAGCAATTAAAAAATACAGGAGAAAACAAATGAAATTTTCAATTCTCTTTCCACTAATGGTGACAACGCTTTTGCTGACAGGCTGCGACAACAGACAAAAGTTCACTAGCGATAGTGCGCCATTTAGCGTCGGCGGAATCCAGCTAGGTGCGCCGAGAGATGGCCTAAAAACTCCTAATGAACTCACGGGGTGTGCCCCTGACACCGCTGACAAAGCGAAATGTTACGTAAACGATACCAACATCAGGTATGACATCTTCGGCGCAGATGCCCACTTTATCACCGTTAAATTTTATGCCCCGTACAAGAACATTGACGAAATAAATGTTTCTTTTAAAGGCAAGACAATAACAAAGAGTGAAGTGGAACAAAAATGGGGACTCAAAGGCAAATGTCTAAATAGATACGAAATCGATGAGTCTCAAAAATTTGACAAAGAAACGAGTGGCTATTTCGTCAGAGCGCTTAACGAATTTAACCTACTCCCGTCGAGTGGTGGTGATTTCGTATGCCTCGCCGATAACAATACATTCCTGAAATACAGTCAATACACTGGCAAAGCAGAAGGTAGCATTGACATGTACTATTTGAAAGACGTGTTCGTTACCAATTATCGCTATCTCTTCAAATCCAAGATGGCTCACCAGCAATCAAACGAGGAAGTGGCAAACGCGTTTTCCAAACCGGTTGCGCAAGTGCCAATCAACAGATGCGGAAAAAAATATGACCCGGATGGTCAAGCGCATGGCGCATCAATGGACAAGCTCGCTGTCGATGCCAAATATGAAAATGGTGCTGACAGATATTTTTCGGCGTTTGTCAGCGAACTCTGCACCGGCGATGGAAATGGGGCAAGAGACTATGTGAGTAATTCGCAAATTCCAGTCGATACGGCGCAATATGTTGCTCAACACTTTGGCATAAAGCTTCAATTTGAAAAACCTTCTGCGCAATCAACGGAAATTGAGAAAACCAGACAGCGTCTGACAGGTTTAGGCATCTGTCAAGCTTGCGCAGGACATGCTGCAATGCATGCCGTTATAAAACCAAACTCTGAATGTGGAAATTTGGTAAAAAATGCCCTCAACGGAAACCAAGAGGCAATCCGCAGAATTGATGAATTTCCCGCATTTTGTGAATGGAAATTCTAAAATGCATGAGGCTTTCAATCTACGCTTCGACGGGGCATATTAGCCATATCAGGAGCACGACCTCCAAGCTCGACCACTTTTATAGCAGTGGCATAGCGGTCGCCTCGTTGGGGGGCTAGGACACACTTCCTGCAAGCGGGATACTTCATAACGCTACGCGGTATTTCTCAATGTCGCCGCCTGCGTCTTTGATGGCCTTAATCCAGCCAGGACGTGGCCCCTTACCACCACCCCACGTATCGCCGTTCTCGTGGCGATAGCGGACCGTTTTAGCCTCGCCGCGCTTTACCTTCGGTTTTGCAGCATTTGCGGCTGATATGCCAAAGAGCTCCGTGGCGGTAAAGCCGTAGTCAGCCGCTTGCTTTTTTGCCTCAGCGAGCTTACTACTGCGCAATTCAGCCCGAATGCTTTTTATTTGGTCATCCAGCTTCGCAATAGCATCAACATGCTTTTGCCTGTCTGCTTCCAGTTTCTCCAATTGCGCTTCTTTGTTGTCCGCCATGCTACCTCCGTTGTGTGGTGGTCGAAATGTAACATGGCTATGCAATTAGGCAAAGTCTAATTCAAGGCCGGGCGCAATTGGGGCTACAACGGATGCAGGAACGGGCATAGGAATAGCGGCAGGAAACATATACAAATGCGTTTTGGCACGGTATTCAGCAACAGCAAAGGTATAGCGCACGGAATGCCGCGCGGCTAGCTGCTCCGCCGCTTCCGGGGCCGATTTCAACGCATTGGCGTGCCAGGTGTCGGTCTTCTGTTTGATTAGCGCGATATCGGCCTTGATGGTCTCATCACACATGCGCAGGGCCATGCGCTGAACGCTGCCGGGGCGGGCCGCCTCATTCTTTGCAGCGCGCAAAATAAACGCTAGTCCCGCACGCTCGCTATTAGGGGAAGTGGCAACCATATGGTGGGATTGAGGGTACTCAATCAGTTGAATGGGCGCTGCGTCGGTTGTAGGGGAAAGCTCGGAATGCTTCCAATCGCTGGGGGATGGGATACCCAGCTTATGAGCCATTTGGCCCACGTTCCAACGGTCGCGGCCTTGGATTGCCTGAGCTGCACGAATCCAATCTTGTCCCGCTTGCTTGTTGCCCCGTGCGCTTTGATCGAGCAGTTTGAACAGGCTTACCAAGTCGCTTTTGCTCTCGG
>JAYVPU010000190.1:0-20569 GCA_043757205.1 Comamonadaceae bacterium | reverse complement strand
TTCGACGTTCAAATCGAGACCAGACTGAAACACCAAATTCAACAAGTAAATCATTAACTTACGACGTCCTGATGTGCAAACGTTGGGACACTACTGGCCATGAGTAACTTCCACGCCATCGTCTGGATTGACCGTACTGAAGCCCATGTCATTCAGTTTGACCGCACGCATGCAGAGGTGCAGACCATTGCGTCGCGCAGCACGCACAAGCCCAAAACCCGGGGTGGCCACGTGGGCAACCATGGCGGGCGACATGGGCGGGGCGACAGCGCCAGCGGCCACCACTCAGCCGAAGATGGCCGCGCGGGCACTGACGAAGATTTCTACCACGAGGTGGCTCAGGCGCTGGTGGGCGTGCACGAGGTCTTGGTGACGGGCCCGGCCCAGGCGAAAGACGAGTTTCGCGCCCACTGCCTGCGGCACGACAAGGCCATTGATCAGGCCATTGTGGGCGTGATCGCCTCAGACCACCCGAGCGACGGCCAACTGGTGGCCTTGGCCAAAAAATGGTTTGTCAAGCACGACCGGATGCAGGGCGACCCTTCCCTGCACCGGGCGGCTTAAACGCTGATCTCAGCGCTTCAGGGCCGTGATGGCTTGGTCAATCGCGCCAAACATCGACTGCCCGTCGCGTCCCTTCATCTCGATGCGGATGGTGTCGCCGAACTTCATGTAGTCGGTTTGAGGCTGTCCGTCTTGAATGGTCTCGATGGCGCGCTTTTCGGCAATGCAGCTATAGCCCTTGGCCCACACTTTTTTACCTTTGACTTCGGTCGCGCGGTTGCTCACCGTACCCGAACCGATCACGCTGCCCGCGCGCACGTTGCGCGTCTTGCACAGGTGCGCGATGAGCTGGCCAAAGTGAAAAGTCATCTCGCCCCCCGCCTCGCAGCGGCCCACGACGCGACCGTTCCAGGTGCTTTGCAGGGTGAGGTGCAGGCGACCGCCTTTCCAATCTTCGCCCAACTCATCGGGCGTGACGGCCACCGGGCTGAAGGCGGTGGCGGGCTTGCTTTGCACAAAGCCAAAGCCCTTGCCCAACTCTTCGGGGATCAGGTTGCGCAAGCTCACGTCATTGGCCAGCAAGAGCAGGCGGATGCTGTCCAGCGCCTGGGCCGGGGTGGCGCCCATCTTCACGTCGGCCGTGATGACGGCAACCTCGGCTTCGAAGTCAATGCCGTTGGCCTCGCTCACGCACACCACGTCATCACAGGGTCCCAGAAAATCGTCGCTGCCGCCTTGGTACATCAAGGGGTCGGTGTAGTAGTTGGCGGGTACTTCAGCGCCACGCGCCTGGCGCACCAGTTCCACATGGTTGATGTAAGCCGAGCCGTCGGCCCACTGGTACGCGCGCGGCAGCGGGGCCATGCATTGCTGCGGGTCAAACGGGAAGGCGTGGCGCGCCTTGCCCTGGTTGAGGCTGTCGTACAGGTCTTGCAACTGGGGCGAGAGGAAGTTCCAGTCGTCCAGCACGGCTTGCAGGCGGTTGGCAATACCGGTCGCATAATGCGCGGTGCTCAGGTCGCGCGAGACCACCACCAGTTGACCATCGCGCGAACCGTCTTTGTAAGTGGCTAGTTTCATGCCGAGATTGTCGTGGAAAATTCCTCCGCCCCGCTCAAACCCCTGCTGTGGATTGCCGCCTTAGTGCTGACAGCGCACTGGGCGTTTTTGAGTTGGGTGCAGCCCAGCGCGTCGCCTGAGTCGAATACGGCCATCACGCGGCCCTTCATCACCCGCACCCTGGCGCTGCCTGAGCCCGCAGCCACCGTCACGCGCAGCCTGGTCAAGCCCGCAGCAGCGCGCCCACCCAGGCCCGCCAGACCTCGGGCCATTTCAAACCCGTCAACACCTGCGGTTCAGGCGTCAAATGCAGCGCAAGAGCTTGAAATACAGGCACAATCTGCTACAGATAAAATAGCAGAAGAAGCAACGACCGTCACCGCACCCGCCGATGAGCCCACGGCCACGGTAGCCGCCGCTAAGCCGGCATCTGCTCCTGTCGGCGCGCCTTCAACCGCTGCTCCGCCCATCACCCTACCGGGCTCGCTGCGGCTTAAATACGACATCAAGGGCGAGGTCAGCGGCCTGGGATATAGCGCCAGTGGGGAGCTGCTGTGGCTGCACGATGGCCAGACCTATGACGCACGCCTGTCCGTCACGCACTTCTTGTTGGGCACGCGCTCGCAGAGCAGCACAGGTCAGATCACCCCCGAGGGGCTGGCCCCCAAGCGCTTTGGCGACAAGGTGCGCTCCGAAGTGGCCGCGCATTTTGAGCGCGACAAGGGTGAAAAGGGTAGCCACGGCAAAGTGATCTTCAGCGCCAACACGCCTTCGGTCGATTTGCAACCCGGCGCGCAAGACCAGCTCAGCATCTTCATGCAGATCGCCAGCCTGCTGGCGGGCGACCCCAGCCGTTACCCGGTGGGCAGCGCCTTTGAAATGCAGGCCGTGGGCGGGCGCGATGCCGATACGTGGCGTTTTGTGATCGAGAGCGAAGAAACGCTGGACCTACCTGGTGTTGTGCCCGGCGGTGAACAAAAGACATTGCGAATCAAACGCCCCGCGCGCCAGGTGCATGACATCACGGTCGAGCTGTGGCTGGCCCCCGCGCTGGGCTACCTGCCTGCGCGCATTCGCCTGACGCAGACCAATGGCAATTTTGTGGACCAGCAACTAGCGTCGTTTGCCCCGCCGAGTTGATCCCATACAACACTCGCCTACGCGCTCTACACGCAAAAGCTAAGTGGGCGGCGAGGGTTTGCCGTACACCCACAGGTACAGCGGTTCCAGCAGCAGCAGCACCGCCACCAGGCGGCACACATGAAAGGCCGTGACCACTGGCGCACCGAGTTGCAGCACTTTGGCGGTGATGGCCATTTCGGCCACGCCGCCCGGGGCCATGGCCAAAATCAAGGTGCCTGCTGGCAAGCCCACGCCCCAGGCCAGTAGCGCCGCAAAGGCGGAGCACACGGCAATCAGCCCCAGCGTGGCCACGGCTACCGAGGCCAGCCAGCGCGGCGCGGTGTGCACAAAGGTCGGCGTGAAGCGCACGCCCAGGCTGACGCCAATCACCAACTGCGCTGCGTTGGACAAGGCCTTGGGCATGGCCGAGAGTTCCACACCGGCCACGGTCAGACCCATGGCCACCAGCAGTGCCCCCAGAAACCAGGGGTTGGGCCGCCCTAGCCGCGCCATCACCCAGGCCCCGGCGCAGACCGCCAAGCCCAGCAGGGCCAAGCCGTGCAGCACCACTTCGCGTGCGCCGCCGGGTGCGGCGATGTCTTGCCCGTGCCAGCCGCTGTACTGCATGGCAAAGGGCACGACGAGTGTGACCAGCATCAAGCGCACGCTGTGGGCCGAGGCCACCAGGTCTGCGCGGCCATGGAAGCGCTCCGCCAGCAGCGTCATCTCTGAAGCGCCGCCAATCGCACTGGAGAAGTAGGTGGTGGCCCGGCTCAAACCCGGCATGCGCTGTGCGTGCCAGCGGTGCAGACCGGCCCCGAACAGCCAGCCCAGCCCCAGGGCCAACACCACGCCCAGGATGATGGCCCACCAGAGCCCCGCCACCAGCGCCGCCATGGCGGGGGTGAAGTACAAGCCCACAGCCGTGCCAATGATGGCCTGCCCGCCGTTGCGAAGGGGTGTGGAGCTTTCAGTGCGCAGCCGCAACATCGAGGCGATGGCGGTGGCCAGCATGGGGCCAATCAACCAGGGCAGGGGCGTGTTCAGCGTCAGGCACGCACCCGCGGCCAGACCGGCCAGAACCAGGGTGTACAGAACGCGAAAGTAGAAACGAAAAGCCATTGAAATTTTGAATCAGCCGCAAGGTGATGACCTTGCGACTTCACTGCAACATGAAGGTCTCAAACTCCAGCGACTCCAGCCGCCGGTTCAGCACCCACATGCCGACGAGCACGGTTACCAGCATGGAGATGGCAAAGCCGTAGCCAAACCAGGCCGCCCCCAGTTGGATGGACAGGGCACTGAAGAGTAAATTGGTGGTCAGCAACAGGGCCGTCAGCCACACGACGGCACGGCGTTGATCCAGATAAAACAGCACGTTCAAGATGCCCAGCAGCACCACCTGCAAGCCCGCCCCCGCCACATCGACAAACAGCAGCGGCAGATACAGCGTGGAGATGCCCAAGGCGTTCAACAGCGCTTCGCCCATGACAAACACCACCAGGATGGTGATGGCCTGAATCTTGGCGATATCAAACAAGCCGCGCTGCACGTAATAGACCATGTGGTTGCGCATGCGCTCGATGTAGTCCAGCGTGGCGCCTTCGCGCACGGCGTCGTAGAACTTGTTGTAGTACTCCACAAAATCGGTTTCGATGCGCACCAAAAACACGGCCATGCCAGGGATGACGGTGAGGTAGGAGAGAAAAATCGGGAAGTCGTAAATCACCGATGAGTTGAGCGGGCCGATCACGTTTTGCCCGGTGCCGGGGTAGTACCAGAACAGCATTTTGTCCACCCAGACCCCGAGGTTGAAGAAAAACCCGGTGGCCATCAGGCTGCGGTACATGGTCCCGCGCTTCCAGATGTCAAAGGCGATGAAGCGATCAGAGTGGTAGTTTTTGTAGATCAGCCAGACCATGCCGGCCAGCAGTACGAAATGCCCCATGACAAAGCCGAGCAAGAGGCCTTCCATGCCGAGGTAATGCCGGAACAGCAACGCCAGCGCCATGGTGACGCTGTAGCCGACAAAGAAGATCAGAACGATGGCTTCGTAGTGCTTCATGCCCGACAGAAACACCGTGGCCACCCAGATCGCGGACATGATGGCAAAGCCCATCACGAACAGCAGCCGATACAGCACGGTTTGCTCAGGGAACAAAAACACCACCACGGGCAAGGTGCCCAAAATGCTGACGTTGAGGGCCACAAACATCAGGCCATTGAAGTTGGGCAAGATGGACTCATCGTCTTTGGCAAACAGGCGATCGGCCACAAAGCGGGTGAACGAGAGTTGCACCAGCCCGGTCAAGACCAGCGAGCCCAGAAACAAATAGGTGACCGTGACCTGGAACTGCGTGATCTGCGCATTGGGCACGGTCACGCCCACGCTGAGCAAACCAATCAGCATGATGCCCAAGATGGACAGCACCCAGGGGCCCGAGCTGATGATGCCCGCGTAGGCATAGGCCTGTAGCAGGCCAGAGTAGGAGCGCTTGTTCAGCAGCTTGCGCAGCTCAAACCCTATGCCTGCCATGCCAGGCCCTCGGTGTAGAGGTCACGGTAGCGGTCAAACATCATGTGCTGGGCGTAATAGGCCTCCACCCGACGGATGGCGGCCTGGCTGGCGCTGTGCCAGGCGGCGTTATCGGTCAGCAACTCCAACGCGGCGGTGCCCAGGGCCTCCGGGTCGGCAATGCGCACGATGCGCCCGGACGCACCCAGGGCCTCGTCCGCGCCGGGCAAGCCGTAAACCAGTTGACGGCAGGAACCCACATCGGTGCTGACCGTGGGCACGCCGGCGGCGTAGCCTTCCAGAATCACCAGCGGCAAAGCCTCGCTAATGGAACTCAGCACCACCAGGCCGACCTGGGGCAGGATGTCGGTGAGCTTTTGAAAGCCCATGAACTTGATGCAATGGGCCAGGCCCAAGCGCTCGGCGAGTTCATGACATTCCTGGGCGTAGTCCGGATCTTCTTCTTCCGGCCCGGCAATCCAGGCCTGCGCCTCGGGCAGACGCGCGACCACGCTGCGCATGGAGCGAATAAAGGTTTTGATGTCTTTGATGGGCACCACGCGACCAATCAGGCACAGGACGGGCGGCGGCGTCGCGGGCCGCAGCGCACGCAAGGGTGCAAAGCGTTCAATGTCAATGCCGTTGGGGATGTTGCTGGTGCGTTCGGGCGGTGCACCGTCGGCCAGTTGACGTTGACGGTTGGCCTCGTACAAGGCCACGATATGGTCGGCGGCCTGGTAGGTGAGGTAGCCCAGGTGCTCAAAGAAGCGGATCCAGATTTGGCGGTAGTAGCTGACCTGCGAGGGGTCGTGGTCAAAGACACTGCGGTTGTCTTTGATCCACTGTGCCTGGTACAGGTCGATCTTGCGCTCTTTGACGTAAATGCCGTGTTCGCTCAGGATGTAGGGGCGCGGGTTCTGATGCTTGAGCAGCAGGCCCAGCACACCCGCGTAGCCCGTGGACACCGAGTGGTAGATACGGGCCTTAGGACAATTCTGAGCAATTTCGCGCAAGCGCCACAAGGGGGTGTGGATGGTGCGTATGGTCCAGAAATAATCGACAAACGACGGGTCGGTGCTGTAGCGCAGGTAGCTGTCTTTGATTTGCTCCCAAGCGGCTTCGCTGTGCAAAAAGGTTTCGTGGCTGAGCTTGCCCCCGGCGTGGGCTTCGTCCATCGTCGAGGAGAACAGGTGCGGACAGTCCGGGTGGCGGATGTCGGTTTGGAACAACTCATGCATGCGCTTGACCTGCGCCATCATTTTCGAATCGGCCTTGACCTTGGTCGGGTGGATCTTGGTCGTGGGTTTGTTTTCCGCCAGGTACACGACGTCCAGGTGCACCAGGTTGTCCGGCAGGGCGTAGCGCATGGCACCGTAGTCCGAAGGCTGGCTGCCAATAAAGATGGCACCGAAGCGCAACTCAGGGTAGCCCCGAATGATTTGGTTGACCCAGCTCGATACGCCCCCGGCCACGTAGGGGAAGGTACCCTCCAGCAGCAGGAGCACGTCCACGCTGTCGGCTTTGGGGAGCGTGGGTTCAGATGTGCTGGAGGTTGCGGAGGTCACGGAATTGCTGGAAGTGGTCACGTCCAGTCCAAAGGTCAATGATCGTATGGGTGCGAGGGCTCACCTGCAGGGGCAAAAGTCGGCGCATGTAATCCCGCACCTCGCCAAACGCCCGCTGCTGATAGGCCAAATCGGCCAAGTAGGGCAAGACCGAGGCTTCCGTCTGGCCCAGTCGCATCGCGGCCCTGAAGGCCGCCTCTGAGGGCTGGGCAAGGCCTTGGGCCAAAAGAATTTTTCCTTTGAGAAACAAAAGTCCGACCTCCGGCTGAGGCTCAAGCGCCAAGGCGGCTTCTAAGCACTGCAAGGCCTCAGCCAGCACGTGCTTGCGCAGCTCACCTTGCACCAAGGCTTCATAAATCAACTCCCAGTGCAGCTCTGCCAGATGCCGGTAACCGTCGTAGCGGGCTTTGGGGGGCAGGGATTTATCCAGACTTTTTTGTGCGCGGTGAATTTGCACCGAGAGTTTTTTCTCGGCTGCATCCAGCATGCCAAAAGCCACCAAGCGCACGTCATCGGCTTCATCGCCCAACAGGTCTTCCAGGATCGGATTGGCCACGCCACTGGGCACCACTTGCAAGGTCAACAAGGACTGCATGCGCACGTGGGCCGGGACATTGCTGGTCAAGCGTGAGCGAATGGCGCCTTGCCCCGCGCGCGCGGTTTCGTGCATTTGAACGTCATAGACGGGCAACTCAATCGTGCGCGGGATGGCCTGACCCAATGTGTCGGTTTTGCGGATCAGAGTGAAGTGGATGATGAGCACAATGCCAATCGGGCCCAGCACCGGGGCAATAAAGGCAAAGTTAAACATGAGCCACCAGGCCCAGACTTTGGATTGTCGATAGCGTGCGGGCAACAGCACGAAAGCACAGGTGGCCAGCACAGAACAACACGTTGCGTGCAACACACTGACGGCCAAAAATGCCGAGAGTGAGTGATTCAGGGTCATGCCGCTGGCAAACAATGCCGCGTCTGCCGATAGGGCTGCAATGGCCCAAAAAAGGTTGTTCATGACTGCATGACTTCGGGCAAAACCTGCAAGGGGTCTTCACGCGAAAAATCAATGCTGCGCAAACGGATTTGCAAGGCGTCAAAGCCGCCTGAATAGGTGGCCTTGAGCCAGGTATCGATGCGGTGCAGGAAGCCATTTTTCGCCTGTGCGCTGGCAAAAGGCATCATGACGGCGATCACGGTGCAGCCATTGACCTCGGTTTGCCAATACAGATCCAGGCCACGCTTGATTTGTAAAAACTGAACCGGCACATCAGCCTTCATGTTGGCGGCAAAGCTCATGACCACAATATGGCTGGTGATGCCGACCTTTTTTTGCATGCGCTTCATGCGCGCCACTTCTTCAGCGAAAGTGGCCGGGATGGTGGGCATGTGCTGGCGGCACAGGGTCACGTCGCCCGCATTGTGGATGTGGTCGGCGTAGTAAGCCAGGATAACCGACATCATTTGCAGGTTCTCAACATTGAGTGAGAAAAAAGGGATTTTGCTGACGGCAATCACCCCATCCAGCGTGCTGTCACTGGCAATCAAGGGAGCAACAATGAGTTGGTTGGATTTGCGCTCGTGCGAGACCTCGGTGTCTGAGATGTGCGCCAGCTTGTGTTTCTCAAACGCCAACATCAGCAGCTCATCGTCATCCCGTAGCGGCAAGGGCTCACCAATGGACTGGAGAACGGGGCCAAACACATGGTTCGCATCGCCTTCAGCGTCCGCGCTGTAAATGGCGGCGGATTCGATGCTGACGTACTGGGCCAGCAGATCCAGCAAGGCCTTGGACCCAGGCAGCAGTTCGCCGGGCCGCGCTTCTTGCAACACCAGCGTTCTGACGTTAACCAAAGCGTCACGCAAAGAGCCAGGCCGCGACAGCATTTCTTGCTCCATGCGGTCATGCGACAAATTGAGCAGCAGGTGACGTCGGGTGAGTCGGGACAGGCGCTCGGTCACGTAGAGGTTGGTTTCATCCATACGCTCAATGCGGTCGCGCCAGACGTCGCTGAATTCACCGCACAAGAGAATCAGCAGGCCACCGCCAAAGAAATAGTCACGAGGGAAATCCGACTGAACCACCACCGCCACACCCAGGTAATAGGCCAAAAACCAGTTGCCCAAGATCAGAAAGCCGCCGATCAAACCGGGCATGACCCCATAGCGCAAAGAGAGCAAAACCGGGGCCAGCCAGAGCCAGGGGAAAGCGGAATGGGTGAGCAACGGATCCGCAGGCCGCCAGAGCCAGGCCGCGCCCATAAAAAGCACCGAGATGAGCAGCACCTCCACCCACTTGCCACGTGCAGCGATGAGTTCAGGCGCGAGCCGCTTTGACAGGGCCAGGCGCTGCCAAAGGGCGGGGCGGGACTCTTGGGAGAGTTGCATCCGGGCGTGTGGCTCAGCGCTTGTCTTGCGTGGCCTGCACGGGGAAGGTGTCCAGCAACTGGTACATCAGTTTGTGTGCCACGCCCGACAGGGCTTCGCGGCTCCAACCGCTCTTGGCGCCGGAGGCACTCCAGACGATTTGACCCGTGCTCAAATCCAGCACCTGAAGCGTCACGCCCACAGCGGGCTCACCATCAATGCCGACCTTGTAGCGCCACTCTTCTACCACGCCCGTTAAGCCATAACGAATGCCCTGTTCACGTGCCCATTTTTGGGCTTCTTCGGCCACGCGGCGCTCTGAGGGTTCAAACAAACTATCCCGCGACAAGGCCACGGGGTAGCGCGCGATGTCACGCAGGCCACGCAGGCGCAAGCCGTGCTCGGCAATGGCCTCGGCCGAGAGCCCGGCTTGCGGGGTGTCGGTTTGATTCACCATGGGCAGCAGGGCCCACTTGGCACCGGGCTCAAAGCGCGCGCTGGGGGCGACCGAACTCACCGTGGTGCAGGCCACGGTGGCCAGCGCCGTCATCAACAACAAAAGTGCGTGTTTCAATTTCATGCTCGTCCTCTTAAAAATAATGCCGGTAACGCAGTGCCAAGGTTTTACTTAAAGCGCCGCTGCCTGTGCCGCCGCTGCTTTGTTCCATGCGAAGGGAGAAGTGGTCTTCTCCGGTGATCGCGCCCGCCAGGCCAATCACCCCACTGTAACCCGCACCGTTGAGCGAGTTGTTGGTGGTGCAGACATCAAAAAATGGCCGCAGAGCTCGCGTATAAATGTCCTGGATGTTTTGCCCCGCCAGATTCTCGCCCATCCCCAGGCACGCGCCCAAGTTGGTACTGCCTTGGGGCAGGAAGTATTTCACCGCTTCGAGATTTCCTGTGTTGATTTGTCCCAGAACGTCGGGTGACAAGCGACTCAAGCTCTGGGCGCCCACACTGCCGTCGTAGCTGTAGTTGTACTGCTCGGCAAACACGCGCACGCGAAAGTCCGGGTACTCGGTGCGGATACGGTAGCCCAGTTCCAGACTGTGGCCTTGCCCGGAGCCCAGGTAGTCGTCAAACTGAGTAGAAAAACGCGCCAAGCGCAAGCCATAGCGCAAGTATTCGCGCTTGCTGATGGTGTAGTTAAAGCCCAGGCGCACGTTGTCTTCATACCCCCCCACCCTCAAGGGCAGGCTGTCTGTTGCGTCCACGCGCAGACCGGCACTGCCGTCAAACACCAGGCGTTGGCTGGAGCGCCAAATTTGAGACAACTTCAGACCCAGGTTGCCCGCCATCTCGTTGCGCTGAAAGACGCTTGCAGCCGTCTCTCCATGGCCGCCCAGCCAGCGCAGGCCCAGGCTGCTGAGCTGCTCGCCACCCGGCACAAAGGGGGCGGTAGAGAGGTCTGAGCTGGATTGCATGTTTTGCGCCCAGCCCAGCATCAAATGCCATTTGGGCTCCAGCACCAAGCGGGCTTCCATCTGCACGCTGTCCACATTGAGCGAGCCATAGGCTTCATTGGCCACGCGCATCTGCACATAGTGCGCGTGCAGGGGCGTGTGCTGGCGGTAACGGTCGTGTAGAGGCTCATCGACTTCGTTGCGCTGCATGCCCTCATAGGCGACGCTCAGCGCTTGCGGCCAATGCTCCAGCGCGTAGGCGGTGTCGTAGCGGTTGTAAACCGGCAGACGATCAGCTTGCTGGAGCAACAAGCGATCCATGGTTTGCGTTTCGTTCAATTGGAGGGCGGTTTGACTTTCTCCCCACAGTGGCGCGGCCTGGTCTTTGCCGGCTTGGCGAGCGTAGTTCAGCCACATCCAGCTGCGCGCGTTGTGGAATTGTTCTTTAGAAATCGCCCAGCCCAAAATCAGGTCGCGGGTTTGCTTGGTCTGCGTTTGCTCTTCAGACAGGCCGCGCAGTTGACTCACCACCTGCCGCATCAACGCCAGCCCCGGATCGCCAGGCCTGTTGAGGATGGCCAAGCGCGCCAAGGCCAACAGTTCGGGTTGATCGTCCAGCGGGGCCTGGATGCTGGGTTTGGGGTATTTTTCTTGCAGCTTGAACCAGGCATGGCGGCGCACCCGCTCGGCCATGCCCACCTGGTTCACCCGCGCTAGCGCATCGGCGTAATTGAGCAGCAAGAGGTTGTCATCCGGGCTGCGCACGACCGCTTTGCGGTACCAGTCCAGCGCCTCTTTGAAACGATCTAGTGCGTGGTAGCCCGCTGCAAAGGGCAGCCAGTAAGCGGATTCTTTTTGGGCCTGGGGGGCCAACGCGCGCAACATGGGCTCCAGCTCTTGTTTGCGACCGGTATCGATCAAAAACCACAGCGCAGGCACTGTAATTTGGCTGTCATCCGAGCTGTGACTCAGTGCCCGGCGAAAGTCCTTCCAGGCCTTGTCCATTTCGGCCTGGTTTTGATAGAACTGACCGCGCAGCACCAAGAATTGAACGTCAGCCTCCAACAGCACCAGATCAGACGGGGTGATCTGTTTGAAAATCCGGGCTTGTCCCGCCACATCACCCGCCTGGGCGTAGATGCCCAGCGCCAACATCAAATTGTCGGCATTGCCATAACGCCGGTAGGCCTCCAGCGCCAGATCCGCCCCTTGTTTGGGGTGGCGCTGACGCACCAAGTAAATCAGCCGCGACCAGTCGCCCGCCGTGGCCTGGGGTCCGCGCGCAAAATTTTGATACGCTTTTTCTGCGCCTGCGGCTTCTTGCAACTCCCACGAGACATTGCCCAGCAAGCGCCAAAACTCTTCGGCATCTTCACGGACCTCAGGGCTCACGGCTTGCATCAACGCATAGGCCTCGCGCATGCGGTCGAGCCGAATCAAAGTCACCACGGCATGCAAGGTGGCGTCCATGGAAAAGGGTTTCAATCGGGCGCGCTCAGCGTACAGGCGCACGCCCCTTTCATCATCGCCCGCATTGACGGCCATTTGCGCCGCCTGTTCCAGAAATAGGGGGTCGCCTCGGCGGCGGTAGTGCTGCTCGAAAACCACCGAGCCTTGTTTGGACTGCCCAGCCATGTCGTACAAGCGATACAGATCAGCCCATTGGGCGGGCGTGGGGTCCAGCCGGGCCGCGCGCACTTCCCAGGCGGCAATGGCCAGCTCGGGCTGCTCAGTCATGGGGGCGAGGCGCAGCACGGCGTTCACCACCTCTTCGGAGCGATCCCCCTGCTGGAACAAATGCGACCATTGCGTCCATGCCAGTTGGGGACGTTGCGTCCAATCGCTCAGGCGGGCCAGTTTGCGTCGCCAGTCGGCGTCCGAAGGCACGCTGGCCACAGCTTTTTGGGCGAGGCGAAACGCCTGCTCGGTCTGGCCTGCGCCCATGAACACATTGAAGGCCAGGGCATAGTCTGCGGCGTTAAAAGGCTTAGGATCGCCCGCCTCGCGCAGGGGCATTAGTTCCGTTTGCGTTCGTGTGCGCGGGGGCAATTCAGTGATCAGGGGTGTGAGCGGTGTTGGCGCGGGTTTCATGGGCCGCAGGGGCAGGTCTTGCGTGAGCGCATCGGTGGCATTGAGTTCAGGGGCTGCTTCCCAATTGCGCAGCACGATGGCATCGGGCCGATAGGCCGCGATTCGGATCAGGGCGTCTTTGCCCAGCTGCTGTGCCAAGGCCTCGCGCGCGACCTGGCTGCTGGGCCAAAACCCGGCACGCAACACATACAGCGCGCCCCGGCGTTCGATCCGTACATAGGGCAATTCCCTGTATTGACGATAAATTTTTTCTAAGCTTTTGGGGCTGCCGCTAACGATTTGCCATGAGTAGTAGTCTTGCCCCGGAACCAGGGTTTGGGGCTGGGTTTGGGCGGCATGTGCATCACAGACTGCGGCCCATACGCCTGCCAGCACCAACCAACGTTGAAGTAAGCGACTCATGGGGCGGTCCGCACAGAAGAAGGAGCAGGCACGGCGGCAGCCATGAAGACCAGACGCTGAGCATAGAGTGCCGCCTGTTTGGGCTCCCCCGCGGCCAAGGCGGCTCGGGCAAGAAAACGCAGGGTGGAGGGATCATCGGCCAGATCACCCAGCTCTCTTTGCGCTTCTTGCATGGCCAGCTTGAAACGGCTTGACGCCATTAAAGCCTCTATGCCTTTTTGGAAATAGCTACGCGCCTCGTCCCGCTTGGTCGTGTGTTTTCGAGCCAGCAAGTAGTATTCAGCCGCCATGACATACCGGCCTTGACCTAGGGCCACTTTGGCGTAGTTGACCAGAGCGGCCACCGAGTGGTCCGGGCTGATGCGGCCCAGGAAATAAAGGCCCAAATCCGTGCGCTCCTGGCGAAAAGCGGCGGCAGCAAAGACGCCGGCCAGTTCGGGCGACACCTCATCATTGCGTGCCGCTTGGAGTAAGGCCCTGAGTCGGCGCGTCCAATGGCTTGTCTCGGTCTCGGACAAGTCGGTATTCAGCGTCTTCTCAAAAGACTCCAGCAAGAGCAGCCGCGCCTCACCGCGCTGGCGCACATTGCCCGACGTCAATACCGTTTGAAGTAGCTGCTCTTGCTCTGCTTGGGACTGATCGGGCCGGGCCCTGGCCAGCAAAATCGTCAGGTCAAAATTGCTGGGCTCGGCCCGGTACAGGTTCTCGATGTAGGACAGGGTCAGCTCATCCAAGACATCGTGGTGGTAGAGCTTCTCCACCAAGGCCTTGTGCGGAAAAATAACGCGCAGCAAACCCACCATGATGACCGCGATCAAGACAAGCTGCCAGTGAGTGGCCAGCACGAGCCTTTCGGGTCGCTGGTCAATTCCGGCATATCGCTTCGAGCGGTCGGGCAGCATGGGTACTCAGTTGGTAGTGTGAAAATTCAGCCTGACTGCGGCTGGGCGTTAACTCGCGTCCGGCCACCGTGACGCGGCAGCCTGTGGCATGGGCCAGTGTGAATTGCAAAGGCACTTGACCCGCCAGCGTCCAGCGGTAGGTGGTGGTGGATGCACTGTTGCTGCGCTCAAACGCTTCAGAGGCGGCGTTGGCCGATTCCAGGCGCACGGTGTTGGTGGCTTGCGCGGTGAATACCAGTTCGCCCGACGATCCAACCCAATGAAGGTAGGTATCTTGTGTGCTCGGCTTGAAGCCCGCTAGGGATTCGCTCAGGCTTAAATCGGGCACACCCAGTGCACTGGGAGCTCGCAGGGTATGCAGGTTGCCCATGCCGCGGACACGCCAGCCCGTGGCCGTGCGCGCCACCGCCACATGTAAAAACGACTCTACTTTTTTGGCATAGTCAGACGCAAAAACAGGCGTTGTTTCTTGTTTCAGTGCGTAGTCAAACACCTTCTCCAAGGAGCGCAACCCGGCCAGCTTGGTGGCGATGTGGGTGTGGAAATAAATGTTGATGGGTTTGAGGCGACGTGGCTTTTCGGTGAGCTCAAAGGTCTCAATCACCCGCTCAAAACCCGAGAAAGGCCCGCGCCAATCGTTGGTGTAAACGTTCTCGTTTTGATTCGGTGCAAAGACCTGAAATTGATCACCAAAATACATGCCCAAGCCCTCCACCTGAGTTACCGTGGGGCTCGATTGGGTGGCCACCGTGTCGCCGCCATTCATGTTCAGCACGCCTTGCTTCTTGGTCAGCGCAATGGCGTCCCGACCCGCCACGGTGTTGCCAGTCCACAAGAACAGGCTGACTTTTTTACCCGCAGGGGCTAGGCGAGTTTCGATATAGCGAATGGAGCCTTCAATTTCACGTTGCAGATTAAAAACATAGTTTGGAATTTTGAGGTGATAACCCGGTCCAGTTTCCCCGCCTGCTTGAGCTTTTTCCCAGTTGAAGGGATGGGTATAACTGTGAGACGCAATTTCCACGCTGGGTAATCGAAACATATCTCGCGCCACGGCTTCAAGTTGCTGCGAATACTGTGGGTACAGGCCTTGAGGTGACAGTTCGGCCTCGATCACGGAAATGGCCATGGGCACGGGGAATTTTTTAACGATGCGGTCGCGGATCACTTCGCCCGAAAAGTGGTTGCCCGGCAGCTCAGAGCGGCTGACAAAGCCGTCGCCGTCCATGTGCACCAACAGCATACGGCGTCCGCTTTCGGTTGTCACATCAGGCACCGGCATGTCGGGCAGGCGTAGTGCTTCTTTGAAAAAGGCAAAGGGGTCGATGATCCAGCGGTCTTCCTTTTGGCTGGCCAAAGTCACCAAACCAAAAGGGGCCATCACATAGCCGCCCCAGGGGGTGATGGCTGCGGCAACCTGCTTTGCTTTGCCTTTACCCAGGGTGAGCAGGGGGCGTCCCTCCTTGATCGTTAAAGGTGTGAATTCATTGGCTTGGGGGCGGGGCTGGCGCTCAAAGCCCATCATGCTGGCCTGCTGGGTGATGGTGACCGGGCCGTTGTCTTCGCCTTTGCTCGTCTGATCCAGCCCCAACTTGCTACTCAATGGCGTCGACAACAGGGAACCGATTTCGTTGACCACGGCCATCGGCACGTTTTCATCCACACGGCGGCTCATCCAGGCGCTGATTTTTTGACGATCCGCGCTTGTTTGGAGTGCGCCCAGCCACAACACCACACCCGCATAGCGCCCCGCCAGTGCGGCCTCCGGCAGGCGGCGATAGTCCACATACTCCACCGCATAACCCAGGTAATTCAAAGGCATGGTCGCCATGCGAACAGCCTCGATCCCGCGCAACTCAAACTCATTGGCCAAGGGGCTGTGGACGATCAAAATCCGGCGCGGCATGACCTCGACCGAGCCCACGCCCAGCGTGGCCAAGTCGGGTGTGGCCACCCAGGGAATAAAGCCTTGCGCCTCAATCTGCTTGGCGGTGCTGCGCGCCAAGGCGCGGTCATTGGGGGGCACGTAATCAATGGCGATGACGGGCAACTTGTACTCTAGGGTGATGCGTTTGAACTGCCCCAGCAACCATTCGCGGTCAGCCGCAGGAACGGGGCGGTAAGTACTTTTGCCAGCGTCATAGCCCTGAAACAAGGATTCGGCGGCGACATAGGCCACCTCTTTGTACGTGCGGTCCAGGATCTCGAAGCCGCGGTTAAACATCAGCTTGGCCTGCGGGTGACGGCGCTTGAGCTCCATCACCAGCGCGACCATACCCGCCTCTTGCTTGGCCTTGTCCTCTGGCGTTTTGGCAAACAGGTGGTAGGAGTCCAGCGTGTCGAGAAAGAAGCTGCGGTAGCCTACGGCCCACAGGGGATCGATCACGGTCTCAGAAAAAAAGCGCGGCCAATCGGGCGCGGCCTGGTCGATCAAACGGCTGCCCCAATCCTTGTTGTCGCCCTTGAGCCAGGCTTTGGGAATTTTGGCAGCGTAGGCCCGTGAGGGGTGAACCTCTCCCACCGAAACATAGGCCACCTTCTCGGTTTGCGGCAGGACGGGTTGGGTGGGATTGGGGACATGGCCTGGATCCACCACCACCAGATCAAAGGCTTGCAACTCGTCCCATGGCGGCTGGGGACCGTAGTAGAAGGCCACGGCAGGCGCGGCACAGGTAGCGGCCGCCATGAAGAGGCCGACAAGCCAAACCAGCAGTCGCTTCACCCGCAGACCTCGGACCCAACCGGCAAGGCAAAACACAGGTTGATCAGATTTGGCAGCATGCGGCATTTTATGGGGCATAACTTGATACAGAGGGACGATGGTGTGATCAATATCACTGAACCCGCCGAATCGCCTGAGCCAGCGTGTCCACCATGCGCTCCATCTGCGCCTTGTCCACCACATAGGCGGGGGCCAGCACCACGTTGTCCCCCGCACTGCGCACCAGCACGCCCTGGTGAAAGCAGTCCATGTAAACGTCATAGGCGCGCTTGCCCGCCAGGCCCGGTGGGCTGGCCAGCTCCACCGCACCGGCCAGACCCAGGCTACGAATGCCGACCACATGGGGCAGGCCGGTCAGCGCGCTGTGCATGGCGTTGCCCAGCAGTAGGCCCATTTCACCGGCTCGTGCAAACAAATTTTCTTCACGGTACACATCCAATGTGGCCAGGGCGGCGGCGCAGGCCACCGGGTGGCCCGAGTAGGTGTAGCCGTGGGCGAACTCGATGGCATGCGCGGGGCTGCTGGTGTGAGCCTGCATCACGCCTTCATACAAATGATCACGGCAGATCACGCCGCCCATGGGGATGACGCCATTGGTGACGCACTTGGCAAAAGTCAGCATGTCCGGCAGCACGCCGAAATAGTCCGCACCGAAGGGCACGCCCAGGCGGCCAAAGCCGGTGATGACTTCATCAAAGATCAGCAAGATGCCGTGCTTGTCGCAAATCTCGCGCAGGCGCTTCAAATAGCCCTGCGGCGGCACATACCAGCCCGCACTGCCCGCCACCGGCTCCACGATGACGGCGGCGATATTGCTGGCGTCGTGCAGCGGGATGATGCGGTTTTCCAGCTCCAGCAGCAGGTCGTCTTGCCATACCGGCTCGATCCCGTTGTAGTAGGCGTGGTGCACCGGGTCATGAATGAAACGCAGATGGTCCACACGCGGCAACATGGCCGTGCCAAACACCTTGCGGTTACCGGGAATGCCGCCCACACTCATGCCGCCAAAACCCACACCGTGGTAGCCGCGCTCGCGGCCAATAAAAACATTGCGATGGCCTTCGCCGCGTGCCCGGTGGTAGGCCAGCGCGAGCTTCATGGCGGTATCCACCGCCTCACTGCCCGAGTTGCAAAACAAGACCTTATTCAGGTCACCGGGTGCTAAGGCCGCAATGCGACTCGCGGCTTCAAAGACTTTGTCATTGCTGGCGCTAAACGCCGTGGAATAGTCCAGGGTATCAAGCTGCTTTTTAATCGCCTCGTTGATCTCGCGCCGCTTGTGCCCGGCCCCCACGCACCACAGGCTGGAGATGCCGTCTAACACTTGCCGTCCATCGTGCGTGGTGAAGTGCATACCCTCGGCCGCGACAAAAATGCGCGGGTCTTGGTGGAAGCTGCGGTTCGGGGTGAAGGGCAACCAGTGCGCGTCTGGGTTCGTCATGTTGGAGCGTGCTTTCTGAGAATTGAGACAATGGGCGTTGAAGTGACATTGCGGGACAGACCGGAGCGAAGCGAAGCTCTGTCCTCAACCAATTAGGAATCCTATGAGCCAAGTTTATATTCTGACCCTGTCCTGCCCCGACCGCCTGGGCCTAGTGCACGCCGTTTCCGGGTTTTTGCTGGAGCGCGGTGGCAACATTGACGAAGCCGCCCAGTACAACGACCCCGACACCGGCCTGTTTTTCATGCGCGTGCAGTTCTCCTGCGGGCAACTGACCTTTGATGAATTGAAGTTGCAACTCCAGCAGATGGCCGAACCGTTGAAGATGCAATGGAGCCTGCACGCCAAGGCGCAACTCATGCGCACCGTCATCATGGTCAGCAAGGAAGGTCACTGCCTTAATGACCTGTTGTTCCGCTGGAAGAGTGGCCTATTGCCTCTGGACATTCGCGCCATCGTCTCCAACCACCGCGAGTTTTATCAACTGGCCGCCAGCTACAACGTGCCGTTTCACCACATCCCCGTGACAGCAGCCACCAAGCCGCAGGCCGAGGCCAAACAGTTCGAAATCATCCAGGCCGAAGGGGCCGAGCTGGTGGTGTTGGCGCGCTACATGCAAGTGCTGTCCGACGACCTGTGCAAAAAACTGTCCGGCAAGGCCATCAACATTCACCACTCCTTCTTACCCAGCTTCAAGGGCGCCAAGCCCTACTACCAGGCGCATGACCGAGGCGTGAAACTGGTGGGGGCCACCGCCCACTACGTCACCGCAGATCTGGACGAAGGCCCCATCATCGAGCAAGACGTGGCCCGCGTGGACCACACCAAAACGGTAGAAGACTTCACCAACCAGGGCCGCGACACCGAAAGCCAGGTGCTGGCGCGCGCCGTGAAGTGGCACAGCGAGCACCGCGTGCTGCTCAATGGGCATAAGACGGTGATTTTTAAGTAGCGGACCCCATACACGCACCAACGCGCGCTGGCTCAACTCGTGCGTGGCTTCGTCAGCCGCTTTGCAACGGGCGGCAAGTGGTTTTCCGATGACACGACGGACTTGCCCGTCTGGCTCTCCAACTGATGGCGGGCGTGACGGGCAATGCGGCCACCCGCTTGGGCCGCAGTTTTGTTTTGCGCCATACCGGTGGCGTCCACGTTTTCAGCAATCTGCCGCGTGGACAGCTCGGCCAGCGCTGTAAAAATCAGCTCGGCCTCGCTCATGTGGTCGCGCAAGTTCTGGCTTTCCAGGCCCTTCATCCCCTTGTGTTCTTTGACACTCACCCCAGTCCACTCCTGGTGAATGATGTTGGTGAGGATGGCGAATTCGCTGCCCTCCTTGATGTCATGCTCGCGCCAGAAATCGGTTAGATTGTTGCGCGTCTCTTGCCCTGTCATGCGCTGCTGAATCCACTTGTCGCTGCGCCCATGCTGCTGCCAAGTTTGGCGTGCACGGTCTAGCGACAAGGCCGGGTCAGCCATCTCTTGCATGCGCTCGTAGCCCACCTTGGCAAGCCAGCGTTTGATGGGTTCGGCTTTGGGGCTGGGGACGGATTGGACTAGGCGCAGCAAGGTTTCGGCGGTGGCGCAGTCGGTAAGTCGCTGCTTGCCGTCCGTGGCTGTCATTTTCAACTGGTGACAGTTTGTCACCAGTTGACTGCCCTCTATGCTGAGCCGCCGCTTGAGTTGATTCCAGTATTTACGGGCAGTCAAATCATCGGGCTGCTGCGTCAGCACTTGCACGACGTCGATCACCGAAAACCACCACGTTTCAGTGTCTTCGTTGTACACGCGGCGGATGGACTGACCGTCGAACTCAACAGGTAAGATTTTCATTTTTAGCATCTTTCAAGTACACGTACTTCGGCATCGCTTAAAGGTCATTGTGATTCATTCCAGGAAGGCTGAAATTGCAAACCAGCCACTTATCCGGGAAAGCACGATTGACTCACCCACGAGATTCTCCACAGAATGGATGCGTCGTTTTTTGACTCTGGCGCTTGCACTCAAAGGAATCTTCATGCTCAACCTCCATCGTTGCTTCAGAAACTGGATAGCTCCCGTCATCGCGGGCTTGGCGCTGTGCCTGAGCGCGCAAGCCCAGACCTACCCCAGCAAGCCGATCAAAATGATCGTGCCCTTCCCCGCAGGCGGCACGACCGACATCGTGGCGCGTATCGTGGCGCAGCGCATGAGCGAGGCCATGGGGCAGCCGGTGGTGGTGGACAACCGGGGCGGGGCGGGCGGCGCGATTGGTGCTGACCTAGTGGCCAAGTCGCCCGCAGACGGCTACACGCTGTTGATGCACAACATCAGCTTTCCTTTATCCTCCGTGGCGCAGGCCCTGGCTGGGCGTTCGCCCTTCAATGCGGAGACTGATTTTGCAGGCGTTTCCATCGCGGTTTATGTGCCCTTTGTGTTGACCGCCTACCCAGGCGTGCCGGCCAAGGATTTGCGTGAGTTCGCGGCGCTGCTCAAGGACAAAAAT
>JAYVPU010000189.1:0-5412 GCA_043757205.1 Comamonadaceae bacterium | reverse complement strand
CTGGGCAGACCCACCTCTGCGCCCCGAAATTCGTGCTGTGCTGGCGGATGCAAAGCACACCGGTACAGCACGGTTGAGCCTATGGGGCTTTGAGATTTACCAAGCCAACTTGTGGACGGTGGCGGGTTTTAGCGCCCCAGACTACAGCCAACACCCCTTTGCGCTAGAACTTGAATACTTACGCCATTTTTCTAGCGACGCGATTGCCAAGCGCTCGATTCAAGAGATGCGCCGTGTGGGCAACTTTTCTGCGACTCAGGCCGATCAGTGGTTGGTGCAGTTGCGCGCGCTCATTCCTGATGTGCAAAAAGGAGACCGCATCACCGGGGTCCATCGTCCCGGCGTGGGGGCGAGTTTTTTTGTCAACGGAAAAGCGACCGGCGAGATGCGCGATGCGGAGTTGGCTCGTCTCTTCTTTGGCATCTGGTTGTCCCCCCAAACCTCTGAACCCCAATTGCGCCAATCGCTGTTGGGTCAGGTTGTGCCATGAGCTTGTCCGTGGCCCAAGGCTTCAAGTACGGCTTGATGGGCTTGCCGCTCGCTTTTGTGGCCCTGCCGCTGTACGTGATGCTGCCCAACCATTACGCCCGCGAATTTGGCTTGTCACTGGCGTGGCTGGGGGCCGTGCTGCTGGGTGCGCGCTTGTTTGATGCGGTGATTGACCCGCTGCTCGGGCGTCTGAGCGACCACCTCTTGGCTCGCTCGCGACAGGCCGTGTTGAGGATGGGGGCCGTGGCGAGCGTGGTGCTCTTGATCGCTTTCACGCTGCTATTTTTTCCACCCGTGCGCAGTGGCCCTGCGCTCCTCGTGTGGGCAACGGCCTTGCTGCTGCTGACCTACTCGGCCTACAGCATGCTCAACATTACCCACCAGGCCTGGGGGGCGATGTTGGGCAACACACCCGCCCTGCGCAGCCACGTGTTCGCTTGGCGCGAAGGCCTGGGTCTGGTGGGCGTGCTGCTAGCCGCCGTTGTGCCACTGGCCATGGGCCTTGGCGCCAGCGTGGTGGTGTTTGGCGTGGCCTTGCTCATGGGTTGGTTGGCGTGGTGCCGTGCGCCTGTGCCGCCGTTCGTTCAGCACGACGATGACCGCGTTGTCGGCCCGTATGACGTGTGGGCACCGCTGCGCCACAGCGCATTTCGACGACTGCTTGGCGTTTTCATGCTCAATGGCATTGCCAGCGCAGTACCGGCCACCTTGGTGCTGTTTTATGTGCAAGACCGCTTGCAGGCCCCGCGTCAGTTAGAACCCGTGTTTTTGGGCAGCTACTTTGTTTGC
The DNA here is from genome assembly GCA_043757205.1 of Comamonadaceae bacterium. Taxonomy (GTDB): domain Bacteria; phylum Pseudomonadota; class Gammaproteobacteria; order Burkholderiales; family Burkholderiaceae_C; genus CANCDA01. The sequence goes on along the minus strand of JAYVPU010000189.1, from coordinate 4,134 downwards.
GCTGCCCTATCGATACCGCTGTGGCTCAGGCTGGTGGCGCGCATCGGTCTGGCGCGCACCTGGGGCGTGGGCATGCTGCTGGCCATCGTCGTCTTTGTGTGGGCAGCGTTGTTGGGGGCTGGTGATGTGGCTGCATTCATCGTCGTCTGCGCGCTCTCGGGTGTGGCGCTGGGCACCGACTTGGCCCTGCCCAGCGCGATGCTGGCCGGCGTCATTGCGGATGCGGGCCACCGCAGGCAGGCCCAGGGCCTGTACTTTGGTTGGTGGAATATGGCGACCAAGCTCAACCTTGCCCTCGCTGCTGGCCTGGCCTTGCCCTTGCTGGCCTGGTTCGGCTACTCGCCCGGCGCGCGCGACCCCGACGCGACGCGCGCACTGGTGGTGGCCTATAGCCTCTTGCCCTGCGTGCTCAAGCTCATGGCAGCCACGGCACTTTACCGACTCATCATCCGCCCACAAACCGTTCAGGACACCCACTAAGGAGATGCTTTTATGAAACGACGCCAACTCGTACTGGGCTTGGGTTCTGCAAGCCTACTGAGCGCTTGCAGCGCACCGCAAATAGCCGACTACGCCGCCGAAAAACCGCTGCTTGATCTGCGCCAGTACTTCAACGGCACGCTCGATGCGTACGGTGTGTTCACCGACCGCTCAGGCAAGGTCGTCAAGCGATTCACGGTGCTCATGCAGTGCACATGGCAAGGCGATGAAGGCGTGCTGGACGAAGACTTCAGCTACTCAGACGGTACAAAACAACGCCGCGTCTGGCGGCTTACGCGCACCGCAGATGGCCACTACACCGGTCGTGCTGACGATGTGGTTGGCTTCGCAACGGGGCAAGCGAGCGGTAATGCGTTTCACTGGAATTACACGCTGTCCTTGCCGGTGGATGGCAAGAACGTTGAAGTTCAATTCGACGACTGGATGTACCTGATGGACGCGCGCGTGATGCTCAACAAAGCCACCATGAGTAAGTTTGGCGTGCGTTTGGGTGAAGTGACCCTCTCATTCATGAAAAGACCCACATGAGCCTCAACCCCAAAGTGCGTGATTGGCACGATAAGTCCGTCTGGATCGTGGGTGCATCCTCGGGCATTGGTCGTGCCACGGCGTCAGCCCTGCACGCGCGCGGTGCGCGTGTCATCGTGTCGGCGCGCCAGTCTGATGCCTTGATCAACTTCGTGCGCGAGCACCCCAGTGCCATCGCGCTGGCGCTGGACTCGACCGACCGAGTGGCAGTGGCGAAAACGGTCGAGATTATTTTAAATAATGGCCCGCTGGATCACGTGCTGTACTGCGCTGGGCACTACCAAGAAATGCGCGCAACCGCGCTTGACTTGGATGAGATGTTGCGCCATGAGCAGGTCAACTACAGCGGCGCGCTTCTCGTGCTGGCTGCTGTGCTGCCGCATTTTTTGGGGCGCGCTAAGTCGCGGGCTGCCATGCCGCGCAATGCGTTGCCCGTTGCCGCAGGCCATATCAGCCTGATATCCAGCGTGGCTGGGTTTCGCGGCCTGCCCAAAGGCCTGGCCTACGGGCCCACCAAGGCTGCGCTCATCAATTTGGCTGAAACCCTGTATCTGGATTTGCACAGCAGCGGCATAGGCGTGAGCCTGATCAACCCCGGCTTTGTGCAGACACCGCTCACCGCCAACAACCAGTTCAAGATGCCGGGCTTGATCACACCAGAGCAGGCGGCTGTTGACATCATTCGTGGTTGGGAGCGTGGCGAGTTTGAAATCCATTTCCCCAAACGCTTCACGTGCTGGATGAAGTTGCTGCGTTTACTGCCCTATCGCCTGTATTTCCCCGTGGTGCGTCGCCTTACCGGGCTATAGCCCGCAACACTTCTAAATTGGATAGGTATGACTAACGAAATCCCAGCATTCCAGCGCGCTGCTGTCGAGAAAATCGTGGTGTTTTTCGAAACGCTGTCGCCGCAATCGTTGGAACAGTTAGCCATGCTGTACACCGCAGACGCGTACTTTAAAGACCCGTTCAACGAGGTGAACGGTGTGGCTGAAATCCAGCGCATTTTTCGCCACATGTACGTCGCCCTAGACACCCCGCACTTCGTCGTGACCGGCCGCGTGGTGGACGGCGACCACTGCTTTTTGACCTGGGAGTTTCGCTTTAAATTTCGACGCCTTAGCACCCAAGTCAATCAAGTGGTGCGCGGCGTATCCCACCTCCAACTCACGCCAGAAGGGCGCATCCACACCCACCGCGACTACTGGGACGCGGCTGAAGAGCTGTATGAAAAATTGCCCGTGCTAAAGCACTTAATGCTCTGGTTCAAGCGGCAAATTAACAGGTAAAACGGCTGCAGGTCAATGGTGTTTAGCGTGAAAATCTATTTAATTGATAGCAATTTCTGGGGTGGCGGTTTACTCCGCAATCCCCCCCACCACCTGGCTGAACCCACCATCCACATAGGTGATCTCAGCGCTCACGCCTGCGGCCAGGTCGCTGAGCAAGAAGGCCGCGACGTTGCCGACGTCTTCAATGGTGACGTTGCGGCGGATGGGGGAGGTCTCAGCCACCACGCTCAAAATCTTGCCAAAGCCTTTGATGCCGCTGGCGGCCAGGGTTTTGATGGGGCCAGCGCTGATGCCGTTGACGCGCATACCTTTGGGGCCGAGGGACTCGGCCAGGTAGCGCACCGAGGCTTCCAGGCTCGCCTTGGCCAGGCCCATGGTGTTGTAGTTGGGCACGGTGCGCATGGCGCCCAGGTAGGTGAGCGTGAGCAGGGCTGACTTGGGGTTGAGGTAGGGCAGGGCGGCTTTGGCCATGCCGGGGAAGCTGTAGGCGCTGATGTCGTGGGCAATTTTGAAGCCCTCGCGGCTCAAACCATCGAGGAAATCACCGGCGATGGATTCGCGCGTGGCGTAGCCGATGGCGTGCACTAAGCCGTCGAAGGTGGGCCAAGTCTTGCTCAGGTCGGTGAAGAGCTGGGCGATTTGCTCGTCGCTGCCCACGTCGCAGTCAAAGATCAGTTTCGAGTCAAAGTCGGCCGCAAACTCGGTGATGCGGTCTTTAAACCGCTCGCCCACGTAGCTGAAGGCCAGCTCCGCCCCCTGCGCGTGGCAGGCCTTGGCGATGCCATAGGCGATGGAGCGGTTGGACAAAACACCGGTGATCAATAATTTTTTGCCTGTCAGGAAGCCCATAAGTCTCTCAGGTGGTAAATGTGTGGAGAATTGTCGCATGAGGAAATTTGGTTTTTTGATGTCTGTGCTTTTATCGCTGTGTGTTGCGGTTTTTGCGCCGTCTGTTGGGGCTGCACACGCGTACGGCCAGTTTGGCGACGTGAAGTACCCGATCAATTTTCAGCAGTTTGATTACGTCAATCCCAGCGCGCCCAAAGGCGGGGAAATCACCTTGGTGCCGCCCACCCGACTGTCCAACTTTGACAAGTACAACCCTTTCACACTCAAGGGCAGTGCGCCGCCTGGCCTCAACGGTTTGGTGTTTGAGACCTTGCTGACCGGCACGATGGACGAGCCGACTACCGCTTATGGCCTGCTGGCGCAGGATGTGGCGCTGGCCCCAGATCGGCTCTCGGCGGTGTTCACGCTTAACCCGCTGGCGAAATTTCACAATGGGGATGCGGTGCTGGCGCTGGATGTCAAACACTCGTTTGACCAACTCACCTCCAAAGAAGCCGCCCCCCAATACCGCACGATTTTTGGCGAGATCAGCGGCGTGACGGTGCTGAGCGAGCGCGCCGTGCGTTTTGATTTCAAGCGGGTCAATGCGGAGCTGCCTTTGATTGCGGGCAACCTGCCGGTCTTTAGCCGCCAGTGGGGGCTGGTGAACGGTGTGCGCAAGCCGCTGGACAAAATCGTGACCGATACACCGATAGGTAGCGGCCCCTACCGCATTGGTAAGGTGAACTTTGGCAAAGACATCAGTTACGAGCGCGATGCGGCGTATTGGGCGCGTGACCTGAATGTGCGCCGGGGCCTGTTTAACTTTGACCGCATCACCTACAAAATCTACAAAGACAACACGGCCCAGCTTGAGGCCTTTAAGGCCGGTGAGTTTGATTTCATTCAGGCCTTCATCGCACGGGATTGGGCGCGCGCCTACAGTGGGCGAGCGTTTGACTCGAGGGTGCTGATTAAAAAAGAG
>JAYVPU010000188.1:0-5432 GCA_043757205.1 Comamonadaceae bacterium | reverse complement strand
CCACCACGTCCAGACGTGCGCCCAGCGTGCTGTACACGGTGCCCATTTCCAGGCCGATGATGCCGCCGCCCAGGATCAGCATGCGCTTGGGGACTTCTGCGCAAGCAGCTATGAATGTAATAGCAACCAGCGTAGCGTTAACCCGTTTCAGGAAGTGATGAATGAAAATTGAAATTCCCGAGAAGAAAAAATTAGTCTATGAAATGACCATACCCGTCCGCTGGGGCGACATGGATGCGATGGGTCACCTCAATAACACCAGCTACTTCCGCTACATGGAAATCATCCGCATCGACTGGATGCGCGAAGCGGGCTGCATGCCCGACGAAAAAGGCGAAGGACCGGTCATCGTCAACGCGTTCTGCAATTTCTACCAGCAGCTTGAGTACCCTGGCGACGTGCTGATCAAAATGTATGTCAGCGACCCGGCCTGAAACCTGGGTCACGATGGAGCGAGCCGACGCGCGGGGCGTGGTGTGCGCAGCGGGCGGTGCCACTACCATCTGGGTTGATTTTCCGGCCCAGAAAGGGCTACCGATGCCAGCCCGGGTACGCGGCCTGGTAGAGGCTTGACAGCACATCATTTCTGATTAAAAAAGTCATGCAGCCCAATAAATACCTAAGTAAGTAGCTATTAAATTAATAGCAACTAGGTGTTTTTAACGTGCTTGGGCACCCGCCCCATCAGGTAAAATTCAGGGTTCGGCTGCATGCCGCTAAAGCTGGCCATGCGGTTTGATAAGCCAAAAAAGGCGGTGATGGCCGCGATGTCCCAAGCGTCTTCGTCATCTAAGCCATGCGGTCGCAAGGCATCGATATCTGCGTCCTCAATCTGGTGTGATTGCAGGCAGACCTTCATCGCAAAGTCGAGCATGGCGCGCTGACGCGGCGTGATGTCGGCCTTGCGATAGTTGACGGCTACCTGGTCGGCCAGCAGTGGTTTTTTCTCGTAGATCCGCAAAATCGCACCGTGCGCCACCACGCAATACAGGCAGTGATTGGCGGCACTGGTTGACGTCACGATCATTTCCCGCTCGCCCTTGGTCAGCGTGCCGGTGGGATTAGATCCTACTTCAATCAGCATCAACGCGTCGTGGTACGCAAAGAACGCGCGCCACTCGGCCGGGCGGCGCGCCAGACCGAGAAACACGTTGGGGATGAAGCCGGCTTTTTCCTGCACCGCCAGAATACGCGTGCGAATGTCGTCGGGCAGGCTGGAAAGGTCGGGCGCGGGGTAGCGGGGCGTGGCGATGTGAGGAGAGGGGAACGCGGGCATGGTGAAATCCTGCAAGTGATAAACCCCAAGATTAACGCTTTAAAGCAAGACAGCGGGTGCCCGACAAATGGCACAGCCGCCAGCCAGTCCGTAATAATCCGGTACTAGGTGGCGGCTGCGCCGGCCAGAGCCTTTAGGGCTTTGCTTTCAGATCAAGCCAGGTCGTAGCGGTCCAGGTTCATTACCTTGGTCCATGCCGCAGCAAAGTCATGCGCAAACGCCTGTTTCGCATCGCTGCATGCATACACTTCCGCGACGGCGCGGAGCTGGGAGTTCGAGCCAAAGACCAGATCAACCACGGTTGCCGTCCACTTGACCTCGCCCGATGCCCGGCCGCATCCCTGCAGCACGCCTTCAGGCGCGGTGGGCTGGGGCACGTTGGTGTTCATGTCGACCAAGCCGGTGGTTTCCTGCTTGCCGCCTTCGGGCGCGCCCTTGACCACAGCCGGATGCGCGCCGGGCTGGTGCCACTTCGTGCTCATGTCCAGAAGGTTGACGAAGAAATCATTGGTCAACGCGCCAGGCTGATTGGTGAAGACGCCGTGTTGTGACTGCCCGAAGTTGGCGTTCAGTGCGCGCATGCCACCGACCAGCACCGTCATTTCCGGAGCGGTCAGTGTCATCAGATTGGCCCGGTCCACCAGCAATTCAGCTGCCGACCCGTTGTGTCCCTTGCGCAGGTAGTTGCGGAATCCATCTGAAGTTGGCTCCAGTACGGCAAACGAGTCGATATCGGTTTGCTCTTGCGACGCATCGGTGCGCCCTGGCGAGAAAGGAACCTTTACCTCAACCCCGCCTGTCTTGGCGGCGGCCTCAACGGCTGCTCCGCCAGCAAGTACGATCAAGTCAGCCAGCGAGATCTTTTTGCCGCCCGACTGGGCCGCGTTGAAGTCTTTCTGAACCGCTTCCAGTTTCTCAAGCACTTTCGCCAGTTCGGTCGGCTGATTCACTTCCCAGAACTTCTGCGGAGCAAGGCGAATGCGCGCCCCGTTCGCGCCACCGCGCTTGTCGCTGCCGCGGAATGTTGCCGCCGAAGCCCAGGCCGTCGTGACGAGCTGCGAATTAGAGAGGCCGGATGCGAGCACCTTGGCCTTCAGCGCGGCGATGTCCTGCTCGCCGACCAGTGCATGGTCCACTGCCGGAATCGGGTCTTGCCAGAGCAGCTCTTCCTTCGGAACCAGCGGGCCCAGATAACGCGATACCGGACCCATGTCGCGGTGTGTCAGCTTGTACCAGGCCCGGGCGTAGGCGTCAGCGAATTCCTGCGGGTTCTGGTGGAAGCGCCTGGAAATCTTCTCGTAGGCCGGATCCATCCTCAGCGAAAGGTCGGTCGTGGCCATGAACGGCGCGTGCCGCTTTGATGGGTCGTGGGCGTCAGGCACAGTGCCCGCGCCCGCGCCGTCTTTCGGCTTCCACTGATGCGCGCCGGCAGGGCTCTTCGTCAGCTCCCACTCGAAGCCGAACAGGGTATCGAAGTAGCTGTTGTCCCACTTGGTTGGGGTAGGGGTCCATGCGCCTTCGAGGCCGCTGGTGATCGTGTGGACGCCTTTGCCATTGCCAAGGGTGTTGATCCAGCCAAAGCCTTGTTCTTCGATTGCAGCGCCCTCGGGCTCGGGTCCGACGTACTTCTCGGGGTCAGCCGCGCCGTGGGTTTTGCCAAAGGTGTGGCCGCCGGCACAAAGGGCCACGGTTTCCTCGTCGTTCATCGCCATGCGTGCAAACGTTTCGCGGATATCGCGCGCCGCAGCGATCGGATCCGGGTTGCCGTTGGGGCCTTGCGGGTTGACATAGATCAGGCCCATCTGAACGGCGGCCAGTGGGCTCTCAAGTTGACGGTCGCCGGTGTAGCGCTCGTCGCCAAGCCAGGTGTCTTCCCGGCCCCAATAGATGTCCTCGCCTGGCTCCCAGACATCTTCGCGGCCACCGGCAAATCCGAAGGTCTTGAAGCCCATCGAGTCCATCGCGACGGTGCCGGTCAGAACAATCAGGTCAGCCCAGGAAATTTTCCGGCCGTATTTCTGCTTGATCGGCCACAGCAGGCGGCGCGCCTTGTCAAGATTGCCGTTGTCGGGCCAGCTGTTGAGGGGCGCAAATCGCTGCGTGCCGAAGCCCGAGCCACCGCGACCATCAGCGATTCGGTAGGTGCCTGCGCTGTGCCACGCCATGCGGACAAAGAATGGGCCGTAGTGGCCGTAGTCTGCAGGCCACCAGTCCTGCGAATCAGTCATCAGCGCGTGCAGGTCTTTGACGACTGCATGCAGGTCGAGGGTCTTGAATTCTTTGGCGTAGTCGAAGTCTTTGCCCATCGGGTCGGACTTTTCAGAGTGCTGGTGCAAGGTTTTCAGGCTCAGCTGATTAGGCCACCAGTCTGCGTTGGTCCTGTTTCCGGCCACTGTAGGCTTGAGAGCGTTACCAGGGAACGGGCATTTCATTTCATTTGACACGATGATTCCTTTAGTTGGATGGGAACGGATAAAAAACTGTCCTGCCCTACCGCAGCGAGCCCGGGGCCGACAACGCTTGGTCGCGTCTGCGCAATGAGGTGGCCATGACGCCCGAGACCGTGGTGCGTTTGGCCGAGGCGGCGCGTGAGCGCTATGGCTTTAACGGATAGGAAATTCAACTGCATGATACCAAGTATGGCACGGGTTTTGGGCCTCCGAAGGCCCCTGGTCTGTTCAGTTTGAGTGATCGCAGATCGCCCAATGGCGAGCCCGCTGGGCGCACTGCACTTTCGGCCTGCTGCGCACGTAGCCCGTCCCGCAGCGGGTCTAAATCGCTGTTTTATCGCTCACCAATTGACGCTCTGGTCCACCTCATAGTCTGGCGCGGGTTGCGCCGCCATTTCCCAATCTGGCTCGCCGTCAGCACCCTCGCCCACCTGCATGTCACAGTTATCCCACAAGGGCGGTCCACGTGCCGGGGATATGTGTGGGGCTCAGAATCTGCCCCGATGTGTTCGAGTATTTGCCTGATATCGGCACTGTGCGTGATGAACGCAATCAGGCGCATCTGCCCACCACAAAACGGGCACATCAGCGGGAAAACCACATAGATGCGGGCGAGCAGAACCGCCCACAGGTAGTGCGCTGGGCGCTTGGACGACACCGGCTCGCCCTGGGTCGGTCGATCAGCTCCAGGGGCGTAAGTGTCAACTCGTCTGCCTTGACACCCCGCTTGTCGCTGCTGGGCTCGCTGTTCTGTTTGGCGCAGTGGTCGACAAGCTCGCTACCGGCCTTGCGCAGCCGCTCCAGGGCGGCGCAATCGTGCGCCTGGATGCAGACGCCTGCGTCCACCGAGAAGCCGCTGTGCGCGTACGCCAGCATCTCTTTGGCCTCAAAGCTTTGCAGCAGCCCCCGTCCCACGAACGCGTGCAGGATACGCCTGCGCAAGGAGGCCTGCACATGGGCCGCGATTTTGTGTCGTAATGGTCGCAAAAAATAATCCAATGGATTACAATCCTAAGCAATGCTCACCATCGCCGAACTGCCCGAATACATTCGCCGTGTCGAAAAACTAATGAGTGCCGCCGAGCGCTTGGACATTGTCAACTACTTGGGCACTCATCCCAAAGCAGGCGACCTGATGGAAGGCACCGGCGGTGTGCGCAAGCTGCGTTGGGGCCGGGGCGCTCAGGGAAAATCGGGGGGAGTGCGGGTGATCTATTACGTTCACAGTGACGCGATGCCGCTATACCTGATCACCATTTTTGCAAAAAACGAACAGGCCAACATCAGCAAAACAGAGCGTAACGAATTGGCCGAATTGGTTGATTTGCTGGTTCAAATCTGGCTGGAATCCTGAAAGGAACATCTATGACACGTACATTCGATAGCATCAAGCAAGGCCTTAGCGAAGCCATTGCGCACGCAAAATCCAAAGGCAGCAAGACCGAAGGGATCAAGCTGTATCAACCTCACGCAGTAGACGTTTCCAGCCTGCGCGAGCGCATGAGCCTGACTCAGGAGCAGTTTGCTGCGCGCTTCGGCTTCTCGGTTGCTACGTTGCGCCATTGGGAGCGCGGTGATCGCTCACCCAGCGGCGCTTCGCTGGTTTTGCTCAACGTGATTGACCGAAATCCTTCGGCGGTATTGCAAGCATTGCAATAAAAAAAGCCGCGCAGCCCTTACGGAATCTGCGCGGCCAGCTACTGAAT
>JAYVPU010000187.1:0-5571 GCA_043757205.1 Comamonadaceae bacterium | reverse complement strand
CCTATAAATCAACTACTTACCCCACCCTCAACGGATTCAGACCCGGATTTCGAGCCCAATCAGCTCGCTCTCCTCTGAAGAACGTTGGGACACTACTGGCCAAATATGAACGCCAACCGCAGAGGTTTTTTGAAGACATCCATCGCATCCACCACCGCCGTGGCGGCTGGCGCGGTGGCGACAGTGCAATCCGCAGACGCTAAATCCGCAGGTAAGGGTGCACGCGTTGCAGCGCCCACCATGGCCAAGGGCCTGAAGCTGCTGAACTTTCGCCGTGGCGATCACTTTGAGTTGGGCGTGCTGACCGAGCGCGGCGTGCTGGACGTGGCCAAGGCAGCGCGCCAGTTCAAAACCCGTGCGCCCGTGAGCACCGACGACGTGATCCAAAACGGCGATCAAGGCCTGGGGGCACTGGTCAGCAAAGTCCTCGCGCAAGGCAGCAAAGACGTGTTCATGGACGAAGCCAAAATCGAATACGGCCCCGGTGTGACCAACCCCGAGAAAATCGTTTGCGTCGGCCTGAACTACGCCCGCCATGCGCGCGAGACCAACAACCCGATCCCCAAACTTCCCATCCTGTTCAACAAATTCAACAGCACGCTCAACGCCCACCGCGGCACGGTGCGCGTGTCTGCCGTGCCCGCAGAAAAGTTTGACTACGAGGCTGAACTGGTCATCGTGATGGGGCGCCGCGCCAGCAACGTGAGCGAGGCCGAGGCGCTGTCTTATGTGTTCGGTTACGCCACGGGCAATGACTTCACCGCGCGTGACCTGCAAAGCCGCAGCTCGCAATGGATGATCGGTAAAAACAGCGACGGCTTTGGCCCCGTGGGCCCCTACATCGTGTGCGCTGACGTGGCAGGCAATGCCGACAATCTGAAGATTGAGACCCTGGTGAACGGCGAGGTGCGTCAGTCCTCCAACACCAACGACATGGTGTTCAACTGCGCGCAAATCGTGAGCTATGCCTCCAAGCTGTTCACGCTGGAAGCGGGCGACATCATCTTCACCGGCACGCCCGAAGGCGTGATTTCGGGTTACCCGAAAGACAAGCAGGTGTGGCTCCAGCCCGGTGACAAGTTGGTGACGCGGATTGAGAAACTGGGTGATTTGGCTTTTACATTGGTGTGAGAACGCCCCCGTGGGGCATAAAAAAAGACGCCCTTGGGCGTCTTTTTTTTGGGTGAACGGGTTTTAGACGCGCTTGCGGTACTCGCCCGTGCGGGTGTCGATTTCCACCTTGTCGCCTTGAGCCACAAAAATCGGCACACCGATTTCGAAACCGGTGGCGATTTTGGCGGGCTTGAGCACCTTGCCTGAGGTGTCGCCTTTGACGGCCGGCTCGGTCCAGGTGATTTCGCGCACCACGCTGGTGGGCAGCTCAACCGAGATGGCCTTGCCGTCGTAGAACACCACTTCGACTTCCATGCCGTCTTCCAGGTAGCTCAGAGCGTCGCCCATGTTTTCGGACTCGACTTCGTACTGGTTGAACTCTTCGTCCATGCAGACGTACATCGGGTCAGCAAAGTAGGAGTAGGTGCAGTCTTTTTTGTCCAGAATGACTTGGTCAATCTTGTCGTCGGCCTTGAAGACGACTTCGGTGCCGAAGTTGGCAATCAGGCTTTTGAGCTTCATGCGCACGGTGGCGGAGTTGCGGCCACCGCGGCTGTATTCGGTCTTGAGGACGACCATCGGGTCTTTGCCGTGCATGATGACGTTGCCGGCGCGGATTTCTTGAGCGATTTTCATAAGGATGTTTCCAGTCAGGGGGCCGGTCAACGCGCTCAGGCGCGCACTCTGCGGCGGGTCGATGCAGGGTGGACAAAAAATCCGCTTGATTCCCGCAAAGCCTTGAATTTTAATGCTTTTTGGCCCGGTGCGTAGGTCAGCGCCTGCGTGAGTGAACAAATCCCTGCAACTGGCTCACCAGGTCATCCTGCTGTAGCAAGTGCTGGCGGGCTAGTCGGCAGGTTTCGCCCCACACGGGCAGCGACAAGGCGCTCAATGGCACATCGTTAACGCCGTTCCAGCGCTGGTGATACTGCCGCAGTGTTGCGGGTGCTTGCAGCACGTCCAAAAACGCATTGAGTTTGTCGTGGTGGGCGTCGTCGTGTTGCGGGTAGATGTGCCAGATGAAGGGCTTGCCCGCCCAGAGTGCGCGAACCAGCGAGTCCTCGCCGCGGACAAAATTCAAATCACAGGTCCATAGCAAGTGATCAAAATCATCTTGGCTGAGGTAAGGTAGATATGAAATTGATAGCTGCTCGTGCTCATTCCATAAGGGCTTCAACCTATTTTTATGCTCAATTTCAGTTCGCACGGCGATGGTGGCGCGGCCCGCCGTGACCAGCAGGCGGGTGGGCGTGGCGTCGCTGGCGAGTTGCGCCAGCAAGAGCGGCAGGGCGCTGGGTTCATAGCAAAACAGCGAGACCAGTCGCTCACCGGTTCGTCGTTTTAGGCCGTGTGTGCTTAGCCAGGCATCACGGTTGAAGCGGGCTTGCCGGTCGATCAAGTCGCCCTCGCGCAGCAGCCCACCTGTGTGCGGCGTGAAGCCTGGATAGAAAAAATGTTTACTCAAACCCGCACCAGGGCCGCTCATGACGGGGGAGGCTAGGCCGTGATTCCGTTCCACATAGTCTTGCGCAGACAGGTACTCAAGGTTGATCCAGGTGTGTTTTTGGCCTGTACCCCTTATTTCACGAGCGTAAGTAGCTATAAATTCAGGAGCAATCTCGCAGCCAAAGGCTTCTACCCATACATCGCCCGGTGCCAGCCCCTGCACGTTCAGCTCGGGCGTCCAGGCTTTGAGCTCAACACCGGGGCAGCCGCTAGGGGCCATCCAGCGCAGGGCGCGGGCGTCGTCCACCCACAAGCGTACGCGCTGGCCCCGTGCGGCTAGTTGACAGCTCAAGCGCCAGCACACGCCCAGGTCGCCATGGTTGTCGATGACTTGGCAGAAGATGTCCCAGAGCAGAGCAGGCTGGATGACGCTGGGAGAGGGGCGGGTCGCGGTCATGGTGTGAATTGTGCCTCTCATGAGGCTTTGCGGGACAGTCCGCAGCGCGCGCCTTGTCCGGCACAATGCGGCCATGACATTTCCAGCCCACCACACCTTCCTTTGGCACGACTATGAAACCTTCGGCCTCAACACGCGCCGCGACCGACCCGCGCAGTTTGCCGGTATCCGCACCGACGCTGAGTTGAATGAGGTGGGCGAGCCGGTGATGATCTATTGTCAGCCCGCCAACGACTACCTGCCCGACCCCACCTCTTGCTTGATCACCGGCATCACGCCGCAGCACTGCCTGGCGCACGGTGTGCCAGAGCACGCCTTTGCTGCGCAAATTGAAGCGCTGCTGGCCCAGCCCGGCACCATCGGCGTGGGCTACAACACCATCCGCTTTGACGACGAGGTCACGCGCTTCATGTTCTGGCGCAACCTGATCGACCCCTACGCCCGCGAGTGGCAAAACGACTGCGGACGCTGGGACATTCTCGACGTGGTGCGCATGGCCTACGCTCTGCGGCCTGAGGGCATCACCTGGCCACTCAAAGACGACGGCAAGCCCAGCTTCAAGCTCGAAGACCTGGCGCGCGCCAATGGCCTGCTGCACGAGGCCGCGCACGATGCCTTGTCTGACGTGCGCGCCACCATCGCCCTGGCGCGGCTGATTCGCACCCAACAGCCCAAACTGTTTGACTTTTGCCTGGGCCTGCACAAGAAAGACCGCGTGGCGGCCGAGTTGGGCCTGCCCACCAGTGCGCAGTTGGCCCAACCTTTTTTACACGTTTCAGGTATGTTTCCGGCCGAGCGCGGCTGCCTGGCCCTGATGTGGCCGTTGGCGACTCACCCCACCAACAAAAACGAGCTGCTGGCCTGGGACTTGGCCCACGACCCGAGCGAACTGGCGCTGCTGGACGAGGCCTCGCTGCGCCAGCGCCTGTTCAGCAAGTCGGCGGATTTACCCGAAGGCGTGACGCGCTTGCCCCTCAAGTCGGTGCACCTGAACAAGTCACCTATGGTGGTGCGCAAGCTCAAAACGCTCACGGATGAGATGGCTGCCAAGTGGGGTGTGAACCTGGAGGCCGCAATGCTCAACGCCGAAAAAGCGCGCGCACTGCCCGACATGAGCGCCATCTGGCCCGAGGTCTTCAGCCGCCCCCAGGAGGCTACACCCGACGTGGACGAAGACCTCTACGGCGGCTTCATCAACAACGCCGACCGCAGGCGGCTCAATCAGTTGCGTGCGCTGTCACCTGCCGAGCTGGCCCACAGCCGTACCGGCTTTGACGATGAGCGCCTGGGGGAGTTGCTGTTTCGCTACCGGGCCCGCAATTTCCCTGACACGCTCTCGCCCGAAGATACTGAGCGCTGGGAATCGCACCGCGTTGCGCGCTTGCTGGAGGGCGAGGGCGGGGCGCGCCATGTCGATGCGCTGCTGGCTGAGCTGGATACCTTGTCCGAGACGGCAGATGCGCGGGCCGAGGAGATTCTGGGTGCGTTGTCGGACTATGCGGAGATTGTTGCGCCGGAGATGGGTTGAATCACATCGGCCCCCGCCTGTGCCGCCTGACTGTCTTCAGCGGACTGCACGCCAGAGACACCGATGGCACCGATGAGGGCACCGTCTTGCAGCAGCGGAATGCCGCCTTCCATCGGGCACAAGCCTTCGATGGACAGCAGCCGCAGGCCCGCTCCGATGGCGTCTTCAAACACCTTGGTGGAGCGCTTGAAGTTGACCGCAGTGAGCGCCTTGGTTTGCGCCACCGCAATGCTGGGGTAGTGCACGTCGTCCATCTTGTGAAAGACGACCAAGTGCCCTGAACTGTTCACCAGGCGATGCACATTTTCCATCCATTGGCCCGCGCCAGCGCTTCGGCAGCGGCTGCGACTTGGCGGGCCAGATCCAGCGAAATAGGAGAGCCATAAGGGGGTGATGTGAGTGGTGAAGCCAGGGGTAGGGCGTTTTCGACAGTGTTCAATGGCGCCTCCGGTCGGTGGTGATGTTGACCCCGCTTCGTTGACGCGATGAGCGGGGAAAGACTGAAGGCTGATTGTCCTGGCCTTTTCCTTACACAGGCCTCAATCTTTGCCTGTTTGGACTCGCACTGCCTTCATAAAGACCGGGTCGATGCTGGCAATTTTTTCGGTTCGCGCAATGACACGCCCCTGGGCGTCCAGCAAGATCAGCACCGTTGAATGGTTGAATTCACCCCCCGAGAGTTGCCGAAACTGAATGCCTAGCGTGGCGGCGAGTTTGCGCACGTCGGCCTCCTCCGCTCGGTACAAGCGCCAACGGGTCTCATCAGCCCCACGCTGGCTGGCGGTTTTTTTCAGTGCGGCGGGGGTGTCGCGCTTGGGGTCCAGCGAGATCAAGCCTACGCTTAGGCGCTGGCGTGATTCAGCGGGCAGCGCGGCCTCGACGTTTTTGATGGCCTCGAACAGCATCGGGCAGACGAAAACGCAGTTACTATAAACCGAGATTGTCCATTAGAGCTTTGTGCCCGCAGGAGTAAGCTTCACCGGCTCTCCCGCATTGGCCCACAAACCATCAAACCACGGTCTTCGTT
>JAYVPU010000186.1:0-5592 GCA_043757205.1 Comamonadaceae bacterium | reverse complement strand
AAGCTGCAAACCACGCTTGAAGCGCGCCTCGGCGAAAGCTTCAAGCAGGTGGCCGACCGACTCGAACAGGTGCACAAGGGTCTGGGCGAAATGCAGACCCTGGCGCAGGGCGTGGGCGACCTCAAACACCTGCTCACCAACGTCAAAACCCGTGGCATATTTGGTGAGGCGCAGCTTGCCGCTCTGTTGGAGCAGGTGTTCGTTCCCGACCAATACGCGGTGCAAATTGCGACAAGACCTGGCAGTAAAAATGTGGTGGACTTTGCCATCAAGCTGCCCGGCAAGTCCGACAACGGCGAGCCGCTGTGGTTGCCGATTGATGCCAAGTTCCCCAATGAAGACTACGAGCGTTTGCTCGACGCGCAAGGCCGCGCTGACGTGGTGGCTGCTGAGGCCGCAGGCAAAGCACTGGAGGCGCGCATTCGGCTAGAGGCCAAGTCGATGTCCGAGAAATACGTGGAGCCCCCCCACACCACGGATTTCGCCATTTTGTTTTTACCGACCGAAGGCCTGTACGCCGAAGTGCTGCGCCGCCCCGGCTTGATGGAGGTCTTGCAACGCGAGCACCGCATCACCCTCGCAGGCCCCACGACCTTGCTGGCCATGCTCAGCTCTTTGCAGATGGGCTTTCGCACGCTGGCGCTGGAGAAGCGCTCCAGCGAGGTGTGGCAGGTGCTGGGCGCGGTCAAGACCGAGTTCGGCAAGTTTGGCGATGTGCTGGCCAAGGTCAAGTCCCAAACCGAAACCGTGCTCAACACGCTCAATAGCGCCGAGACCCGCAGCCGTGCCATGGGCCGCGTTTTGCGTCAGGTCGAAATCCTGCCGGACGAGCAATCGCAGGCGCTGCTGCCAGTGGATAAAGAAGCGGACGAGGGCTGATGTCCCTGGTGCGCCTGATCGCCGGGCACATCTGCCTGCACGCCTGCATGGCGGGCACGCGCTTGGCCGCGCCGCTGCTGGCTTTGAATCAGGGCTATAGCCCACTGGCGGTAGGTTTCTTGCTGGCTTTGTTTGCGTTAACCCAAGTCTTTTTGGCTCTGCCTGCGGGCCGCTATGCGGACCGGCATGGACTCAAACGCCCGGTGCGTTATGCCGTCATCGCATCGACTTTGGGTGCAGGGTTGGCCATGGCTTTCCCCCTCTTTCCGGTCTTGTGCGTCAGTGCATTACTGACGGGTGGTGCCACCGGAGCAGCGGCCATTGCGTTGCAGCGCCATGTGGGTCATGCAGCGCGTGACGCTACCGAGCTCAAGCAGGTGTTCAGCTGGTTGGCCATTGGCCCGGCCGTCTCCAATTTTCTCGGCCCTTTTTTGGCCGGACTGCTCATTGATTTTGGTGGTGAACTCATGGGTGGCAAGGCGGGTGAGCTGTCGGGTTACCGAGTGGCCTTCATGGTGATGGCCTTGCTGCCGCTGGCCTCATGGGCCTTGGTGCGCCGCATGTCGGAGTTGCCTGTGGTGCCCCGTTCTGCGCAAGAGGGTCCGCGCAATTCCTGGGACTTGCTGCGCGTGCCCATGATGCAGCGTCTGCTGCTGGTGAACTGGTTCATGTCTTCGTGCTGGGATGTGCACAGTTTTGTCATCCCGGTGATCGGTCATGAGCGCGGTTTCAGTGCCTCCGTCATCGGCACTTTGCTGGGTGCTTTTGCGCTGGCCGCCGCCGCCGTGCGCATGGTGCTGCCTTTGATCGCCGCGCACTTGCGCGAATGGGTGGTGACCAGTGTGGCCATGCTGCTCACGGCGCTGCTGTTTGGCATCTACCCCTTTATGCAATCGCCCTGGACCATGGGCTTGTGCTCGGTCATGCTGGGTCTGGTGCTGGGTTCGGTGCAGCCCATGATCATGAGCACCCTGCACCAGATCACGCCCAAAGATCGCCAGGGCGAGGCCCTGGGCTTGCGGCTCATGTCGCTGAACGGCTCCAGCGTGCTCATGCCCATACTGTTTGGCACGGTGGGTGCGGTGGTCGGTGTCTCGGTCGTGTTCTGGGCCGTCGGCCTGATGGTGGGTTTGGGCTCGCGCGCGGCTTGGGGTCTCAGGGTCGAGCCGACGCACCTAGCTGATAAAAATCCCGAATAGCATCCCACGCGGCCTGAGGTTCGTCGACGAAGACGAACAGCTTAAGGTCCTCGGGCGAGATCACACCTTCTTCGACCAACACGTCAAAGTTCACCAAGCGTTTCCAGTAGCTGGAGCCGAACAACACGATGGGTACGGCTTCGGACTTGCCGGTCTGTACCAGAGTGAGAATTTCAAACAACTCATCTAGCGTGCCAAAGCCACCGGGGAAGGCCACCAAGGCTTTGGCGCGCATCATGAAGTGCATTTTGCGGATGGCAAAGTAGTGGAACTTGAAGTTCAACTCCGGCGAGATATAGGGGTTGGCCGATTGCTCGAATGGCAGGGCGATGTTGAGTCCGATGTTGAGCGCGCCGAGGTCATGCGCCCCCCGGTTGGCGGCTTCCATGATGCCGGGGCCTCCACCCGTAGAGATGAACATCTTGTCTTTGTGCGCCAGCTTCTCGCTATGGGCCGCGACCAAGCGGCCAAATTGGCGGGCCTGCTCGTAGTAGTGGGCGTTGCGGACTTCGCGCTCGGCCAGTTTCAGGGCCTGCGCATCGCCATTCTTTTGTGCCAGCGTCAGTTGTTTTTGCGCTTCGTCCGGTGGTAAAAAACGGGCACTGCCAAACACCACGATGGTGTTGTCGATGCCCAGGGCCTGCTGGTCGAGCTCGGGCTTGAGCATTTCAAGTTGCAGGCGAATGGCGCGGGTCTCACGGCGCAGCAAAAATTCAGGGTCGGCAAAGGCCAGGCGAAAGGCGTCGCCCTCCAGTTTTAAACCCGTGTCAGCATGGGTTTTGAGATCGGCCCAGGCGTTGGCCAGAGTGCGTTCATTGAGGTCGTTTGGGGTTTTCATGGTGTGGCTCCCTTTAGTGATTGTTTTAACAAGGCGGCCGCCATCAGCGGTGCCATCGCAACGGCATTGCTCGGGTGAGGGATGCAGTCGGTGCTCCAGATCTCATGCACGCCCGCTTCCTTGATCAGCGGCACTGCGCCTTCGGCAAACAAGGCGTGGGTCACGGCCACATCCACCGTGGCCGCACCGGCCGTCAGCAGCGCACGGGCGGCCTGGGCCAGGGTGTGGCCGCTGCTGGCCACATCGTCCAGCAAAACCACGGCGCGGCCCGTCACGGTCGTAGCGGGGAGTTCAATCACAACGTCCCGATCACCATGGCGCACTTTGCGGCACACCGCGTAGTCAAAGCCATGGCGCGCGGCGGCCTGTGCCACCCACTGCGCAGATTCTTCGTCCGGGCCGACCAGCAGGGGCTGCTGGCGGCGCAGGTGGATGAGGTCGGCCAGCAAGGGTGCGCCGCTGAGCACGATGGCCTCGCTGGTGGGTATCGCCTCACCTAGCGTTGCAACGCGGTGCAGATGCGGGTCCACCGTGATGACGGCGTCAAACAGATCGGCCAGAAAGCGGCCGATGATGCGCTGGCTGACCGCCTCACCCGGTTGGAAGGCGATGTCCTGGCGCATGTAAGCCAGGTAAGGGGCGACCAAGGTGAGATGCGTTGCGCCCAGCGTGCGCGCCGTGCGGGCCGCCAGCAGCAGCTGAACCAATTTTTCGTTGGGTTGGTGGAGCGAGCGTAGCAGCACCACTTGGCTGGGCAAGGGCACAGGCAGGCGCAGTTTGATCTCCCCATCCGGGAAATTGTGGCGATGAATGAGGGCCAAGGGCAGGGTCGCCGCCTGGGCCAGCCGGGCGGCGGCAGCCTGGTCTTCTTCAAAGTAAAGGAGCACGGTGTTGCTGGACATGGGTGTCATCAAAATTCAACAAAAACATGGGACACATCTTCTGGGCGGCCCATCACGTAGCCGCAAGATTTTTGGCAGGCTTGGCGGGCAAACTCCAGATCAGCGGCAAAGCCCGCGTGCACGCGGTACAGCACCGTGCCAGCCACCACCTCATCGCCGAGTTTGCACATCAGGTCAACGCCTGCATTGGGTACCTTGGGCGCACCGGCAAAGCGGGCAATGCGGGCGAGTTGCAGGTTGTCGATGCTGCAAACCACACCGGCTTGTGGCGCATGAATTTCGAAACTCAGGGCACCAAGGGCTGGGTTTTTGTAATCGAAGGATTGGCTGCCCTGCGCGCGGATGATGTCGTTCATCTTGGCCAGGGCCCGTCCCGAGTCAAGGATGTCGCGCGCAATGGCAAACCCGTCGCCGCCGCGCACGTCGGGATCGGACTCAATCAGGCGACCGGCCAGGCGCAATGACTTTTGCCGCAGGTCGTTGGGGGCGAGCGGGTCGTTTTCCAGCACGCGCATCACGTCGCGCGCCTCCAGCACCGGGCCAATGCCAAAACCAATGGGTTGGCGACCATCCGTGATCACCACGTCCAGCGTCAGCCGCATTCGCTTGGCCACATATTCAAACAGGCGACGCAGGCGCTGCGCCTCGGGCATGGAGCGCACCTTGGCACTGGGCCCGATGGGGATGTCCAGCACCAAATGGGTAGAGCCTGCCGCAATTTTTTTAGACAAGATAGACGCCACCATCTGCCCTTGCGAGTCCAGCGAGAGCGGGCGCTCCACCGAAATCAGCACGTCATCCGCCGGTGACAAATTGGCCGTACCGCCCCAGGCCAGACAGCCCCGGTGGGTGCGCACGATGTCTAGCAGTTGCGCCATGGGCAACTCGACATGGGCCAGCACCTCCATGGTGTCGGCCGTGCCCGCAGGCGAGGTGATGGCGCGTGAAGACGTCTTGGGGCACAAAATGCCATGCGCCGCCACGATGGGCACCAGCAACATGGAGGTGCGGTTGCCGGGGATGCCGCCAATGCAGTGCTTGTCCACCACCAGCAGCTCTTGCCAGTCCAGCCGCTGCCCGGCATCCACCATGGCTTGGGTCAGGAAGTACACCTCCTCGCGATCCAGCTCATCGCGGTTGGTGGCCACCACAAAGGCTGTTAACTCAATCTTGGAGTAATGGTGCTCGGCGATGTCGCGCACGATGGCACGAAAGTCGTCTTGATCCAGCCGTTCGCCGTTGATTTTTCGATTCAGCGCACCCATGGACTCGGGCGGCTCGGCCTGCGACACGGTGACCGGGTGGCCGTCTGCCACGCCCATCCGGGCGAACGCGTCCATGGACAGGCCTAACTCGCCACAGGCCACAATGCCCTCGTCTCCCACCACGTTCAGCGTGGCCAGGATGCGCTGCCCATTGGCTTTGACTTCTATCTTGGAGAGGGCTTTGAAGCCCTCGGCCCGGTACACCTCGCAGTTGCGGTGCATATAGGCCACGTTCTCATGGTAGGTGTCGATCAGGATCTGGCGCAGGGCCAGTTGGGCGGGGCTAGTCACGCCGTTGTCGAGCGTTGGTTTGGTTGTCGATGGCTCAGAATTTTCTTGGCGCATGGAGATAGCCTACACTGAAATGCGGCGAGACAGTAGCACCATTTAATCAACAAAGAGGAGCCAAATATCAGTAGTGTCCCAACGTTTGCACATCAGGACGTCGTAAGTTAATGATTTACTTGTTGAATTTGGTGTTTCAGTCTGGTCTCGATTTGAACGTCGAA